>JAUZOM010000099.1 GCA_030706465.1 Bacteroidota bacterium | reverse complement strand
ACTATCGCAGGAATGGAATTTATCCAATTTCACCCAACTTCACTCTATAATCCTTCAGAACATCCTTCCTTTCTTATTTCGGAAGCCGTCCGTGGTTTTGGGGGAATTCTCAAGACACAGAAGGGTGAAGAATTCATGCAGAAATACGACACCCGGTTATCGCTTGCTCCTCGTGACATCGTTGCAAGAGCAATTGACAACGAGATGAAAATAAGTGGCGATGAGTTTGTATATCTCGACTGTCGTCACCTTGATAAAGATGATTTGGTATATCATTTCCCGACCATATTTGCCCATTGTTTGGGAATCGGAATTGACATTCGCAAAGATATGATTCCGGTAGTTCCTGCAGCGCACTATACCTGTGGTGGAATCAAAGTAGATGAGTATGGTCGCAGCTCAATCAATAACCTGTATGCCAGCGGAGAATGTTCCTCGACCGGCCTGCACGGAGCTAACAGACTCGCTTCTAATTCATTGCTTGAAGCACTGGTATTCTCGCATCGTGCCGCAAATGATGCAGCCGCCAAAATAAAAGACATCGAATATTGCGAAGCAATACCGGACTGGAATGCCGAAGGAATGGTTTTTAATGAAGAGATGATCCTGATTACCCAAAGCCTGAAAGAACTTCAATCAATCATGACAAACTATGTGGGGATTGTGCGTTCAAACCTGCGCCTGCAGAGAGCATTTGACCGGAGCGAATTACTCTATAAAGAAACTGAAGCTTTATTCAAGAAGAGTATCCTTTCGGTGAAGATCTGTGAACTTCGAAATTTGATCAATGTATCTTACCTCATCATCATGCAGGCTATTGAACGCAAAGAAAGCAGGGGACTTCATTTTTCCCTGAATTATCCCCGTTCGATTGGCAACATAAAATAAACTATCAACATAATCCCGTTTTTAATGGCACTCATAAAAACAATAAACGGACTTACCCCCCAATTTGGAAAGGATTGCTTTCTGGCTGATAATGCAACGGTGGTTGGCGATGTGGTCATGGGCGACAACTGCAGCATCTGGTTCAATGCCGTTGTCCGCGGTGATGTTCATTCAATACGGATGGGCAATAAGGTCAACATCCAGGACGGTGCCATCATACACTGTACTTATCAAAAATGGCCGGTAACAATCGGCAACAATGTTTCGATTGCACACAATGCGATTATTCATGGCTGCACTATTCATGACAATGTTTTAGTCGGTATGGGCGCGATAATTATGGATGGAGCCGTAATAAACAGCAATTGTATGATTGCGGCCGGTGCAGTAGTTCTTGAAGGCACGATTGTCGAATCGGGCCATCTGTATGCAGGTGTGCCGGCCAAAAAGATCAAGAAACTGGATCCCCTGTTTTTTGAAGGTCAGGTCCTCCGGATTGCAAATGCCTATCCGATGTATGCCTCATGGTATAAAAAAGAGGAATAACAATCAATTGGATGATCTGATTTGGCATAGATGAACCGGGCATGTTTTTAAGCACAAACACCCTTGGAAATATCTTTGCGCGTTCCATGCGACCGAATTAATACAAATTATTTTTTCCGCATGACAAAAATGATTACGGGTTGGTTTTTAAACTTTACGGTATTCAATAATAAAGTATAAATATGATCTTAAATATGGTGAGAGCATCCTTTTAAAAAGAGGTAAAGAGCGTTTAAATTCACATTTATACAATTTTATTTAAGTTTTACGTTGTTCTTTTATTATTTTTACCCAACGTTTATTCATTTTCTCAAACAGATAAATTTTGATTACAGGAGATAAAAAATTATTACCGGCACTAAGAGCACTGATAATGTTTGTTCTATTGTTAGTGTTTTGCGGCTCACCGGCTTATAATCAAATTTATAATTATTCATTCGATCATCTTACTGTTGAAGACGGCTTATCCCAAAGTACAATTTTTGCTATTACACAGGATACCAAAGGTTTTATATGGTTAGCGACAAGGGATGGATTGAACCGGTATGATTCACATGACATCAAAGTTTACCGGAATGATCCCAACGCCCCATCAAGTTTAACCAACAATGTAATCAATGCTTTATTGCTAGACAGCAAGGGTCAGTTATGGGTTGGTACCTATAATGGCATTTGCATTTATAATCCGGAAACGGATAATTTCACCCGCATCGTTAATATTCCAGGCAAACGGTCTTCAATATCAAACAACAATATCAATGCAATTTTTGAAGACAAGGATAAAAATATTTGGGTTGGGACTAGGGATGGATTAAACCTACTGGTATCAGGCGATACCACAAAGATTATCCGGTTTTATCATAATGCTTCGAATCCGCAATCCCTTGTAGATAATTATGTCAGAACTTTGTTCGAAGATAAAACAGGGGATATCTGGATTGGTACCATTAACGGAATATCACGTTTCAAATCAAAACGCCAATACGAGTTTATTATCTCAAATTACACTTCTTCAATAACAAATCCAAATTCATTAAGCAATAACTGGATAAATACTATCGTCGAAGGAGATAACGAAACCCTTTGGATAGGAACCGAAAAAGGGGGATTGAATATATTTGACGAAAAGAAAAATATATTTTATTCAAGCCGGAATAAATCTCTTGTTCCCCAATACCAATCTCTTTTTACTAAGATTGATCCGCAGATCCGGGTCATTAAAAAAGATAACAACGGGCAATACTGGATAGGGGCACTGGGAGGATTATATGTTTTTGACCCGTTGAGAAGACAGGTCTATGAACATTTAACGAACCCGGATAACCCGACCTCGCTTAGCAATAATTCAATCCGTTCCATATTTATCGATCGTGATGGAACCTATTGGATTGGGACATACTATGGCGGAGTGAACATATACAATGTCATGGCGAAACAGTTTGATCATTTCAAACAAAATGGGAAAAACTCGCCCCTTTCTTACAAAATAGCAAGCGCGATGTATGAAGATTTTCAACATACTTTGTGGCTAAGTGTTGAAGGAGATGGAATCATTCATTGGAATCCCCAGAAAAACAGCTATGAAAATTTCAAACACAAACCGGAGGATCCTAACTCGTTAACGAGTGACAACGTTAAATGTATATATCCGGATGGTCATGACGGATTGTGGATTGGCACATTTGACGGTCTTAATTATTATTCCTTTAAAACCAGAAAATTTACCCGTTATGTTGCCGATAAGGAAAATCCTCATACAATACCTTATGACCGGGTTTATGATATCAAGTCGGATAAAGAAGGAAATTTTTGGATTGCAACCAATGGAGGCGGACTTTGTAAATACAATAAAGCAGATAAGAAATTTGTCACCTACCATTTCAGTGAAAGGAATCCAAATACGATCAATTCTGACTACCTCACCTGCCTTAATTTTGATTCGAAAGACAGGTTATGGATTGGGGCCTCCACGGGCCTGAATCTGAAATACCCAAATGGAAGAATCGTTCGTTTTACGACAAACCCCAACCATAAACAAACCGTTGACGGTAAGTTTATCCTCTTTGTTTATGAAGATCATCTTAAAAGGATTTGGATTGGGAGCAGGGGAAGCGGTTTATTTTTATTCAACGAGAAGTCATCCTCATTTGAAAACTATACAACAGAAAATGGGCTCCCCGGAAATAACATCTTCGGAATGCTTGAAGACGATCATGGCTTTTTATGGTTAAGCACTGAAAACGGGATCTCCAAATATGATCCAGCCCGAAATAACTTCAAGAATTATAGTAAAAGCGATGGATTGATCTGCAAAGAGTTCAATTATAATTCCTATTTAAAAGACCACGCGGGGAATATGTATTTCGGAGGGTACAATGGTATTGTCATTTTCAATCCGGAAAATATCAGAATAAATACATCGGTTCCAACTTTGGTATTTACAAAACTGAAACTATTTAATAATAATTCGAATACCGATCCTAAAAACCAACTATCTGAGCAAAGCATCAGTACGGCAAAATCAGTAACCATTAAGTCGTATCAAAATGTATTTACTATTGAGTTTGCCTTATTAAATTATATCAATTCCGATAAGAATCAATATGAATACAAGCTGGAAGGTTTTGAAGACAACTGGAATAAGACCAGTATACCCAGCGCAACATATATGAACCTGAAACCGGGAAAATATACCTTATTGGTCAGAGGTTGCAACAACGATGGGATATGGAACGACACGCCCATTTCAATTACCGTCAGGGTTCTTCCTCCATTCTGGAAAACATGGTGGGCTTATATCTTTTATGCCCTGGTATTATTTCTCATACTGCTGGTGTTTGTAAGATTTACACGGGTAAGGTTAAAATTGGAACAGGAACTATTCCTCGAACAACTGGAAAATAAAAAGCAAAATGAGTTGCATCAATCAAAGCTTCGGTTCTTCACCAATGTATCGCATGAGATCAGGACCCCTTTAACCTTAATCATTACTCCACTTGATAACCTGATCTCCAATTGGGATGGGGACGAGAAAATAAAGAAAAGCCTTCTTTCAATCAATAACAATGCCAGGAGATTGTTAAGATTAATCAATCAATTGCTTGATTTCAGAAAACAGGAAAGCGGAAATGTCCAGCTGAAGGTTTCAGAAGAAAATATCGTAAAGTTTATTGATGAAATCATTCTTTCCTTTAAAGAGTATGCCAGTCTGAAAAAAATAAATCTTTATTTCCATTCTACCAACTCCGAGATATTGGCCTTCTTTGACAAATCCGAACTGGAAAAAGTATTTTACAATCTTTTGACCAATGCCTTCAAGTTTGTTCCCGAAAAAGATGGAAGAGTCGATGTTTGGATAAAATCCGACCCGCAACATGTCATCATAACCATTGAGGACAATGGGAAAGGCATCTCAAGCGAGCACCTTGAAAAAATATTTGATCGCTTTTACCAGGTTGAAAACACCGGAATGGAAGACTTTGGGTTTGGCATAGGCCTATCCCTGTCTAAAGGGATCATCGAGCTCCATCACGGAACCATTTCGGTTCAGAGTACAGAATCGACCGAGACTGCTTCAGGAAAAACGATTTTCACCGTAAAAATACCTTTAGGTAGAGATCATTTTAAATCGAGTGAGATTGCCAAAGAAACTCAGCCCATTGATCAGATTGAATCCTATATCGATCTGGATCTTGGCGAAAATGTAAGGCATGCTTCAATTCCAACACCCATTCAAATTGATACCACTAAATATACCCTGCTGATTGTCGATGATAATATTGAAATCAGGGATTTTCTTGCAGAACGTTTAAAAGGAAATTACACGATCCTCGAAGCCGAAGACGGGGAACAAGCCTGGAATATCGCAATAAAAGATGTTCCCGATTTAATCATCAGCGATGTAGTGATGCCCAAGCTGGATGGTATTTCGTTCACGAACAGGCTCAAGAATGATGAGCGAACCAGCCATATCCCGGTAATTTTGTTAACGGCAAGAAATGAACTGGATAATCGCCTGGAAGGATTAGAGACCGAAGCAGATTCATTCCTCACCAAGCCGTTTAACATCAGCATTCTGGAATTAAAAATCCGCAACATTTTAAGGTCGTATAATAAGTTAAAAGCAAAATACAGCCGGATCGTAACACTCGAACCGGTGAATACCGAGATATCAGGCACCGAAGAGAAATTCCTGCAACGGTTAATGGTTGTAATCGAAAGACATATTGCAGATACAGAATTCAACGTGTCTAAACTCGTTGATGAAATAGGCATGAGCCGTCCGGTTCTGTTCAGGAAACTAAAAGCGTTGACGGATATGTCGATCATCGATTTAATCCGGACAACCCGATTAAAGAAAGCTGCCGCGTTATTGCAGCAGAAGAAAATGACCATCTCCGAAGTCAGCTATGCAGTGGGATTTACGGATTCCAAATACTTCAGCAAAGCATTCCGTCATCAGTATGGAAAAACGCCCTCTGAATACATGTCCGAATCCGAAGCGCAAGAATAATTGGCTGATTTTATGATTTTTATCATTTTATCCTGAATTTGGCTGGTTAAATATTCCACTCTTTCTTTACGATTTTTCCACCTCTCGAACGCTTTGTCCTCTTTTTAGAGCGAATAATGCACCCTCCTTGACCCATTATATCCATAGCTTTACGTTAAAATAAAACTTTAATTGTGAAAGCTTGGAAATTCAATTTTATCAAAAGGATTACTGCCGCGCAGAAAATCAAATTTCTGATCACGGCGGAAATCTTCTTTTTGGTATTATTTATTTTTCTGAGTTGTGTTTTATTACACATAATATAAAATAGTATTAACCAAAATTAATTTATGGAAAAAGCCCAACTCCTTCTCATTTTTTATTTGAAAAAGATATTTCCGGAATAAGATGGTATGTATATCCTATACCACCTGGTAATACTGTCGAAGTTACTGAAAAAGTCGCTATCGGGTTTTTACTGAATTGATATGTGGCTTGCTATTTAAATCAGAATAAGAAATTTTTATTCTGATATATCTATTCATTTCTATTAGCATGAAATGGTGCCTAATAAATATTTCATATACCTCATTTAATTTAAAGATTTAATTTATTCTATGTAAATAAGTCATTTTTTTAAATAAAAATCTCAACAATAAAAAAAGTAAATCATTACTATTTTTCATTTATATGAAATACATATGTATTAAGAAATTCACTATCCCTCTAAGGTTAGTGAAACTGCAATGGTGTATTCACGAATTATTTTAAACTATGAAAATTTCTACTTTTTTAATGGTGATCGGGATGCTGATTTTTTGGGGAACTTCAGCAACTGCCAACAACAGATCACTAAACATCAAACCTGTTTCCTCCGAAATAGGTTCGAATGGGACCCTTCAACAACAAAGAGTCCGAATTACCGGAAAAGTCACCGACAAGGATGGAAACGGCCTGGTTGGTGTAACCGTTTCAATTAAGGGAACGACCCGTGGCGGGCTTACCGATGTTAATGGAAACTACTCTATCCCGCTTAACCCTGGGGATAAAGTCTTGGTATTTACTTTTATCGGTATGGTTACCAAGGAAATTAACATTGGCAACCAAAGTGTAATCAACATGCAGATGGAAGCGCTCACATCCACATTGGATGAAGTAGTGGTTGTTGCGTATGGCACTCAAAAGAAAGAATCGGTAATCGGTTCTGTAACCACAGTCAGGCCCTCTGAACTGAAGGTTCCTTCCAGTAACCTTACAACAGCCCTTGCCGGACGCATTGCGGGTATTATTTCTTACCAAACCAGTGGAGAACCTGGACTAGATAACGCGCAGTTTTTTATCAATGGTGCGACGACGTTTGGTTACAAAAAAGACCCCTTGATCCTGATCGACGGGATGGAATTTACGGCAACCGATATGGCCCGGATTCAAACGGACGATATCGAAAGCTTCACCATTATGAAAGATGCTACCGCCAATGCATTATACGGTGCACGGGGTGCGAATGGAGTAATCCTGATTACCACAAAAGAAGGGAAAGAAGGAAAAGCCAAAATCAGTTTCAGAGCCGAGAATTCTTATTCCTCGAACACCAAAAGCATTCAGTTTGCGGATCCGATCACTTACATGAAACTGGCTAATGAGGCAAATCTAACCAGAAATCCTTTGGCAGCATTACCATATTCTCAAAGCAAAATTGATAATACCATCGCAGGTTTAAACCCAATCGTCTTTCCAACCACCGATTGGATGAAAGAATTAATTAAACCCGTAACCAACAATCAACGTTATAACTTAAATCTAAGCGGCGGCGGGCAGATTGCCACCTATTACATTGCAGCTGGTTTAACACAGGATAATGGGAACCTCAGAGTTGACCACCGAAACAACTTCAACACCAATATTGACTTGAAGAACTATAACCTGAGATCAAACATCAACATCAAGGTGACCAAAACCACAACCGCTTTGGTTCGTTTATATGGTTCATTCGATGAATATACAGGACCTATCGACGGTGGATCAGGAATGTACCGGAAAGTCGTGAGAACGAATCCCGTATTGTTTAAACCTTATTATGCCCCCGATTCGTTGCACCAGTTTACAAACCACATCTTATTTGGAAATTCAGAACTGGGGGCCCCGTATGAAAACCCATACGCCGATATGGTGCAAGGGTATAAACAATCGTCGAGTTCATTGATGCTCGCCCAATTCGAAGTTAAACAAGATTTGGACTTTATTACTCCGGGGCTTTCCGTCAGGGGGATGATGAATACAAACCGCTCTGCAACTTTTGCCGTATCACGCAAATATAAGCCATTTTTTTATGCTCCATCCAGTTATGACCGACTGAGCAATACTTTCATCCTATCTGATCTCAATCAGAATGTAGGTACGGACTATCTTGACTATAACCAGGGAGGTGCTTCGATTTCATCCGTATTCTATGGAGAAGTCGCAGCCAATTATACAAGGACTGTTAAGAAGAATACCTATAGCGGGATGTTAATCACGACAATGCGTAATTCATTGAATTCGAATGGATCGGACCTTCAGTCTTCCTTGGCTGCAAGAAATATCGGACTCTCTGGTCGTGGTACTTATTCCTATGACAACCGTTTCTTTGGTGAATTCAACTTTGGTTACAATGGTTCGGAACGCTTCTATAAGACACAGCGTTTTGGTTTCTTCCCATCAGCCGGTGCAGCCTGGTACTTATCTAACGAAAAGTTCTTTGAACCTTACCGCAAAGTATTTAACAAGATAAAAATAAGGGGTAATTACGGTTTGGTAGGAAATGATGCAATCGGGAGTGCCTCAGACCGTTTCTTCTACCTCTCAAGTGTTAACATGAATAATTCAAGTTATTCATCTAGTTTTGGAACAGACGGCGGCTATACTGTAAACGGGATTTCTGTAGATCGTTACAGCAACGAAGTCATTACCTGGGAAACAGCCAAAAATTCCACTTTCGGTCTTGAATTGGGATTATTCGACAAATTGAATATCATTGCGGAATATTTCACTGAGCACAGATCAAACATTTTAATGAAACGCGCCTCTATCCCACAGACAATGGGACTGGAAGGAGCTACTCCCCAAGCCAATGTGGGTGAAACCAAATCAAAAGCGGTTGATATCTCATTGGATTATTCAGACAACATTGGAAAAGATTTTTCTATTTCCGTTCGTGGTAATTTTACTTATGCTCATAATATATACCAGGCATATGAAGAGCCCAACTACACAGAACCGTGGACATATAAGGTCGGATATTCAACTTCCCAGAAATGGGGATATATTGCTGAACGCTTATTCATTGATGACGAAGAAGTCAGAAGTTCTCCTACCCAAAATTTTGGTGGAAGTGTTCAAACTATGGCCGGTGATATTAAATACAAGGATGTAAATGGTGATGGCATCATTGATTCGAAAGACATGGTCCCCATCGGAAACCCAACCACACCCGAAATAGTATATGGTTTTGGTTTTTCGGCTAAATACAAGAATTTTGACTTCTCGGCTTTTGCACAAGGTGAAGGACTCGTTTCTTTCTGGATTGACGTACCTTCAACGGCTCCGTTTATTTCTTACAAATATAGTGGTGAAACGTTAGCCAGTACGGTTCAAAACCAACTCTTAAGCGCCTATGCCAACAATTATTGGTCCGAAACCAACCGGAATCTATATGCAACATGGCCTCGCTTAAGTTACACCCTCAGTGCAAATAACAGTCAACCCAGCACCTGGTTCATGCGAAACGGAGCCTTCCTGAGACTAAAGCAAGTAGAAATCGGATATACCTTATCCAAAAATATTGCTTCTAAACTCAAATTGGACAACTTACGTTTTTACGTAAACGGTACCAATTTAGCAACCCTCAGCGGATTTAAAATGTGGGATGTGGAATTGGGCGGTAACGGTTTAAATTACCCAATCCAAAAAGTGATCAATTTTGGTGTTCAGCTTGGTTTTTAAAATTAAAGATATGAGACATATTAAAACAATCATAATTATTGCGGCAATGGGCATTTTAGTGTCCTGCACAAAATTCCTGGATGTTGTTCCCGACAACATTGCAACAATTGAAAATGCATTCACGCTAAAAACTTCAGCAGAAAAATATCTGTTTACCTGCTATTCCTACATGCCGGATAATGGATATATGGACACCAATACCGGCTTTAACGCAGCAGATGAAGTATGGTACCCTGATCCAACCCATGATATCGATCAGACCTATTTGAATATCGCCAAGGGCCAACAAAATGCAGCCAACCCACTTGGAAACTGGTGGAGTGGAAAAAATCAGGGGCACGCCCTTTTCGATGCACTCAGAGACTGTAATATTTTCCTGGATAACATTGGCAAGGTGACTGATTTACAGCCTTATGACAGAGACAGATGGACTGCAGAAGTCACCTTCCTGAAGGCCTACTATCATTTTCTCTTATTACAAAGATATGGCCCTATTCCATTGATTAAAACCAATTTACCAATTTCAGCCACACCGGCCGAGGTAAAAGTTTACAGGGAACCTGTTGATTCTGTAGTCAATTATATCGTTCAACTGTTGGATAAAGCATATACCAGTGAAAATCTACCGGATAGAATTGTGGGCAATGAAGGCCAGGAGCTTGGCCGTATTACCAAATCTATCGTACTTGCTTTTAAAGCCAAGGTTTTAGTAACCGCAGCCAGTCCATTATTTAACGGTAATCCTGATTATGCCAATTTCGTTGATAGAAGAGGGGTTCACCTCTTCAATCCGGTATATAGTGCAGACAAATGGCAAAAAGCAGCAGATGCCTGTAAAGAAGCCATCGATTTTTGTTCAACTTACGGAGCGTATTCTTTGTCTTACTTTGCGGGAAATACAGGATATATTTTAAATGATACCATTAGAAAGCAATTGGACATCAGAACGTCTACTACCAACAAGATCAATAATCCCGAAGTAATCTGGGCTAACACAAACAGCATGGCAAATACGATTCAACGCTATGCAATGGTAAAACTTAACTCAGCTGCAGTCAGTACTTCAGGCCCAAAACAGATCATCGGCCCAACGCTTAAGATGGCAGAAATGTTCTACACCAAGAACGGAGTTCCCATCAATGAAGATAAGACCTGGGATTATATTAACCGTTATGCGCTAAAAGTTTCAACCAAACCGTATCAGTACTTTATCAAGACCGGAGAGACCACCGCACAATTGCATTTTGACAGAGAGCCCAGGTTTTATGCTGATTTAGGTTTCGACAGAGGTGTCTGGTTCGGAAACTGGATTAACAATTACAGCACGGCTAATCCTACAAGTTTATACTATATAATGACCAGAAAAGGTGAATTTGCAGCAATGCAGGACGTTAGTAATTACTGTATAACAGGTTATTATGCAAAAAAACTGGTCAACATCGAAACAAGTTGTGCATCTGATGGTAACATAACCAGTTATACGGTTACCTATCCATGGCCCGAAATGAGAATGGCTGATTTATACCTTATGTATTCTGAAGCACTTAATGAATTAAACGGTCCTTCTGACGAAGCCTATAAATGGATTGACCTGGTAAGAGCCCGTGCCGGTATCCCCTCCGTTGAGTTTGCATGGACCAACTTTGCAACTGATCCGACAAAATATAAGACCCAGTCTGGTTTCCGTGATATCATTCACCACGAACGGGCTATTGAGTTTATGTTTGAAGGCCAACGCTACTGGGATCTCAAAAGATGGAAAACTGCACATATCGAGCTGAATAACCCGATTAAGGGTTGGGATATCACTCAGGCTTCTGCTCAGGGATTTTACAGTCCGGTATTGCTCTTTAACCAAACGTTTGCTATGCGTGATTATTTCTGTCCTATTGAAACGCTTGAGTTGCAAATAAATAACAATCTTGTTCAAAATCCAGGTTGGTAGTTTTTCAATATTTAACTTAAAATATTCTAAAAATGAAAAGTTTTAAATTATTATGTGCCCTGTGCATTATTATAGCTTCAATATCAGCATGTAAAGTTGATGTTCTGGCTCCGCTTCCCAATAGCGGCACGACACCCAACCCCATATCCGATCCGATTGTACAGAACCTCCCCGGTGGCGCTCAAATTACCTATACATTGCCCAACGACTCAAATGTCTTGTATGTGAAAGCAGAATATCAATTCCAGGGAAAATCTGCAAACGTGATATCCTCTTTTTACAAAAAAACGCTCGTCATTCAGGGATTTAATGACACCTTGAGCCATGATGTGAAATTATATGCTGTAAGTCGTGGCGAAAAGCTTTCGGTACCCGTAAGTGTTAAAATTAAACCTTTGACAGCATCGATACAGGACGTTCGTTCATCTTTACTTATTAATCCGGGATTTGGAGGATTTTCAGTTCAATTAACCAACCCTTCTGCAGGCAATGTAATGATCGGCGTTTTACGTTGGGACACCATCCAAAAACAATGGACACAGATCGACGCCTATTATACGAATTCGGCCTCCGCCTTATTTTCAACCCGTGGCCTGGATTCAATTCCACAATTGTTTGGATTCTTTGCCAGAGACCGATGGAACAATCTAACCGATACCCTGAAGCTCAGATTAAAACCGATCTATGAAGTACAGTTGGATGGAACCAAGTTTGTGGATAAGAGAAAAGCTTATCCTATCCCCCAGGTATCTCCTCTACCGGCTTCAGGCAAACCTATGGCCGAAATGGTAGACTATAGTTCAAGTTATGTATTTAAAAATCTGTTCGATGGAAACATGACCAACTTGTATCATACCAAACAGAATTATGATCAGCCCATTTGGCTTCCGTTTGATTTAGGGAAAAAATACAGGTTGAGCCGTTACAGATTATGGCAACGTACCGGTACTTTCCTGTTCAATCATGGAAATCCGCATACCTGGGAAATCTGGGGAACCAATACGCCGACAGATCCCAATAGCTGGGTACGGTTAGACCGCGAAACCATGGTTAAACCATCCGGATTGCCATTAAGCGTTAACAGCCAGGACGATGTTGATGCGGGCAATTTAGGTCAGGAATATATGTTTCCGATCGGTATTCCAGCTGTCCGTTACATCGCCTGGAAAAACATCGACTCATGGGGCTCTATTGAAGGCGCAACAGGATTCTTCCATTTGCAGGAATTAAGGTTCTGGGGTCAGGTTGTACAATAATCTAAAAATTTTAAAAACATGAAATCTAGAAATATTTTATCGAAAAGTATAAAGCAGTATATTCCAATTTGCTTTTTAGTTTTTGTTATCTCGTTTTTATTCTCCTGCAGAAAAATGGAAGACACCTATGAGTCATTCATCAAAAACGGGGCGACCATTTATACCGCGAGAGTCGACTCATTGAAAGCTATTCCGGGTAGAAACAGGATCAAATTGACCTGGCTACTGGTTTCTGATCCCAAAATCACCAAGAATGTGGTATATTGGAATGATAAAGCGGACTCGGTAGTTTTGAATGTAACTAAAACAGCCCATACGGATACCATCACAACGATCATCCCTAACCTGGCCGATCAGACTTACACTTTCCAGGTCTATACTTATGACAATTACGGACATCATTCTGTAAAAGCTGAAATAATAGGGACTGTTTATGGCGACCTTTATGCCAATACCATTCTAAACAGGCCTTTAAATACAACGGTCCTAAATACAACGACCAATAACCTTGCCATCACATGGTGGGGGGTCAGTTCACAAGCCGTCGCACTTGATATGAAGTACACCGATATCTCTGGTGCTTCAAAAACTGTCACGGACGTCCCAATACAGGATCCTAATATCAACAGTCGTGTATGGGTTGTACTTCCTGCCGTATCAAATCTACCTAATTTCAAAAAAGGCAGTTCATTCTCCTACAGAACAGGTTATAAGCCGGTACCTACCAGTATCGATACTTTTTACACTGATTGGACGACAGTTACTGTACCCTAATGTGTTTTGAACTAAAATAAACTTTAAAAGGAGGCGGCTAAATTCATGCTGTCTCCTTTTTTACTGTTGGTATCAACATCGAACAATATCTTTATTTTTTGAAAGGACCATAAAAAAGAGTTAAATGAATATTTCGTTCAACTGACTGCTTTAATCGTTTTATATTGTATTCCGAATGACTCTATCTGTGCTATTTTATCACTAATCGTTAAGAATATTCCCTTATGCCAGTCTCAAAAAATATGTTCTCCGGTTTGCGCTTTTTAAAAATCGCACTGCTTCTTTTATTTACACTGGTTAATCTTACAGCCATATCGCAGAATGTAAATGACAAGACAGAGATCGTCAAGTTGATGGCAGCTGTTGATACCTTTCGGAATAATGTGCCTGCAGAAAAGATTTATCTTCATCTCGATAAACCTTATTATATAACCGGAGATACATTATGGTTTAAAATTTACCTGTTCGAAGCCAATTTTTACACTGCCTCTCTGAAAAGCGGAATCTGTTATCTTGAAATTGCAAATGATCAGAACAAACTGGTCAAACGAATGATGCTTCCCGTCGTCGGTGGGCTAAGCTGGGGAAATATAGCTTTGGATGAAAAACAATTTACAGAAGGGGGATATATCGTTCGGGTCTACACCAACCTCATGCGCAACTGGAGTGAAGAATACATTTATCAAAGGCAGATCAATATTTATAGTCCGTCTTCACTACCGGCTTTTGACAATTCAGTTTTAAAAGGCAAAGAAAACACGCACACAGGTGATAAATCAACCGAGACCAAAAGGGGACAAAAAATATATCAACCGGGTGTTACAACCAATATAGATCTACAGTTCATGCCCGAAGGGGGCGATTTAGTGAACGAAATTTCCACCACAATTGGTTTTAAAGCCATCGGAGAAGACGGTAAAGGCATACATGTCGAAGGCAAAATATACAATAATAAACAACAGGAGGTCGCATCATTCAAATCGCTTCACAAGGGAATGGGGACATTTGAATTGACTCCCCATAACAATGAAAGCTATACGGCAAAAATCAGTCTGCCTGAAAATGTGACGAAGAAGTATCCTTTGCCATTGGCTCATAGTAAGGGGATTGTTATGAATATCATAAACCATTCATCAACAGATTCTTTGAAAGTTATATTAAAAGCGACACCTGAAATCGAGAAACAAAATAATAGTTACTACCTGATAGGGCAATCGAGAGGCGTCATCTGTTTCGCAAAAATGGTCCACTTTAAAGACACAACTTATTTTTGCCAGCTTTCAAAAACGATTTTTCCTGGTGGGATAACGCACATTGTTTTGCTTAATACAAGCATGAGCCCCGTAAACGAAAGGATCGTCTTTATTGATCATCATGACAACCTCAAAATAAATATCGCTTCCGACAAAACCACTTATACACCAAGAGACAGTGTGGCGGTACACCTCACTGTAACAGACAAAGAAGGCAAACCGGTCCAGGGAAGTTTTTCCTTGTCAGTTACCGATAATACACAGGTTGCCAGTGATGCCCTCTATCCCTCAAATATAACGACTCATTTATGGCTGACATCCGAATTAAAAGGGACAGTAGAAGACCCGGCCTATTATTTTCAAACCTCAGATGATTCAAGTCCGGTTCAACAAATTGATACCATAAGCATGGCGTTGGACAATCTATTGCTCACCCAGGGATGGGTAGCCTATCCGTGGGAACAGGTTTTCAGCCAAAAGGCACCAGAATATCAGGCAGAACCCGAGTTTATGATCAAAGGCAAAGCCTCAAACAGCTTCAAAGGAATTCCCAATACCAGGGTCTTGCTTTTCACAAAACATCCTTTTCTGATGATCGATACTTTGACCGACAAAGAAGGCAGGTTTACATTTAAGAACTTACATCTCAGGGATACAGCCTCTTATCTCATTCAATCTCTGAACAGACGTGGAAGAAGTTTTTTAAATACCGTGTCTGTTGATGAATTTAAACCACCCGTTTTCGCAGATAGACATATCGTTT
>JAUZOM010000098.1 GCA_030706465.1 Bacteroidota bacterium | reverse complement strand
TGGAGCCATCATGGCTCTCCTTATTGTCCCGGTCTATGCACTGGCGTCATTCCTGGCCTACAGGAAAGAGAAATACAACTTTGCGGAGCATCTGGTACTGAATGCTTACGCCAGCAGCCTGCGGCTCTTTGTGACTATCATTCTGTTTCCACTGGTGGTACTGACAGAGCACAGCAACGAAAACGACACTGTTTCCATATTGACAACCGTCCTGGAGGTGGGGGTTACTTGCTGGTGCTTCCTGCAGTTTTTCAGCAACCTAAAATGGTCGGTTGCCCTAAAGAAACTGATTCGCATGTATCTGATTTTTTTATTGGAAATCATAGTGATCGGGGCTGTATTGGTTACACTCATCGTTTTATTCGTTTACCGCGATAAGATATGACTGCCTGTTTAATGAATACTGCAGAAAGTAAGCGGCATATCTGAGAAATTTGAAGTGAGACTTTCTAAGTATTGATTAATCCGAAGAATGATTTCGGGATAATAATTTGGAACGAGTAGTATGCGAATAACAAATCAATAAGGCCTAGATTAATGGGTGGCCGGTTTTCGATGGAGGTTGAAGAAGCAAAATAAGGTTTAGAAATACAAATAACCCCGTTGATGCGGGAGATGCAAAATGACAGAAGAAGAAAAGATATTTGCGGGCAGGTTGTTTGATGCCCGGTCACAGGAACTGCGTGATATAAAACACAAAGCACACGTCCTTTGCCAAAAGTTCAATGCACTTGACGAGTATGATAAGGACCGGTTGCCAATTATTAAAGAATTTATCGGAAGAATCGGTAAAAAGTATTATTTCCAGGGGCCTATCCAGTTTAACTATGGTTGCCATACATTTATAGGCGAGAATTTCTTTGCCAATTTCAACACCACCATTTTAGATGATGGAAGAATTTATATCGGAGAGAATGTTATGCTTGGTCCGAATGTATCGCTAATGGCAACCACCCATCCGTTACTCCCGGAAGAAAGGGTAGCCATGAAATATAACGACGGTCATATCTCCGGGTCGGAATATGCAGCAGAAATTCATATTGGGAACAATGTCTGGATAGCTTGCAATGTGGTTGTTTGCGGAGGAGTCACGATTGGGAATAATGCCGTGATCGGAGCCGGAAGCATTGTTACAAAAGACATACCGGACAATTACGTGGCATACGGTAATCCCTGTAAACCCATCAGGCCTATCACAGAAAAAGATTCAAAGTTAGATCTCCTATAACAACAAACCCATGCCTTGCCCGAAGGGATTATTGCCATACCCAGGGCAATACCCGTTTATTCCAGGTCTTATTGTAAATCAATCCAGATATTCCCCACAAACATCTTGGCCCGGATACGGACAATCGTTTTATGCTTATCGGCCGACAACCAGACAATTACAGCAT
The DNA here is from genome assembly GCA_030706465.1 of Bacteroidota bacterium. GTDB lineage: Bacteria > Bacteroidota > Bacteroidia > Bacteroidales > Paludibacteraceae > Paludibacter. The sequence goes on along the minus strand of JAUZOM010000098.1, from coordinate 14,588 downwards.
CTTTCCCTTCAAACACATGATTTTTGGGAACTACCGGCCTTACCTTATAGCACGGGATATTCCCCCGGTCGGTCTTAATCGTTTCTTTCCCCTGGTAAATCACATTGATTTTATATCCCTGATCTTCATAAAAGCCATTGATGGTAAACTGGTCGCCTTTCGCGTATTTTGACAGGTCCACCAACCGGAAAACCATAAACCCGGCCACCACATCCCGGATATTCTCGGGAGTATCATAAATTTTCTTCAGGACAAACGCCTTTGACTTTTTATTGTAGACACTCACCTCGGCCTTTCTGTCGGCGGCATCGAAATGAATCTGTTCATCCAGTTCATAATGTCCCTCGCGTATGCTTCGGGACGATTTATGAGTCGTTATGGTAGCCGTGTCTATATACGATGTCCATTGGTCGTGCAGGTAAAATAATTTAGCCGCCCCGTTGGTTTGTCCTTCAATATCTATTTTATAACAAACCCTCGATCCTACCTTGTGGAGGTTGGTATCAATCCGGGTCCTTGCCCGGCCGATAGTCAGGAATTCCCAGGTAGCCTTGTAGTTTAATACCTCACCGGCAACAACACTTTTGTTATCTATTTTAAATTTAGCTTCCGCAGACCCTGAAACCGGCAACAGCATGATTCCCAACATAAGAAGGAACCGATCATATACATTCATATCTCCCTAAAAAATACCCTGATAATGTGCAATCATTTAATAACAGCAACAAGTATACAAAAAAAATGCGGGTTGTGAATATTTTCAAACCTACATTTAATTCTACTTTACCAAAATAAAGAACATTCTATAAATGTTTTTACCGGATAGGTTGTAGAAGACCGATTATTGAGTCTTCTCCGATAAGTTCAATTGTCAAAAGGTACGCTAAGACACGATGACGCAACCTGTTGTTTTTAAGTTGTATAATTTTAGCGTCTTCGAGTCTTTGCGTACAAAACATGATATGCAGTTAATCCGGAGGAGGTTTCCCCGGATTAACTGCAACAGAAATACACATCCGCCCGCAAATGGACAGAGGCTTTGAGATGGATTCATTAAACCATTGGGCAGGTTAACCGTCAAATTAGAAATCAGAAAAGAGACTACTAAAATCAGATTGAATCATTCCGGAAAAACTAAAATACTGAAAGCGGATTTTTAATTTTATATAAAAATCAGGGAACCTTTACCGGTCCGCTTTTGTTATTATACGAGGAAAGACTTATGTATCAGGCTGGTCAATCTGACTGCTTCTCAAGTTTCCGAATTAGAATACTCCTTTTCAAACAAAAAACGAAATACTATGTTCTTAGACGCTTTTTTCGAGAAAGCTGCCGTACAGTATCCTGAGGCTGTTGCCATCGAGCAGGGAGAAACTACCTATACTTACCGGCAAGCAGACCGGATAGCCAACAAACTGGCTCACTTTCTGAGAACACAAGGCCTTGCACCTGAAGACAAGGTAGTACTGTTGCTCCCCCGTTGCGCCTTTGTACCCCTGGCCATGCTGGGGGTGCTGAAAGCGGGAGCTGCTTATATACCGCTCGATCCGGAAATCCCGGCCGACCGGGTGAATTATATCATGGAGGATTCGGGGGCTAAACTGATGATTACGTCCGACAGCATTCTCCAACGTATCGGCTCACAGTTAGACCCGCAACCAATCTTTAATATAGACCACCAACTGAGAGAAACCGACCATTATCCGGATACGAAACCGGCTGAAACCGGACGCTGCCTGAACAACCTGTGCTATATTATCTATACTTCGGGCACCACCGGAAAACCCAAAGGGGTATTGCTCGAACACCGGAATGTGGCGAATTACATCCGCAGTGCACACCAAATTTATCCTATTGATAACAGCTACCGTGCCTTACAGGGATTCTCCGTTTCATTTGATGCTTCGGTGGAGGAGATTTGGGTACCGCTTTCGGCAGGCGCAACGCTGGTGATCGGCACCTTTGAAATCATGCGGTCGGGCGATCGGTTTTCGTCTATCCTGAAAGAGCTTCATATCAGTTTCCTATCGTGCACCCCTACCCTGCTTTCGATGGTGAAAGAGGATATTCCGGGGTTAAAAATACTCATCTTCGGAGGTGAAGTCTGTACTTCGGATACTGCCAACCGCTGGTGCCAACCCGGAAGGTTGGTATATAACACCTACGGCCCCACGGAAGCAACCGTTATTGCTACCTACCAGATCCTGAACCCGGATGTTCCGGTGACCATTGGCCTGCCCTTGCCGGGTTATGAGGTCTTGATTGTGAACGAAGAATTATCGCTTGCCGGCGAGGGGGAAGAAGGGGAAATACTGATTGGCGGCGAAAGCGTGGCACGCGGATACCTGAACCGGGAGGAACTCACCGGGCAGAAATTTATTGAAACCGATCGCTTTAAAGGCAGTCCCGAACGTTATTACCGCACCGGCGACCTGGCGCGAAAGGCTCCAAACGGTGAAATCATCTTTCTGGGTCGTGCAGACGCACAGGTGAAAGTCCGGGGATTCCGGGTGGAACTGTCGGAAATAGAATGGCAACTCATGCAATGCCAGGGAGTGCAGGCTGCAGCAGTAGCCTTAGACACCAATACACAACAACTGGCAGCCTATGTGGTGCAGAAAGAGCACGAAGAAATTCTCCGCGATGGGATTGCCAACCTGCTCCGGATGAAACTTCCGTACTACATGGTTCCTTCCACGTTGGATACTGTGGAGTCGTTGCCCATGACTTCGAGCCAGAAGATCGACCGGAAGAGATTGCCGGCACCTAAAACACCGCTCAAATTCTCGGGACAAAAGAAAATAATCCCGCCTTCCACCGAAATAGAACGGGAGATGGTCCGGATTATCGCCCGGAATATACAGCGGGAGGATATCTCGATGAACGATAACTTCTTTGATGAACTGGGCGGGCATTCGTTGCTGGCAGCCCTGGTGGTATCGGAGATGCGCGAACAACGGATGTTTGAGAATATGTCGGTAGTGGATGTGTATAAGTTCCCCGTATTGTCCGACCTGGCACACGAACTGGAAAGAAAGCAGCCACAGAAAGAGCAGGCGCCTAAAAAAGAACGCGATGTTCATACCCCTTCCCGGTTGGGCTACTACACCTGTTCATTCTTTCAGGGAATATCGATGTTCTTCCTGATCTTGTTTTTCGGGTTGGAATGGCTGGGACCGTTCTTTGTCTACTCTTACTATTACCAGGCTGAATTGGGAGTCATGGACTCGCTGGTTTTAATGCTGGTGATGTACTTTGCCTTACTGCCTATCCTCTCGTTATTTGCCATTGGATTTAAATGGGCAGTCATCGGGCGCATTAAACCCGGGAAATATAAGCTCTGGGGCAGCTATTATTTCAGGTTCTGGATCGTGGATAAGGTCATTAACATATGCCCGATCACCTATTTTACAGGTACCAACCTGATGAATGTTTTTCTGCGGATGGTCGGTGCCAAAATAGGCAAAGACACGTATATCAATACCTCCGCTATCTCGGCTTTCGATTTGTTGACGGTGGGTGATAACGTCAGCATTTGCACCGATTCACACCTGCGCGGCTACACCATTGCGGACGGATATATCCATATCGGACCAATAGAACTGGAAGACGATGCATTCGTAGGAACCCGTTGCTGCCTGATGCAGAACAGCAAAATGGAGAAGAATTCATCCATTGAAGACCTGACGTTGGTTCCCGAAGGCAACATGATACCCCGGAATGAAAACTGGGGCGGTTCACCGGCTGTAAAAATCGGCATGAACCAGGCTCCGGCGAGGCGTAAACTCTGGTCGGTACGGAATACGCTGTTGTTCTCTCTAAGTATCTTTCTGATTCCACTGATTACCATGATAGCCTATTTTCCGGGAATGATGCTAATCACCCATTTGGATTACTCCAGTGAAGGTTACCATTTCCTCTGGCTGACCATCGGAGTGGGTGTTTCGTTCGTCGTATTGCTTACCGTGATCATTACGATCCTGAAGTGGGTATTGTTGGGAAATATCAAGGAAGGGAAATATCCTGTCGACAGCATTTTCTATTATAAAAAATGGTTCTTCGACCAGCTAATGAAGTTGAGTCTACAGGTAATCGGCACGCTATACACCACACTCTACCTGCAGATCTGGTTCCGGATGCTGGGTGTGAAAATGGGGAAACGGGTGGAGATATCCACCGTGGAGTTTATTTCGCCCGACTTACTGGTAACCGGCGACGAATGCTTCCTGGCTGACTCTGTTTCGGTAGGTGCCTCCCATGTACGGAACGGATACATCTCCATCGCCAAGACTCGTATCGGCAACAGGACCTTTATTGGCAACAGCGCCGTAATAAGCCCCGATACCCGGCTGGGAAACGACGTGCTGGTAGGAGTACTTTCGAAAATGAATACCGGTGACCTGCCGGCCCGGGATGGATCTTCCTGGTTCGGTTCGCCGGCTGTTTATTTGCCGAAACGTGATATTAACCATGATTTCTCAGCCGAGCAGACCTATAAACCGACAAAGAAATTATTTTTCCTACGTTACTGCATCGAGTTTTTCAGGGTGACACTACCCACAACCTTCTTTATCCTGATGGCATCACTCATTACCAATGCCGTTTCCTATTTACAGGTTGAGAAAGACCTGTGGGAGCTCTTCCTGGTTTTCCCGTTCCTGTATGTGGCGGCATCCGGGGTAGCCGTACTGATAACCGTTCTACTGAAATGGGTTATCATTGGGAAGTACAAAACGTCCAAAAAGCCGCTCTGGAGCAATTATGTCTGGCGAAGCGAATTGATAACCGGTATTTACGAAAACTTTTTAGTATTGTTCTTTCTGAATATTGTCACCGGTACCCCGTTTATCAAATATCCGTTGCGATGGCTCGGATGCAAGATAGGTAGCGGCGTTTGCCTGTATACCACGCAGATCACTGAATTCGACCTGATAAAAATAGATGATCACTCAGCCTTAAACGATAACTGTACGCTCCAGACCCACCTGTTTGAAGACCGAGTCATGAAAATGTCGCAGGTTAACATTGGCAAACAATGCAGCGTAGGCGGTATGGCTGTGGTGTTGTACGATTCCAAAATGGAAGACAACTCTGTGCTTGAACCGTTGTCGGTATTAATGAAAAGCGAAACACTTCCGGCAAACACCAGCTTTGTGGGAGCTCCCGCTAAAATGAACTGAGAAGATTCATCAGTCCAATCTCTCTGCTCCCCAAACCGGGCCATTAAGACCTGGGAGCCTTTCCTGGTCCCATAATTAAAAAGTTTTTAAACATTCACATCATTTTCTAAACACAAATCACTATTTTTGTTGCTTCAAACTTAGCCACAACCGGTTTGATCAGTTCAACACGATTTTATTCCATTTCAACTCATCTTATTTAATACTTATGTTTCGTACCCTTGCCGCTTTTTGTTTCTTGTTCCTTGCCTCCTTTTTATATGCTCAGGATTTTGAAGTTTCACCTGTACTAATGAGTTTCAATGCCGATCCCGGTGAAATACAGACCAAACAAATCAATCTGATCAACCATTCCAGCATTCCCCAGAAATACGTGCTAAAAGTCAGCGATTATGTGACGGATAAAGATGGAAATAAAAAATCGGTGCCTGCTGGGAAAAGCAAGCGGTCTTGTGCCGACTGGGTCACTATCAATCCATCGATTATTGAATTAAATCCTAACCAATCTGCTATAATTGAAGCTTTGATGACCGTACCCAAAGATGGCTTCTCAGCTAAATGGTGTATGATTTGTGTAGAGGTAACCAAAGAACAAACCGCATTTGAAGCCGACAAGAGCCTGGCCACCGGGGTTGTCCTGGTTCCCCGGATTACAATCCTGGTGAAACAGTCCCCCCGAAACAATACAAATTATAAAGCAACCATTTCCGGATTACGGGAAATTACAAAGGCAGGCGACCCGCAACGGACTTTTGAAGTACAGGTTGCCAATACCGGGGATAATATTATTGATGCCAACGTCAACCTTGCATTGGCCGATATGCAAACAGCCAAAGAAGATAAGTTCAGTCCGGTAAAAGTGACCGTTTATCCCGATGCGGTAAGAACCGTAAAACTACAACTACCCGCCAAACTGAATAAAGGGAAGTATGCCCTTGCCGCCATTCTGGATTATGGGCACAGGCAACCCATGGAAGGCACTCAAATGCTGCTGGAAGTAAAATAATCCACAGCCGGTAGTTTTACAGCTGCTAATTTGCAAGAATTGATACGTTCTATAATTCAAAGCCCAATGAACAACAGGTTTTTATACTTTTTCATCTTGCTTCTCTTTTCCCAGCTGGCAAATGCTGAGCTCAAAACAGTCCATACCTGGTACGACAAGGAAAAGACACAGCTAAAAGAGACATACACGGTCATCCCGGGGGAAAAGGACAGCCTGGTTAAGCAGGGAAAATATATCATCCTGTACCAGAATAAAAAAGTATGGCAGGAAGGAAATTTTGATCATAATCAGCTTATCGGCCTTTGGAAAGATTACTATGACACGGGAATCCTGAAACAGGAATTAATTTACGAGAACGGTTTATTGAACGGCGTGAGCCGGTATTACTATCCATCGGGAAAGATCGAGCAGGTGTTATCCTATAAAAATGACCTGCTGAACGGAACGGTAGTAAACTACTACGAGACCGGAAAGATGGAGGAATCTTCAACCTATCGGGAGAATCAACTGGATGGTGAAATAAAATCCTATTACGAAGATGGGAAGATACGCTTTATTAAAAGCTATAAAAAAGGGATTGAAGAGGGCCCGATCGTGAGTTATTATGAGAATGGGAAGATCAATGAGAAATCGGTTAAAAAGAATGGAGTCTATGAAGGACTGTATACCGATTACTTCAAGGATTATGCCGATGGAGCCATCAATAAGATTTGCTTTTATAAAAACGGGAAACTGAATGGAAAGCTGACAGGTTATTACCCAAGCGGAAAAATAAAGCTGGTCTGTACGTATGAAGAGGATAATATCACGGGACCTTTTACAGAGTATTATGATACAACCGGACTGAAAATAAAGGAAACTGGTTCCTATTTTCATAACAGGAAAAATGGGATCTGGAAATCCTGTTATCTGAATGAAACACTCTTTTCAACAGGAAAGTACAATAATGCCCGGCTCGACAGCATCTGGAATGTCTACTATCCTAATGGGAAGCTGAAACAGAAGGGAATGTATGCCAATGGAACGGCTACCGGGGAATGGTTGCTTTACTATGAAACCGGGGAGCTGAAGAACCGGGGAAATTACGTTAATGATTACAAACAGGGCATTTGGGTCACTTATTATACCAGCGGAGAGGTGATGTCCGAAATAAATTTCAATCTCGGGCAACGGGATGGTATTTCCAAAGCCTATACCAAAGAGGGTAAACTGGTGGAAACTGTAAATTATAGAAACGGAGAAAAAACAGAATGAGGAAACTGAGCAACGTAATCTTATTGGCAATGGTAATGGGTGCCTTTTTTTCGTGCAGCAACGACGGTCCCACCATCTATAAATCAATCAAAGGATTGTGGCATTGTGCGGAATATCCTTCAATGGGAGTTTCGAAGTCTTACATTGTGGACATTGAAAGAAGCCGGAATGATACCACCCAATATCAATTGTTCAATTTCTATAACGTTGATGCGAATGAATCCGTGAGTTCCCATTTAAAAGGAGCTAACCTGACTATATCAAAACAGCCGATTGGGAGCACGCTCAATGTGGTAGAATCGGGCAGCGGAACAGTCTCTTTAAATTTCACACGGATCGATCTTACTTATCATATCTACGATGGGCTCAATGACATTAAGGTGACTGCCGTGTACACCCGATAATAAAATGAATGAAGGCTTCTGAGCCTTCATCCGTTTTAATTAAATTCACATCCTACAAATAATTTACCACCAAGATATTTGTAATATACTTTAGTCCTTATTTACTTTTCAGGGACGATTTATCAACAGCGATAATAGTTCCTTTTATTCCCTGTTTTAGCATATCTGCCTTCGCTTTCTCCATTGTTGGATAGTTTCCTGTCACATAAATAAACTTACCTTCATTCTCGAAATACAACACATCCCCTTTTATCTTGAATTTAGCCTTATTTACAATTAAATCCTGATAGTTTTTGGACATATCCAACTGAATGGTATAGATTTGATTATTTGCATACGTATTCCCCTTCTTCAGTTGCGACCTGTCAACCGACACGATGTATCCGGCCAAACCGTATCGGGCAATATCAGCATCAGCAGCTTTTATTGTCGGATAATTACCAGTATAATAGTAGAATTTACCCTCCTTCTCCAACCACAACACATCATCGGGTAACTTATACTTGATCTTATAATAGGAAGGATCCCGGAATGTTTCCAATGCATCCAGTTGGATAGCGTAGCCCGAAGAGGAAGCATTCGATTGGGTAGTAGCACTTACCGGTTGAGCTACCTCCGGTTGAGTCTTCCCGGTTGGAACAGGAATTGCCTTAACAACCGGTTGGGAAACATTCGTTTTGGGTTTTGCATGCTGAACAGTTGTACCCTTCCCGGATTGTACTGTTACCGGTTGGAAACTCTCAACCGGTATAGCTTTCTTCAACAAGGCCCTGTCAACAGCAACCGGGAATCCTGCCAAGCCTAATTTGGCTATATCAGCCTTTGCTGCATCCAGGGATGTATAATCTCCCGTATAATATTTAAACTCCCCGTCCTTTTCAAGATACAATACGTCATTTTTCAATTTATATTTGTCTTTATAAAAAGAAGGATCCCGATAAGTTTTAAGCGCATCAAGCTGAATGGTATAAGTGACCGGCTTTTCCACAACAGGTTTTGTACTGATCACCGGAGTTGCCTCCTTCAATAGCGAACGGTCCACTTGTACCGGCAGTAACCCGGGGAAGCGAAGTCTAGCGATTTCCGCCCGCGCAGCCTTCAAGGTGGAAAAATTACCGGTATAGTACTTGAACAACCCATCTTTTTCCATATATACCACTTCATTCGATAACCTGTACTTATTTTTATAATATGAAGGATCGCGGTAACTTTTGACAGCCCCTAATTGAATGGCATAAGAAGGTGGATTTACGGCCGGTGGATTGGAAGTTTGCAGAGTATTATCCGCAGTAACCGGAGCCTCGGATTGAGCCGTTATGGTATTGAATTTAAATATTTCTGTTCCGCCCTCAAAATCTACTCCCCTGAGCTTTTCTATAAAAGTAAAATCCAGGTTGATGGCTTTATTTTGAGCAAACTGTACTTCCATTTCATTGGTATCTATGTTGTAATGTTCCCCAAAAACATTATTCACATGAATCTTGTACCTGTTGGCATTTGGAACATTCAGAACATAAGCCCCGAAATTATCGGTTAACGTGGAATAAGTTTCGCCATTCATGCCGGAAGCCGTGACCCGGATACCGCTTAAGTCAATTTTACCTTCCGAACTGTTGGGGTCGCGTACCACAATAATCTTTCCTTTAACCCGGTAGCTTTCGGCAAGGGGCACATACAATGTCCGTTCCTTGTCGTTGAAATAGGTCTGTTCCTCGCCATTCAGGAAATAGAGATTCTGTAAATTAACAAGCGGTGTAAACGCCAGCTTATAATTATCTTTTGGAAGATTTTCAATGAAGACCCCTCCGTTTACATCCGATAAAAGTTGTATCTCGGGAATCGTACTTCTGTCGGTTGAGACGGTGCGGTCTTTCTGAACATTCACCAGAATATTGGAAACCGGAGGTTCGTTATCCGATTTAATATGATTTCCGTCAAGATCATTAAAAAACACCGTTTTGAAATTATAGTATTTTAATCGGGGTTGTTGGATATTGAATGACTTTGTGAAACCGACCACAAAGTTTAAGTCTTTGGTACTGATTGTTCCCTGGTTTTGATCAGGAACAACGTTTGAATACATAAAACCGCTCACCGAGAACATCCATCCATGCTTGAGGAATTGGTCATACCTGACATTGTAAGACACATTCTCGCGGCCGGAAGGCATATAGTAAGCATAATTAATGTACGCACTCAGTTTTACCTTCCGGTCGAAAAAGAAGTTTTCATAAGACGGGCGGAATTGGATACTGCTGGAAACTGTCGGGTTCACATCAACCTGGACGCTACGATACAGGTCACTGACTGACCCGCTTGAATAGTAAGCGTTCACCCTCCAGTTCGTATCAAAGTAGTTTAGTCCGACCGTATAATATATATTTTTATCCGATGAATAGTTTTTAGATAACGGATCATTCGTATTATAATAAAACCTTAAATTGCTGATCGTGATATTGGGCGTTAAGGATCTGTAACCGCTTAGTTTGAATGACGTAGCGCCCCAAATACCGGGTTGGTAAGTTTGGTAATCAGATTTATAACCGGTTACTGAATTATACAACACCCGCTGTGTACCGGAATAATTCGGTCCGATCTGGTAAGTTATATTCCCGGATGAAATGGAGGTAGTGAGCCGGCCATAATCCGTCGTGTTTATACTGCCCGGAGAATAAAAATTATAGGGGTATAAGGTAGTAGAATAATTCTGATGGTTGGCGTATAATAACAATATAACCCGGTCCGACAGCGTATATTTACTGTCCAGATAGATTTGCTGCAGCCCCGAATTCCGGATGTAATTATGCTTTGAATTTAGGTCGCTCAGGCGTAAATCAAACTTCTTATACCGGATAGTATAATCGATTTTATAGCTGTACCCAAGCACCGTGGTATCTTTTGCGGGTAACAGGTTATACCTGGATTGCGACTCCATGAACTGAACCGACAGGGAATGATGCTTGAACAGGGTGAACCCGGTTCCAATCAATCCGGAGTTCGCATCGTACTTGGCTATGGAGCTGCTTTCGTGAGTTAATTCTGTGCTTAATGACAATTTATGAATAGATGTAGAATACCCTACATATTCTCCGAGGGTATGGCTATACGGGTTTTGGGTAGCCGCATACGATAGCTGGCTTTTTGCATTGATCCTATACCGGCCGGAAATTCCTCTCCCGTTGATCGTATGCAGGCTTCCGCCGTTTACATTATATCCCAGTTCGATGTTGTTCCGTTTATCCAAATACCGGAGCGAGTAAAACAGCTGCCGATCGATATCAAAATTATTATCCCCGCTGAAATAAATGTTCTGAAGTCCCCCCATGTATTCAAGTTCCCGGTCTTTGGGAAAGAGCACGCTTCCATAAACTCTAAAATTTGAGCTGGGTTCCTGGCTGGACATCAAATTATAAAGCTGGTAATCGAAGTTAAGTGGTGAAGCGTTTTGAGCCCGTTGATTATAGAACGTATTGCTCAGCTGGTGAAACAGAATGGAGGCTGTCCGGGCTGTCTGTTCACTCGATGCAGTTACCTGGACGGAGGATTCTTTCCAGTTATTCTCGTATTTTGTCTTATCGGCATAACTCAGTTTCTTCTTATAAACAACTACATGCGTTATAACAGTGTCTTTGAAAGCCGGAAGGTTAACAAATTCTATAATATCATCCGAAGTCTCCTTGGGGAGCATCAATAATTTACCGATCTTCAAATGCAGCTTGATTAACTCATTGGTATTGCCTTTGTTGGACAATTTGACCTCAAATTTTGCATCTGTATTATCTTCCGTAAAATACAGGTTCGTCTTGTTTGCTATAAATTCCCATTTTGATTTTGAGGGTATAGTCAGGTAGGTGTTCGTTGTGGTCTGGTTCTCCCGCGTCTTGAAGGTTGCACCGAGAATATAGGTTATGCCCCCCAGCGCATCAGCCGTAGGGGATACCCGTACCGGAATCGAGACAGAATCGCCGGGTTGAATAATCGTTTCGTTCTCGGTAAAAGAGATGATCTTCCAGTTCTCCGGACTGTTGAACAGGACATTCCCTCTAACGGTTTTTGTAGATGTATTCCTAATTTTCAATACATTAAAATACAGTTCCGATGTTTTAACGCTGTCATTCCCTTTTAGAAAAGATAAAGTAATCGGGGAGTTGTTGCCCTGGGCATCACAGTGCGGGGTTGAGCTGAGCAGAAAAAAAATACAGCAAATCGATAGCATCAGTAAGAATCTGATGGGTAGGTAAGTTTTTTTATCGATTTTAGTCACTGTATGTATCTATTTAAAACATTCGGCATTCTTTTAGAATCCTGGCCCGGTAGGCACCAACTCAAATTCAATTTCCACATTGTAGAAATCGGGCTCTTCACCCAACAAAGAGCCATTACCTCCATCCGTTACCGGTTTTCCACACTCATAGGAAATATTTAATTGATCGTTGGCCCAGTTCAGGTTAGACCAGGTAAGAGTGGTATACGAAAACAGCGGGACCCAATCGGAGGTAAGATCTTTATACCCATACCAAGAGCCGCTGCCAAGCCCCTTTACGCTTTGAGCTTTTAAGCGCAAGCGGTTTAATGGGAGCGTATAGACATCCCCCTTAATATTGGTCTGGCTATTAAACGATCTGAAATTAAGGACAAACCCTTGCAGAACATGTCCTACTTTACTCGAATCGGCCATGGAAATCCCGAAGAGAGTACCGGTCGTGATCTCAATTCCGTTTTTAATCTTATCGAGCGTATTAAAATTAAACGGAATACTACTGCCCGAAAGAACGGTTAGTCTGGCGGAATTCCACTCCTGGGAAAATCCTTTGGGAGTATTCAGACAGATTAATACCAAAGCAAACAATATTGTAAAAATCAGTTTCCAGAGATGCTTCATGGTAAGAAATCTGTATAAATGAAATAAAAGATTGATCAACATTGTCCTTCATGTTGATCAATCTTTACAATTTTATCAAGCTGTTTCTTTAATTTATTGCAAGATCAAATAACACGTTCACAACGTATCTGTCGGGAGCTGGGCTAGGTGATTGGTCAATCAGTTTAATCGGGTTCATAGGTTTCACGGCACCGGCTTCGGCAGTTCCACAACGCCAGTTCAAGGTGAATGAATTGTCTTTGGCATCGCCGGCATTTGCTTTTGCAGTACCATTGTCTTCAATCAAGACTTGCGGATAAACCTCTAATGCGGCAACTTCTGTTGCATTTTTGGTAGGAGCGCTAAATAAAGAGGCGGTAGGAGTAGCACCTTTAGCACCTGTTTCAAAATGATTAGCTCCGTTATTGGTTATGGTATAGCCAACATTGGTTAAGTCAAATTTGGCTGCAGCATTATCAGTTCCAAGGAATGTTGGTTCTTCAGCACCATAAGATAAGGTCCAACGGGTAGAAGAAGATACGGTGAAATCAGTCTTGTACATGGCTTGCGATGCAGCAGGATTTTGTGCTGTAGAAGCTGATTCTGCCGACAATCCTTTTTTATAATCGTCAATTGTATTGAAAACGAATTCAATATTTCCACCGTTTGTAATGGTCATACGTAATACCTGATTAAGATTTACGGCAACCGGAATAACATTTCGGTCTTTAACGGCCTGAGCAAAAACGGTTACCCCGCAAAATAGCATAATTGCTACAAAATTGATTTTTCTCATAAAAATTTGATTTTAAAATTTGTTGTTAATGATTTTAATAATAGGACTAATTTATCTTGTTAATTTATTTTGCTTAATAATTTCAGGTATGCCATCATTTAATTTAATGAAAGAATCAAATTGTCTTATTTCTATTGGGTTTTTGCTATCAATCGTTTTATGTTTACTATTCCTTTTAGTAAATTAACAATGCAAAGTTAGCAATTTTTCTTAACGTCAAAGTGTTTTTTACAACAAAAACAAGTTTTATACGATAACATTTCTACCTTTTACCGAAAGACCGGCTATAATTCGTTGTTTTGTGGTTAAATCTCAATTATTTGTATAGAACATACAAAAATAAATTAGAACGTGCCCCCAGACAAAGACTCGTATATTTAACTTTATTTATACCTGAAACAAGCCTAAAAAGGTCCTTTTATATGAATAAAAATAAAGAAATTTGTATTTTTATAATTTACATCCCCGAATTGCCAGGAACTCCTTCTCTTCCTCTTTCCAAACCCGTTCATCATCCTAAATGCATGAATATACAGGCAAGCTGCATCCAGCAGGAAGTTCTGGGCATCCGATACCGGATAATCGATGGTTTGTCCTGTTTGATTCCAGATTTACGTTGTGTCTGCAACGGGGTTCCGTGTGAAGATCTTTACACCACCAAAGGTTGATAGTTCAATTTTACATTCCGTTTTACATTCTTGATTCAATGTCGCTAAGTTAAGAATTTGAACAACAGCCACACGGGTTCACTATGTTAGTTTACTTCTACTTTACCAGAATAAAGAGCGAACCACAATAGACACACTAGTTCACAATAGAAGCCATTTTTTTAGCCATCTTCCTGAATTTATAATTTTAAAATATCGTTATGTAGTTGACTATTGTGTACTTTTTTGATTAATTTAGGTGTCCTATTGTGTCTGTTGTGGTTAGAGTTATTTGTTTTAATTTAGTAAAGTAGAATTACTACGTAGAAATAAGCAGGTGGAATAACTGAATGTCCATTTTATACATCCGAACAAGCTTTGTTGACTATTGATCCGGCACCCAGTCACCGGACAAAGCTGGAGGAATGTTGAAGTCGACC
>JAUZOM010000097.1 GCA_030706465.1 Bacteroidota bacterium | reverse complement strand
CCCTGAAAATACCCGTAAGGCGGTAGAAATTATCGGTGGAAAATATGAAATCGAATCATCGGGTGGCATTACGTTTGATACGTTGAAAGAATATGCCGATTGCGGTGTCGACTTTATTTCAGTAGGTGCATTAACCCATTCAGTAAAAAGCCTGGATATGAGTTTTAAAGCCGTTTAGTATTCAGTAAGGATATATGTATTTAGATTTAAATGAATGACCGCAAATCGTGTTAATCTGTTCGCGGTCATTTAACATTTATAATATTGAAACTTTATTGATTTAGCTTTGGTTTCGTTGTTTTATTTCAACAGATTTTTTTTAATGGCAAAGTTAAAGGCGGTAAACCAGCTCTATTTAAATTATTTTGAATGAATTCCCTCATGTAAGGCCAAATGAGCATTGATAAACTAAGTTCTTTAAACACATCAAAAAAATCATTCGTTATTACAAGTTCATTTGGTTTAAAATAAGATATTTTGTATTTAGCGGTGATAGTAAATATAGAATCTTTTGAATCAGAGTTATCCTTTTTTCCTAAAAGTTTAAATGTCGCATAAAAGCTAACCTTATTATCATTTTCTTTGAAGATATATTTGTCTGAAAGATTAAGAGAAATTGTTCCTCCACTAGATTCCAAATCAGCAACCTTCAAAGCACTTTCAATCAAAACTATATCATTTAATTCAATAGATTCAATGATTTTTGAATATTCTTGTGGACTTATATTTGATTTCATATTTGTAAAATAAAAAACGATTTAAACAGCTTGACGATATTTATTTTCTTTTTCCCAAATATCATTTCTATCTAATGTAAAATGACCCTGAGAATAATTTAATGTATTTATTTTTATAAGTATTTTATCCGTTTGAAATAAAAATTTAGAATTCATATCCTCAAATTTTCTTTCAACAATATTTGCGATACTATCACAACCAACTCCGTATGATAAGAGTTGATTAACATATGAATTTAGAGAAACATCAAATTCTTTTGCTTGTTTGATTAATAATGAATGAATCCATGGTGATGTTCTTATCGTAAAAGTTCCACTTGCATTTAATTCTTCCATTTCTTTAGGTTCTGGAATTGGATCTCCTTTTTGAAATAAGAACTTTATAAATCCATTCTTTTCTTCAATAAAACTCTCTACAGCTACACTTGGAGTTCTTCCAATTCCGTGACATGCATTTACTCCAAATTCCACACAAAAAGCAACGTACCATTTTTCATTATCAAGTAATTCAGATTTTATGATAACGTTATAGTCCAATGATTCGTAGTAATCTAATGTTTTAGTTGACATAGTCTATTTAATTTATTAATTGTCATTTTTCTTTTTGATCTTTAATTATTTCAACAAGAAAAGGGTATAAGTATTTTTTAAAATTCACTTTTTGAATCAATGACTCATTCTTTCCTTTATGAATTATATGAACACCGAAGTATCCACCAAAAGTTTTCACAGAGGGATGTCTAAATCTTTCCATCGATCCAGGTGGACTTGGTCTTTGTAATTCTGCACCTAAAAATTCAGCAATTTTCACTATATGATTAAATGGCAACTCATTTACGGGAGCATTACATAAATTTTCCAATTCGTTTAACGCATCTTCAACTGTTGTTTCATCTGTGATTTTGAACTTAAATTTCATACAGTATTGTATTTTGGTTGCAAATATAATACCATTTTACATAATGAACAAATTTAATTGCAAAATGTTTACAAAAGCAACACATTATCAAATGATTATTGAGTGATTTATGTTAGGATTAATAAAATGTTTAATAGCGAGTTTAGAGTTAAAAAGAATTAGGTGGAGAACTCCTTAAACCTTAGTCTTTAGTATTTCAATACACTTTACAAGGCTGTCTTCCCAATGTGGAATAACTATACCGTAAGTGGTTTTGATCTTGGCTTTGTTCAGCACGCTGTATTGCGGACGAGGCGTGCGGGCAGGATAATCTTTTGTGTCGATGGGCCGGACATCGCAGGTAATGCCTGCAATGCGATGAATGGTTTTGGTAAAGTCGTACCAACTGCATACCCCTTCGTCGGAAAAATGATAAATACCAGGAACAAATGTTTCATGGCTCAATACTTTCAAAATGGTATCGGCTAAGTCGGCTGCATAAGTGGGCGAACCAATCTGGTCGAAAACAACATTTATGGAATCGCGTTCGATACCAAGTTTCATCATTGTTTTCACAAAGTTGTTGCCAAACGAAGAATAAAGCCAGGCGGTACGCAAGATGACTATCTGATTGCAGCTACCCAATAGAGCCTGTTCACCGGCAAGTTTCGATTTGCCATACACCGTGGCCGGACAAACAGGTTGATCTTCGGTATAAGGCATATAATTGGTTCCATCAAACACGTAGTCGGTGGAAACATGTACGACTTTTAATCCATTTTCATAGGCTACCTCGCCTAGGTTTTGAACAGCATCCCGGTTTATCCTATAGCAAAGCTCCACGTCATCTTCGGCTTTATCCACAGCCGTATAGGCTGCACAGTTGACGATGATGTTTACCTTATTTGCCTTTACAAATGCCTGGAGAGCAACTTTATCACAAATATCGAGGTCTTCGATATCTGTGTAAATATAATTGAAATCAGGGAAACGCTTAGCAGCCTGTTGCATTTCATTGCCAAGTTGTCCGTGGCTGCCGGTGACTAAAATTGTTGTCATTCTATAGTTATTTGCTTCGTGGTATTTACGTTCCACAATATTAGCTTCGAATTCTTAAATTCACGTAATTCGCGTAATTCGTGTAATTCGTTCAAATTCGTTTAAATTCGTATTTCTCGTATCTATCAAAAATTCTTTTCTGCGTCCTTAAACAATGGATGTTTCAAGTCTTTATCCGAGATAATGGCTTTATCGGTTGGTATTTTCCAATCAACAGCCAAAGTAGAGTCATTGTACATAATGCCCCGTTCCAGGGTCGGACTATAAAAATTATCGCATTTATAACTAAACACGGCGGTTTCACTTAATACAGAAAAGCCATGGGCAAATCCTTGCGGAATCAGGAATTGCAAATGATTTTCTTCCGTTAGTTCCACACCATACCATTGTCCGTAAGTAGGAGACGAAGCCCGTAAATCAACGGCTACATCCCAAACCGAACCTCGTACCACCGATACCAGTTTGGACTGGCTTTGCGGATTCAGTTGATAGTGCAGCCCACGAATTACTCCGTAAGAAGATTTGGATTGGTTGTCCTGACAGAAATGTAAATGAATGCCGGCTTCCAGGTAGGTGTTCTCATTATACGTTTCGCAAAAAAAGCCCCGGGAATCGGCAAAAACACGAGGTTTGATAATAAGTAAATCAGAGATTGGGGTTTTTATTATTTCCATTAAATACAAATTTCACAAATTGTGTATTGAATAACCAGTTAACTAATTAACCAATTAACCAATTAGTAATTTACTTTCTCGCTAGCTATTTTGATAAGGTATTCACCGTAATGGTTTTTCTTTAGCGGTTCCGCCAGTTTGAGCAATTGCTCCTTGCCAATATAACCGTTCCTGTATGCAATTTCTTCAAGGCAAGCTACTTTCAGGCCCTGACGGTTCTCGATGGTGGCAATGAAGTTTGAAGCTTCCAGTAAACTATCATGAGTCCCGGTATCGAGCCAGGCCATACCGCGTCCCATCATTTTCATCCTAAGGCGTCCTTCTTCAAGATACAAACGATTCAGGTCGGTAATTTCCAGTTCACCTCTTTTCGATGGTTTCAGGTTCTTCGACTTTTTGACCACATCATTACTGTAAAAATATAAACCCGTAACAGCATAATTCGATTTCGGTTCTGTCGGCTTTTCTTCCAGGCTAAGTACCTTGCCGGTTGAATCAAATTCAGCCACCCCATAACGTTCCGGATCGTTTACATAATACCCGAAAACAACAGCTCCATCTTTCAACTCAGCCGCATCACGGAGCGTACGGGAAAAGTCATAGCCATAAAAGATATTGTCACCCAGAACCATACAAACATTATCAGTTCCTATAAATTCTTCGCCAATAATAAATGCCTGGGCCAGTCCATCGGGTGAAGGTTGAATGGCATATTCCAGTTTTATACCTAAATCTTCACCATTTCCCAATAAATGTTCGTACAGATGAATATCCTGTGGGGTGGAAATAATCAATATTTCCTTGATCCCTGCCAGCATTAACACCGATAAGGGATAATAAATCATGGGTTTATCGTAAACCGGAATAATTTGTTTGGAGATACTTTTAGTAATCGGATACAGGCGTGTACCTGAACCTCCTGCTAATACTATGCCTTTCATAAAATCGGATTTTATTAGTTATGAATTACAAGTTTGTGGAGTCAGAAAATCTTTCTATTCTTCACTTTCATTTTTGCACCCCAAAATTATATAAATTTTAGCAATTTACGTCTGTTTTGTAGCATTATTCTTCCAAATCCAATTCGCCGGATTTATAAAGCTGGTAATTCTTTGCCAATAAGACCATAAATTTGCTTATCTCGGTTTGAGCCTGAAGGGTTTCGGCAGTTATTTCGGCCTTTTTCATTCTCAATAGCATGATCCCGTATTGAAAGTTGAAACAAAGTTCAATGTCACTAATCTGGGGGTTATCCTGCTGTTTTCTCAACTGGGAAACGAATGGCAATACATGGTAAAATTTAGCTGCATATCCGGCTTCTTTCCCCGATCGTATTAAAAGACCGTGCAATTCGTCCAGCTCAATAATGATGTTTTTGTTTAATTGTAAGTGGCCATCAGTCTGTACATTTTCAAGCCGCATCATTTCTATCAAACTCTCGTACCAGTCGTACAGGCTTTTACGATCATCTTCCGAAACCGGGTATTGTGCAATAATCCGTTCATTGATTACGTCAATATTCAGGTTAAATGCACGAATCATATCTTCCATTTGCCACATATACAGCAAATATTCACAGATATTTTTCTTCTTAAGTTTTCTTGCTATAAACATGGTTTCAGTTAGCAGTTATTAGTTAACAGTTTAAGAATCTAACGATTAAACAGTTAAACGATTAAACAGTTAAACGATTAAACAGTTAAATATCTAAACATTATTCAAAGTTCCAATCGCCATCTTCGTCCATAAATACCGGCTCTATAAAGTCATCCAGTTCGCGGCGTTCCTTTTTGGTAGGTCGGCCGGCTCCCCTATCCCGTCCGGTTTGTCCTGCCAGTTTTCCCAATTCAATTAGCTCGAGTTGGTCGGGAGTGGTTACATTCAACATAAAGTCTGCCACTAATTTGGCATTCATCCGGTTTTCGGACAAGGCCAACACCTTAAACGAGAACAAAACAGGGTTGCGCTTTATCGAAATCACATCCCCTACCTTCACGTTTCGCGATGGCTTCACCGGAACATTCTGGATGATGACCTTTCCCTTTTTGCAGGCCTCAGCAGCTAATGTTCGTGTTTTAAACAAGCGAACAGCCCACAGCCATTTGTCAATACGAACTTCGGTTTTCATCTTTATTGGTTGACTGGTTGAGTCGTTAATCGGTTGATTGGTCGATTGGTTAATTGGTTAATTAGTTGAGTAGTTGAGTAGTTAAAATAAGTAGAATGAGGAATTTTTGTTTTAAGTTATTAATCCTCATAGAATAACCCAATCACCTTAATTACTCAATGAACCAATTAACTATTCAACTAATTAACTAATTACTTATTATTAAATTGCGTCATCGTCAGTTCCAACCCGGCCAAACAAAAACTGCGAATGATTTCCACGGCACGTTCGGCACGTTCGGGTAATGCCTCCGATTGTTCTTTTGTCCATTTTCCCAGGACGTATTCAATTTGATGTCCTTTGGGGAAATCGCTGCCCAGGCCAAACCGTAAACGGGCGTAATTACTGTGCCCAAGGACTTCCTGGATATTCTTCAATCCGTTATGCCCGGCATCCGATCCTTTGGGTTTCAAGCGCAGCGTACCAAACGGCAGAGCAAGGTCATCCACCACGACCAACACGTTTTCAGTTTCGACATGCTCTTTTTGCATCCAATACCGTAAGGCATTTCCACTCAGGTTCATAAAGGTGGATGGTTTGAGCAAAACCAGCGTACGGCCTTTAATCTTCACTTCACAGGTGGAACCATAACGGTTTTCGGTAAAAAAAACATTGGACGCCTTAGCAAAGGCGTCCAATATTGTAAATCCTATGTTGTGGCGGGTATCCTGATACTCGGTACCGATATTACCCAATCCGACAATTAAGTATTTCATGTATCATGAATTTATTTAGCGGCAGTAGCAGCAGCACCACGGGCAGCCCTTGTCAATTTAACTTGTGCTACAACAGCATTTTTGTTATTCAGGATTTCAAGGTTCTCAACTGAAACTTTAGCTACCTGAATCGATTTGCCCAATCCTAGTTCAGATACGTTGATAACGATATTTTCAGGAATTTGAGTATATAAACCTTTCACTTTCAATTTGCGCATTTCCAAGCTTAATTTACCACCGGCTTTAACACCTTCGGCCAATCCTTCCAGTTTAACGGGAAGTTCAACTACAACCGGTTTGTCTTCGGTTAATTGTAAAAAGTCAATATGCAATACTTTATCTGTTACCGGATGGAATTGCAATGCTTTCATGATAGCCTTTGTCTTTTTTCCATCAATATCCAAATTGACAACGTATACTTCCGGAGTATAAATCATTTTACGAATATCACCTACGGTTGTTGTAAAATGTGTGTTTTCAGCACCTCCATACAATACGCATGGTACATTTTCTGCAACCCGATCAGCTTTAGTAGCTTTTTTCCCAAGCTCTGTTCTTACTGTCCCTTTTAATTCGAATGTTTTCATTTTGTTTTTTTTTGTGTTACTCAAAATTTAAGCGTTTATTTTTTAAGTGATTAGTCGCCTAATTTCCCATCACACTTTCTTTTTCAAAAAAGTCCGACAAAGGTAGTACTATTTTTATAATCCTGCAATATCTATATCCGGTAGTTTTTACGAAATACTGATCTATACAAATTATCATTCCCGGCTGATCCAAGTCTAGCCACAAAAACAAATAACTTCCGTATAACTAACTCAAAATAAGAATTAAACGAGGATGTAACATTCCGGCCTGAGGGAAGAAAACGGATACAAATAACGCAGGTTATCTCAGATTTTAAGTTTTTATCCGCATTTATAAGCGTTTTAAAATCCGCTTTATTCCGGCGGAACGGGATGTCCCTTTCGCGTGTCATCTTTTCATTTGCTTAAATAAACAACCTGGGCACCTTTATCTGAATTTCCAGGATAGACGGAAAACAGCCCGAAGTGGCATTTCTTCTTCAAAAGAGAGAGTATTTTCAGTCTGGACGCAGTCTTATTTTAGTCTTATTTCAGTTTAAGTATAGAGGGGGTTCAGTTAGGGTTCAGTTAGGGTTCGGTTAGGGTTCGGTTAGGGTTCGGATAGGGTTCGGATAGGTAGACCTAACTGAACCCCCTCGAAACCCTCTCGAAACTCCCGGTGAAATGTCTCTATACCTAAACTGGAATACGGCTGAAGTAAGACTAAAGTAAGAGAATACTACCCGGGGAAGGAAAATCCGAAATGAAACAAAATCTGTCAACGAGTTGGAATCCGGGTAAGGATCGACTTCAACACTCCTCCAACGTAGTCCGATGACCGGGTGCCGGACAAATAGCCAACAGAGATGGTCCGGGTGAATAAAAATGATGGGACACCGGAAAGAAACATCTCCTTTTCAGGATAAAATACGATAACCGGTTATTCCAACCGGTTGCAGGAATTCACCGTTAAATATTTCCTGTGATTTTCTCTCAACCCATGCCTGTGACTCAGTCTTTTTTCTTTACTTTTGTACAAATTTTCAGAAACCGAAAATCATGAACAAAACGATAGACCGCATGACATCATTCATCGTTATGGATGTGTTGGAGCGAGCCAACGAATTACAGCGTGAAGGAGTGGATGTCATTCATCTGGAGGTGGGCGAACCGGACTTCGATATGCCCGAATGCGTCACCAAAGCAGCCATTGAAGCGCAACAAACTGGAATAACCCATTATACCCATTCCCTGGGAGATCCGCTTCTACGGACAGCTATAAGCGATTTTTACCAGTCGGAATACAACGTCACCGTCGATCCTGACTGCATCTTGGTTACATCGGGGTCTTCACCGGCAATTTTAATGGCCCTTATGTTGCTTTGCCAGGCCGGTGATGAAGTGATTATGTCCAACCCGGGCTATCCCTGTTACCGGAATTTCGCCCTGGCGTGTCATGCAGAGCCTGTCTGCGTTCCGCTGCACGCCGAATGTGATTTTCAATACGACATACAGGACATTAAGAAAAAAATCACCGGAAAAACCCGTGCCATTTTTGTCAACTCGCCGATGAATCCGACCGGAACATTAGTGAATGATCAGGTTTACAAGGAATTGGCTAACCTGAATATTCCCATTATCTCGGATGAAATTTATCATGGGTTGGTTTATGAAGGCAGGGCATCGTCTATCCTGGAATTTACCGATAAAGCATTCGTTGTTAACGGTTTTTCCAAACGGTTTGCTATGACCGGATTGCGGTTGGGCTATTTAATTGCACCGAAAGAATACATGCGTTCCCTGCAGATTTTACAACAAAACCTATTTATCTGTGCGCCCAGTACGGCACAAAAAGCAGGAATTGCGGCATTGAAAGATGCAAGGGCCGATGTCGACCGCATGCGAACTATTTACAATGAACGACGGTTGTATATCATAGACCGGTTAAAACGGATGGGATTTGTCATTCATACCGAACCACAGGGTGCCTTTTACGTCTTTTGTGATGCGCGCAAATTTACCTCCGATTCGTATCATTTTGCCTTTGAAGTATTGGAAAAGGCACATGTAGGCATTACTCCCGGCGTTGATTTTGGAACCGGAGGGGAAGGATTCGTCAGATTCTCATACGCGAATTCGTTAGAGAATATCCGGACCGGCATGGATCGGTTGGAAGAATTTCTGCTAAGATTGAAGGAACAATAAACAGATTGATTGAAAGTTGCAGTAAAAAGAATTTAAATATTCTTCGAATATATTTAGCTGATAAACTATTAATTCAAATAAAAGTATTATATTTGCGGGCTCAAAAAGCGTAAGTATATTTTATTCACATTTTTAAATTAGGGAGGAAACAAGCAATAGCTAAACAATTAACCATCAGACCTCAAAGAGGAAGAGTAAAAGAGCAGCCCAATCGGATAAACGATAAGATTAAAGGGCTAAAAGAAGTTCGTTTGGTAGGCGATAATGTAGAACAAGGCGTTTATTCATTTGAAGAAGCCATGCGAATCGCCGATCAACTTGAATTAGATTTGGTAGAAATATCGCCTAATGCTGTGCCACCGGTTTGTAAAATAGTTGATTATCAAAAGTTTTTATACCAAATTAAAAAACGTGAGAAAGAATCAAAGGCAAAGACGGCAAAAGTAATTTTGAAAGAGATTCGTTTCGGACCTCAGACTGATGATCATGATTACAACTTCAAATTAAAACATGCCCAGGGCTTTTTGAAAGAAGGATGTAAGGTGAAAGCCTATGTATTCTTTAAAGGACGGTCGATTCTCTTCAAAGAACAAGGGGAAGTATTATTACTTCGTTTTGCAAGCGACCTGGAAGAGTATGCTAAAGTAGACCAACTGCCTCAACTGGAAGGGAAACGTATGATTGTCATGTTTTCGCCTAAAAAGCTGAAATAAGCAGTTTATCAAATCGGATTATACAATTTAAATATAGTAACAATGCCAAAAATGAAAACTATCTCCGGTGCAAAAAAAAGGTTCACCCTTACCGGAACAGGAAAGATCAAAAGAAAACATGCTTTTAAAAGCCACATTTTGACTAAAAAGACAAAAAAGCAAAAACGTAACCTGACTCACGTAGCTCTTGTTCACAAGACCGACCTGACAAACGTTAAAGAAATGCTTTGTTTGAAATAACCGTCAATTTTACTTTTTTAATCACATTTTCTTAGTCAAAAACCGAATGCCTTTAGCCTAAAGTTCGCCGTGAAACGCGACGCTAACATTCACAAATCATTTTAATTATGCCAAGATCAGTAAACCACGTTGCTTCACGTAAAAGAAGAAAAAGAATTTTAAGCCTTACCAGAGGTTATTTTGGTGGCCGCCGCAATGTCTGGACCGTTGCTAAGAACACCTGGGAAAAAGGATTGCAATATGCTTATCGCGATCGTAAAAACAAAAAACGTAGCTTCCGTGCCTTATGGATTCAACGTATTAATGCAGCTGCACGTTTGGAAGGCATGTCCTATTCTAAACTGATGGGCGCTTTACACAAATCAGGAATTGAAATGAACCGTAAAGTATTAGCCGATTTAGCCATGAATCATCCGGAAGCCTTCAAGGCTATTCTGTTGAAAGCTAAAAACGCTTAAACAACTGGCTTATTCATTTGTTTTCGTTTCTGAAAAACAAATCCTATTAACAAAAAAGCCTCTGAACTTTCGTTCAGAGGCTTTTTTTATTAATAGGGTAAACTAGATCCAACGTACATAGCAGAAATCCTGACGATGCGGTAAATCTTCATTTTTAGGGAACATACGGAAACCATATTTAAAGGAGCCGGCCATATTCAACTGATACTCCAGATTGAAGAATAATCTGGTTCCTTCGGTTTTAACGAGTTTAAGTTCCTGTACTTCATAAAGAGTATCAACATTATTTTTTCCTAATTTTGTAGATACCAATTCTATACCAATACCTTTATCATTGATTGCATGAACATCAATGACGATATTAATATCGTTTATCTCCCCTACTTCCGGATTATGAATCAGCTTTTCCGGGACATCCATCAATACCACTTCAATGTTATCCCAACCTTTGGCGACTTTTTCTTTCCAGGCAGCTATTTCTTTTGCCTTGGCAAATTTATTGGCTTTAAGCAATGCGGAACGTTTAGCTAATTTGGAATAGAAACGGGCGATATAATCATCCATCATTCGCTTGGTGGTAAAACGGGGCGTAATTTGGGCAATGGAATTTTTAATATACTGTATCCATTCCGGGGAATAGCCTTTCGTGTTCTTAGCATAATAAAGCGGAATGATTTCGTTTTCCAGCATACTGTATATCGTTGCAGCATCCAACTGATCCTGATGAACATCATTTTCATAAGTCCGCTTTTCAGTTAAAGCCCAACCGGCACCTTTCACATAACCTTCCAGCCACCATCCATCTAACACCGAGAAGTTAAGCACACCATTCATTTGTGCTTTTTCACCGGAAGTACCGGAAGCCTCCAGGGGACGTGTTGGCGTATTCAGCCAGATATCGACACCACATACCAGACGTTTTGCTAAACGCATATCGTAGTTTTCAAGGAAAATAACCTTGCCCAGGAACTGAGGCATGCGTGATATCTCAACAATCCTTCTGATTAAGCCTTGCCCACCACCATCGGCCGGGTGAGCTTTCCCGGTAAAAAGGAACTGAACCGGACGAAGCGGATCGTTTACGATACGTTCCAAGCGTTCCAAATCGGTGAAAAGCAAGTGTGCTCTTTTGTATGTCGCAAAACGACGTCCAAATCCGATAATCAATGCATTTGGATTAATCGCTTCAAGGACGGAAACTATTCGGGATGGATCACCCTGGTTCTTCAGCCAGTTATCGCGGAATTGCCCCTTAATATAATCAACCAGTTTATTTTTGAGGCCCATGCGGGTATGCCAGATTTCCTGATCAGGGATTTTGTATACACCTTCCCAAATTTTCATATTCGATTGATCTGCATAAAAGGCCTTCGTAAAATACTTCTCGTAAATCTCTTTCCAGTCGGAAGAAGTCCAGGTTGGCAGGTGAACACCGTTTGTTACGTAGCTGACATGCAGTTCTTCCGGAAAATATCCCTTCCAGATAGGTTGAAACATCTCCCGCGAGACTTTTCCATGCAACCAACTTACACCGTTTACTTCCTGGCAGGTGTTGCAGGCAAAAGTACTCATACTGAACCTTTCATTATGATCTCCGGGATGTTCGCGCCCCATATCGATAAATTCATCCCATTCGAGATTTAATTTAGCAGGATATTCACTCATGTACTTTTTGAACAGATTTTCTTCGAAGCTGTCATGTCCAGCCGGAACAGGAGTATGAACCGTATAAAGCGAACTGGCACGAACTATTTCCAGTGCTTCATTAAATGAGAGGTTCTTATCGGAAATTAAATCGACCAGCCGTTGTGCGTTTATTAAGGCGGCATGACCTTCGTTACAATGATAAACCTCTTTTTCTATCCCTAATTTTTTAAGTGCTAATATACCTCCTATTCCTAACAGGATTTCCTGTTTCATGCGGTTTTCCCAATCACCACCATAAAGTTGATGGGTGATGGACCGGTCGTATTCACTGTTCATATCATTGTCCGTATCCAGCAAATAAAGGGCAATACGACCCACTGATGCTTTCCATAAATAGGAGTATACTGTGCGTCCCGGATAAGGGACTTCAATGATGATCGGTTCATCATTTTCATCTTTCACTTGTTTTAACGGAAGATTATTGAAGTTTTGGGCTTCATAGACTGCTACCTGCTGGCCATCAACCGAAAGAGACTGCGTAAAATAACCATAACGATATAAAAAACCGATGGCTGTCATATCAACATTACAATCACTCGCTTCTTTCAAATAATCGCCTGCCAGTACACCCAACCCCCCTGAATAAATTTTCAACACTTCGGTCAAACCATATTCCATGCTAAAATACGCAACAGAAGGAACTTTGGTATTTTTAGGGACGTCAATATAGGCTTTAAATTTATTATAAACGGCATCTACCTTGCTGATAAAATCGGTATCCTTCCCCATTGCCACCAGCTTTTCATAATTCAGGATATTCAGCAATAATACAGGATTGGAAGAAGATTCTTTCCAGGCTTCCTGATCTATCTGACGAAATAAATTTTTTGCTTCGCTATCCCAGGTCCACCAGATGTTTTGGGCAATTTCTTCTAACTTATTCAAACTCTTAGGCAAATGTGATTTCACATTAATCTCCTTCAAGTTTGTTTCATTTACATTGTTAACTTTAATTTTCATACGTGTTATATCTCTCTTTATATTTAACTAATACTAATATTCTACTGTAAGTGGTAAATCTATTATTTAGGATTTACGTAAATTAAGATACAAAAATAAATAAAAAGAACTTATAAACGAAAGAAAGAGTTCTAAAACAAATCATATTCATTTCAATCGTTTGCATAAGCAACTTATTCCTTAATTTTATTTCTCTTGTCTTTATTTAGAAGGGCAATATTATAAGCTTTATCATAATAATGGATAAAACGCTTCCACTTGGCTTTCTCGGCCAGGACAATTGTTTTTTTTCGAACATTCTTAACTTCATCTTCGCTCAACGAAGCAAATTGAGAAATCATACCGGCAATATGCGTTGCAACCTCATACCCATTATAATCGGAACGATGAATTACCCCCACTCCTTGTTCTATCTCATGAGGTTTATGGGACACCCACTGCCCGAAACCGGATAAGTCGGTCGTAATAGTCGGTACCGAAAACATAATGCTTTCCAGCGGCGTATACCCCCACGGTTCGTAGTACGATGGAAAAACGGTTAAATCCATACCTATTAACAAATCATAGTACGATTTGTTGAAAATTCCATCTTCTCCGTTTAAATAAGAGGGTACAAATATAATCTTTACCGGATTTGTCTGGTTATTGGTAAAATGGAACCAACGAAGCGCCGACATCACAGGATCGTAATCATAATCATACAATTCATGAGTTGTAAATCGATTCCAGGATTGGAGTTTATTTTCCGGGTGATTTAAACTGGAGGCTAAATCGATCCGGGAGCCCTTGATATGAGCAGGAACCATGATAAAGACAACAATCTCTTTTTCTAAACTGGTGTTTTCAGTCAATACTTTCAATGATTCCAGAAAAGTGTCAATTCCCCTATTCTTATATTCATATCTTCCGGCAGTGCTCACAAATAATGCATTTTCAGTTAACCCATATCCGAGTAAAGTTTCAGCAACCTTACGCAGGGATGACCGGGCCTCAGTTCGCTTTGTTACGAAATCTTTCCCTTTCGGGATAAAGCCATCTTCCCAACCATTGGGAGTTATTACGTCCGGTTTCTTGTCGAGGAGCTGTTCACACTCTATACCGGTTATTTCACTCACCGTGGTAAAGCAATCAACCAAATGAGCAGCAATTTTCTCGGTCGAATGTTTTGAAACCATATTCAGTTCGTAAGACATTTGATCGCCATTGTATTCATTCAGATAATCATATAAAGGTTTGTGATTTCCGGCTATGGAACGGCCGATTGAAGTAGCATGGGTAGTAAAAACAGTTGCGACTTCCGGTAATTTATCTTTTACGTAAAATGCACCGAAAGTAGTCATCCATTCATTGAAATGAGCGATCACCTGATTTTCTGCATTCAGATTAAAAAACCGGTAATAACTTTCAATGATTATTCCGGTGGAATAGCCAAACATGGAGGATTCATCATAGTCACCGTTGGCAGCCAATGAATTAACGCCGGTCTGTTCCCAAACACGGCCGTATATTTCATTTTTCCGGGCCATCAATGGCATAAAGTCGACCAGTACGGCTATTGGCTTACCCGGGATATTCCAACGTCCGATACGTATTTTTAATTGATAGGTTTCTTCCGTATACGTTTTCCATTCTTTATATAATTCCGGAATTTCTTCAAAATACGGGCAGTGCTTGTCTATCCAGATATCAGGGCCAATAAAAACTAATTTGTCGGAATGTGTTTGTTGCAGGGTGGCAGCACGCGTGGAAAGTACCGTATAAATACCTCCTACCATGTTACATACCTCCCAACTTGTTTCAAATATATATTCAGGATTTAATGTTTGCGACATGAATTGAATGTTTAAATTAAAAGCAAAGATAGTATTATTTTGTGCAAAATTTTATTTATCTTCCGTAAGTCTACAGCTTTAACAAAGATCGGGAAAGAATTACGTTTAAATTATTTATTATTTACTATTTAATACCAAATACTGATTTTTATTTTTTGTTCTGCCGGATAGGGTATGGAAGTAAGTCTAAATCACCGGGAAAGAATAGGTTAAGTCTAAAAAAATAATCTCAGTAAACGCAGGAAGTTGTATTGAATCCCTCTCCAACAGATCTTAGTATGCTTCCATTTTAGGGATAAAAAGGAATCAAAGATATTTTAGAGGGGGTTGGCCGGGGAGTTCAGTGAGAGAGAGAGTGTGTGAGACAATAAAAAATTGGATTGTTTTATAATCACAGATGGTATTAATCGCAGCATGACAGGTCTTCCACCACCTATCCGGCAAAAACTTATTGTTGAATAAAACTTTTTAGCTATTTAATGGTTTACTTTAATCGGGCGGATCCTAAAAACAAGATTGCAGCATTCTCTATCTTGATATTATATCGTTCGAACAAATAATATAGTCCAATTTCAACTTTGTCTCATTGACCTATTTATTTGTTTCGCAACGGCATTAACGACTTTCCGATTATAAAACAGATTAAACTGTTATATAATCACAGATGATATCATTTAACTTCATTGATTTAAACCGGTTATATCATTTAAATCGAAAAAAGAGATGAAAAAATCTATTTTATTACTTTTACTGCTAACCTGTTTGCCTTTCTTACACGGACAGGAAACCATTTTCTTTGAAACTTGCGGAAAGATGGATGTTTCATCCCCTAAAAAGGTGGACTCCTATACAGGTTGGGATAATTCAGTTCCGGTTAGGTTTTCCAGAACGTCGACCCTGGATGGATGTGCTGATGTACGAATAACAGGTACTACAACGAACCATGTTTGGTTTCCTTCCGGTAAAAGTTCCGATTTAATTATTTCCGATATTGGATCTGCAAACTACCAGAACTTAAAACTATCGTTCGATATAGCAGCTTATAAATTAGCAGAAGCAAAT
>JAUZOM010000096.1 GCA_030706465.1 Bacteroidota bacterium | reverse complement strand
TAAAATCTTTTTGAAGTATTCATACTTTAAATTTGCTCCATGAAATATTTTTGAACGAATTATACCTGAGATTTCTATTGCGTCACAATTCAATGAGTAATTCTCTGCGTCATTTGAATAATTTAAGTCCCCTGAGTAGTTTTTCTCCTTAAAAAATGATTTTATATATTTCCTTGATTCGTTTGAACTACCAGTTATACTTTCGAGCACCATAAAGTATCTTGCAATCTTATATATATGATTAGTTTCTCTATTAGAGTCGTAAAACAATGACAACGAAAAACTATTATTTTCAATTATTTTTTCGGTTTTTTTTAAATAATCATCCTTCTCATTATTTATGAACCACAATCTTGCTGTTTGGTTGTATTGAATTGGTTCTGTTTTATAATGAATTTTTGAATTCACTTTCAGGATTTTAAAAAATTCTACCGCAGATTGACTAGAAATTAATGCTAAAAACAACTTTGCCTTGTCTATCATTGGTTTATATTTCTTATCCAATTCATGTAAGTTCGTGTCAGCAAAGTTAGATTTGCAAATTATGTAACAAACAGGAATGTTTTCGGAAAAATCTTTGTTGAAAGTTTCGAAATTATGATCGTTTGATTTGTAGTTAAAAATTTGAAAGAAGTCCTTAAAATAATCTATGTAGTTGTTGTGATATAATGGTTTTAGTGGGATAATTAATATATTATCATAAATTTCAATTGGGTTGTCAATATATGAGCCGTAAACTAAATAACCCATATAGTTTTCGAGAGATAAGTATTTTCCAATAAGCTTGTCCATGTCAATATACCAATGTTTTGTTTTTCTTATTTTTATGCTTGACACTAACGACCGAGGCTATGGGCATTTGGCGGCTTGCGGTAGCATTCACTGTCGTAAAACGACAAGGTGAATGCTACCGCAAAACCTGCTAATTGCACGTCAGCCAGCCTGTGCCCCCGTTCCGCGTAGCCTGCGTTGCCCGATATTCGGCGAAGCGTCTTCGCTCAGTCGTTGTTAAAAGGAAGTTCTCAAACTTTCCTGTCCTGTTTCAATATGGAAAGCTGCGCTTTCTTTTTGCTTTAATAAAGCGAAAGACACTTCACCAAACCCAAGGCCGACAATCTACGCCCAACTGGGGACCTTTCATGATATTATCTTTTATTCTTTATAAATTTCAGCACATTGGTTTCTGTATTGAAGCTTGAATCAAATAGTGTCGTAATTACGTTAAATTCCGAAAAACCGACTGTTTGCTTTGCATATAGCTTAGCCTGGCAGATATCTGTTGCAGTCATAAAATGAGAATAATCATCAAGGTGTGTATGGGCCGCGGAATAAATCGTGGTGTCGTTCAATTTATGAACCCGTATCAAACCTTTGTGTTGTGGATCTATCGACAGTAGCTTTTTATCTTTTGAGTATGTGACAATATAATCGCCACCCATATAAAACTGCCCTGATTCAATGGAAACCGGCAATAGATAGAAATAAAACAGGTTGTTTTTTTCAAGTACAGGAATATCAAAGTTCATAACACTTTTATTTTCATTCAGGCTTGGTGAATCCTGAATGAACCCCCTAATCTCATTTTTTATTTCAATCAATTCCAGTTCTTTCTTACTTGGAATCCGGTTCTCCTGTATCAACTTGATATTAGCCGGAGTTATCGAATCCTTTTCCCCCAAGCAGACCGTATATTTAATCTGTGTACCCGATGAATCGGAAGTATAATAGAGGACTTTCATAGAATCCTTTTCGAAGTAGCTAACCTGATCATGGAATAATAAATTGTTAGGTTTAGTTTCGTTAATCATATCGCTGCTTGTCTTGGCCAATTTTTCCAGTTTATACAGATCTACTCCTTCTAGCACAATCGAATCCGATATTCGTTTCAAATTCAGGCTGGAATATCTAACAGAATCAAAAGCCGGGATAGTTTTCTTAATTGCATACTTTGAATCAGTAAGATGCAAGCTGTCCGTACCATTCACTTTTACCTCGGGTTGCTTAGGAGTGTAAAATACAGGAGTCATATTCGTAAATCCGTCTTTCGTGTTGCCTAATGTGAGTCCTTTTTTACCAATCCCAATAGCAGGAGAAAATGTATTCGGCCATAAGTTTGGCGGGAAACAGAATAGGAAGTCATTTGTGAAAAACAACATAATTATTAGAAATAAAAGCAATTTACACTTCTTAATCATAAACAGTTATATTAGTTGGAAGATTGGCTGCTGTCATAAATACGTTCTCATGAATTGTCCCACAAATATATTAATAATTTCACAAATGCTTATAAAAGTCCATATATTTCTTAAAATTAATTTAATATATCCTTCTTCCGGTTTTTATTGTCCCTTTTCCGGGATTACTTTCCTCCGGATCTTCTCCGCCTTTTGTTTTAGGTATAAAGAGTATCCGGAGGGACTTTCCTGGGGGTTGCGATAGGGTTTAGTTAGGTTTACCTATCCGAACCCTATCCGAACCCTATCCGAACCCTAACCGAACCCTAACTGAACCCTAACTGAACCCTATCTGAACCCTATCTATACAGAGACTATGCTAAGAATGGAAGTCGGAGAAGATCGGTTGAGCCGAAGAGACTGGAAAGAAAGGAATTATACCGTTTGCACAAATAACAGAGTCCGGTTTTCGACTTTGTCTCATGGGCCTATTCAGTTGTATTGCAACGGCATGATCCACCGTCCGGTTATAAAACAGTCCAACCTGTTTTATAATCACCGATGGCATGAATTGGCTGTAAAAATGAAAAGTCCGAAAAGTCAAGTGACTTTTCGGACTTTCGTATGGAGAGATTCCGGGCGCTTTAATCGAACAGGTTCAACTGGCCGGTAATATCATCAATGATTTTGCTGTTGTCGATGATTTCGCCTTCCGAGTCGGTGTATTCCGGGGCCGGTTTAGCGGGTTTGTCCTTCTTGGGGGGGACCGGTGCGGCTTCTTTTTCTTTACCGGCGGGAGCTACCGGCTCATCCGCCACGTCGAACACTTCCGTATCCTCGGCATCGTAGGGAACCCCGGGGTCCTCTATGCCGGGCGAAACTTCACCGAACCCAACGGGTTGGGTGGCACTATCCCCGGACACTTCTTCCCCCGGAGGAGCCGGAGCGGGGGCATTGAAGCGGAGCGGTTCCAGCTCGTTGATGGTTTCCACTTCGAAGGTTGTCAGGCGCTTTCCTTTGGCTTTGTAGCTCTTTACGCCGATAAATTCTTCGGCATCCACCACCAGGGCTTCCCGGAAGGCATCGTTGCCGCCAAACACGACTTCGAAACGCGGATAGTCGGCATCGGACATGAGCAACAGGCGTGAATCGGCATGTTCCCCCAGGAAGTTCAACGGCTTCTGCGAAGGCTCCAGTTGGAAGCGCTTGAGGTAATTGTATTGCTGTTCGGCATCGTACAGCACCACCGACCAGACTTTATGGGGATCGAACTTTTCGATGACCATGATGTCTTTGTTATAATGGTTGGCCAGGTCGAAATTGCTGGTATAATACTCCCCTTTGCTGGAGACGACCAGTATTGACTCGTCGCTCTGGAACTCGCCCAGGTATTCGCCCCGGTTATCATAGTTCAGGCGCAGGACATCGCGGTCGAACCAGACTTCGCGGCCTCCCAGGGTAGAGCCTCCCTTTTGCTTCAGGGCTATTTTATGGATATCGTTTTTGGTGAGGATATTCCCCATCGACTGCCGTCCCTTGATGGCGATATCGCAGAAGTCTTTTTCGAATACCAGCTTGTTCAGGCGGGGTTTCGGTTTGAGCGTCACCCGGATTACTTCGGCTTCGGCATTCGGGTTGGAGGTAAAATAAACCACCTTCGAGCCCGCCGTACCCTGGGTGATGTCATAGTCTTTATCGCGGGTAATCCCGTTCACGGCAAACCGTTTGATATAATAGGGGCCGGTCTTGCCATCCCGGTACACGGCGTTGTATATTGTCCGTTTGTCATTTTTCTTGAATACATCCAGGTGCAGGATGTTTTTACCGATAAAGATTTTATCGGCTACTTTCACAATCTTGTACCGCCCATCCTTGAAAAAGACAATAATATCGTCGATGTCGGAGCAATTGCATACGAATTCATCTTTCTTCAGGGCAGTACCGATAAATCCTTCCTCGTAGTTGACGTACAATTTCTCGTTGGCTTCCACGACTTTGGCAGCCACGATGGTTTCGAAATTGCGTATTTCGGTCAGGCGGGGATGATCTTTTCCGTATTTGGCCTTCAACCCTTCGTACCAGGCAATGGTAAAATCGACTAGATGGGCCAGGTGATGATTGATTTCGTCAATTTTCTTCTGGATAGCCAGCAAGGTATCGTTTGCCTTGTCGGTATCAAACTTCGTGATCCGCATCATTTTTATCTCGAGCAGCTTCAGAAAATCTTCGCGGGTAATCTCGCGGATAAAGTCCGGTTTGAAAGGATCGAGCCGTTTATCAATGTGTGCAATCACTTCATCCTGCGAGGTACTGTCTTCGAAACCTTTATCCTTGTAGATCCGGTTTTCGATAAATATTTTTTCGAGGGAGGTAAAGAACAGTTGTTCCTGTAATTCCCCTTTCTGGATTTCCAGTTCGAGCTGCAACAACTCCATGGTGTGCTGGCAACTGATACGCAGCATTTCACTTACGCCGCAGAAACGCGGCTTATTGTCGTGGATTACGCAGCAGTTGGGCGAAATGCTGAGTTCGCAATCGGTAAAAGCATACAGGGCATCAATGGTTTTGTCGGACGAAGAACCCGGCAACAGATGCACCAGGATTTCCACATTGGCCGAGGTATTGTCGTCCACCTTGCGGATTTTAATTTTGCCTTTATCGCTGGCGCGTATAATGGATTCGATCAGTTTGGAGGTATTGGTACCAAAAGGAATCTCGGTAATGGCAAGCGTTTTGTTATCGAGCTTGCCTATTTTAGCCCGGATTTTTACTACCCCACCGCGTTCACCATCGTTATAACGGCTCACATCGATAGACCCCCCGGTCTGGAAATCGGGGTAAAGGATAAAGGATTCCCCTTTCAGATGGGCTACACAGGCATCGAGCAACTCGTTGAAATTGTGGGGCAGGATCTTTGAATTCAAGCCCACGGCAATACCTTCCACGCCCTGTGCCAGCAGCAGGGGAAATTTTACGGGCAATGCCACCGGTTCTTTGTTACGGCCATCGTACGAAGCTTTCCATTCGGTGGTCTTCGGATTAAATACGGTTTCGAGGGCAAATTTAGAAAGACGTGCTTCGATGTAGCGGGGTGCTGCTGCACTGTCGCCGGTGAGGATATTTCCCCAGTTTCCCTGGCAGTCGATCAGCAAATCCTTTTGCCCGAGCTGGACCAACGCATCCCCGATGGAGGCATCCCCGTGCGGGTGGAACTGCATGGTATGGCCCACGATATTGGCCACTTTGTTATACCGGCCGTCGTCCAGCCGTTTCATGGAGTGCAGGATGCGGCGTTGTACCGGTTTCAGCCCGTCGTAAATATCGGGAACGGCACGCTCCAGGATCACGTAAGAAGCGTAGTCCAGAAACCAGTTCTGGTACATGCCCGATAAATGGTATTTGACGGCGGCGTTGCTGATCTTGGGTACTTTATAATTGGAATGGGAAGCCGATTCGGCATCGTCGGCCGATTCACCGGCATCACCTGCCATCCCGTCTTCTTCGTTTTCCGGATCAATTATTTCATCATCTAATGCCATACTGTATTATTTTTCTTTCCACTGTTCTGTTTCCTTCCGGTTCAATAGGCAAGAAACCCTCACCGGTTGAACTTTCTTATAAGTTGTTATCCTGATAAATCCGCCGGGCTGTAAAACACCAACTTCAGGCAGAATTTCCCTTCAACTTCCTTTCCGTTTCATCAAGCCGGCTCCTGTTTGATAAGCAACAACTTCCGGATCTTGGTTTTCAGGACTCATTCTGTTCTGGTTGAAGGGCTTTCATGCACCTAAATTTACTCCCCGCAGCCGGGCTATTTTTCAATATCCACCGACAAAAATAAGAAAAAATAAGAAAAAAACAGTAACTTTGCGTTCCTATTTTTAAAGGTGTAAAAGTTAATGCTAAATCCATATCGGTTCCGAACTTAAAATAGATTTGCTTTATGACTAAGAAAGTGCTGTTTTTTGTATTGCTGGTTAATTGCTTTTTGGTTCATTCACAGTCCCTGGTGATCAAATCGACGATCGAGATACTTGGGAATTCGTGCGATAAAGATACTACTACCCGGAAGATTGAGTTTCAAAAATCAGAAGAACATCAATTCCGTAGTATCAGGGCTTTCACGTCGACGCAATGTCAAAACGAGTTTGTGTTGCCGGCCGATACGGGACAGTATAAGATGATTATCAGTTCCTGGAATTGCGATGAGCAGGTTATCCCGTTTATCGTAAAAGCGGGGACGAAAGAGACAACCCTGGGAAAGACGATTCTGTCCAAGCTAAAGAAAACGGTCAATTTGGGTGAAGTGACCGTGGTGGGGAATAAGAAAGAGTTTATCAAGGTAGACGCCGATAAAACGACTTATCTGGTAAAGGATAATCCGGCCCTCTCGAGCGGCTCGATGTCCGACGCTATCCGCAAACTGCCGGGGGTCATCGTAAGCCCGTCCGGGAACCTGAATCTGAATGGGAAGGATGTGGCTATATACATTGATGGAGTACCCTCGAATCTATCCGGCCAGGACCTGAAGAATTATATCGAAAGCTTGCCGGCCAATGCCATTGAGAAAATAGAACTTATTGACAATCCGGGGGCGTCGTACGAAGCCAACACCAACGGCGGGGTGATTAATATCATTACCCGGTCGAACAGTTTCCAGCGTTTCAGCGGGATTCTTAACCTGCATTACGGGACGAGCCATAACAACAAGTATTCGCCTTCCCTCATGCTCAACGGACGCCGGAAGACGATCAACTGGCAATTGCAAACGGGGTATAACTATCACGAACAAACCGATTATAATACGGCAGACCGGACCTTTACGACCTATACTCCCTATGTGGTGTTTAACCAGGATGGCACGTCGTGGGAGTTGAACAAAAACTTCTATTTCAGGCCCATGGTTAATTTCAGGATTAACGAGAACTCGAATTTAATTCTGAACTATAACCTGAACAAGGCCGATAACGGGACGACCACCCAAAGTATTGTGACCACGTTACCCGTTGCTACCGGGATTAATTACACCAATCTTTATAACAACCGGAATAAAAATAACAACAACGAGCTGGTCGCAAAATACAAAACCAAGTTGGATACCCTGGGGAAAACGGTGCAAGTCACCGCCTATTACTCCCGTTATGATAAAGATGCCCTCGGCAAATCGACACAGAATCAGGATAATTCGTATCTTTACAGCTTGAATAACATTAACCTGAACCTGACCAATTATTATGTCAAGTATGATCTTGAGTTGCCGTTCAAAGGATTCCAGGTAAATACAGGGGGAAAATTCAACCGGGTGAATGCCGGTGACCAGGGAAAGTATAACCTGAATAATCCGGCATCGACCCTTTTCGACCAACCGACTTACCTGAATCAGTTGGATTTTAGTTATCACGAAACGAATATGGCGTTGTATGCCGAGCTGAAAAAAAATATCGGCAAGCTGCACGCGACCGTCGGTGTCCGGGTGGAAGACCTGAAATTTGACAGTAAAGTTCTCCCGCTGGATACAACCGTCAAGGGAGAAATGGCGAATATCTACCCGACTTTCAACCTGTTGTACCAATTCACGCCGGTCTTAAAAATGACGGGACGGTATTCGCGGAAAGTGGCCATGCCACCCTACAGCCAGTTGGACCCGAATAACAGCGGTTATTTCGACCAGTACTCTTCCCAGGTAGGGAACCAGTATCTGCGGCCTAATTTTTACGACAATTACTCTGTGACGTTTTCGGCCTTCGATTATGCCAACCTGGGTGCAAATTATTCGTACACCAAGAATGTAAGCTTGATGACCCTGAACACGGAACCGAATACATTGGTATCCAGCCAGACGTTCACCAATTACGGGAACATCCGGAACTATAATGTGTACGCGGCTTTCCCGGTACCGGTGGGCTTGATAACCCAGGGCAAAGCGTTTTTTAAGCAACCCATGGATATGGATAAAATGAGCTTCTTCTATTTTTACATAGCGTATAACCGGCAACTGATAAAAGATTACGCGTATCCGGACGGAGGGCCGAGCCCGTTCTGGATATATGCGGTTAACTCGCAGATTGTGCTGCCCCTGGAACTGAAACTGAATTTGCAATACTTCTATTTAACGAAAGGAACCTTCCAGATCTATCATGTGGATCACCCCATACAATACTGGATGGTGGACCTGAGCAGGAAGTTCTTCAATAAGAAGCTGGAACTGACGGTTGAAGCTTCGGAGGATGTAAAGCAGCAAATATCATTTAATACGCCTAACCTGAAAACAAACTTCAGCAACCTGAACGATAAGCTGACCTTCTGGTTTAAACTCTCCTATCATTTTGGAAAATTCAAAAGTAAGGAACAAACGGAAATCGATGTGGAAAAGAAACAGGTTGAAGGCGGCGGATTACCGGCAGGAATCAATATTAAACCGTAAGGAAGAGGAATGAGAGGTGAGGAAATTGGAAATAAATAAATTATATATATTATGGCTTCACAAGAAGATGTTTTTAAAAAATTAATCGCGCATTGTAAGGAATATGGTTTTGTATTCCCTTCGAGCGAAATTTATGATGGGCTGGGTGCCGTGTACGACTATGGTCAAAACGGGGTGGAACTCAAGAATAATATCAAGAAATACTGGTGGGACAGCATGGTGCTGCTTCATGAAAACGTGGTGGGACTCGATGCCGCCATATTTATGCACCCCACAACCTGGAAAGCTTCCGGACACGTGGATGCGTTCAACGACCCGTTAATTGATAATCGGGACAGTAAAAAACGGTATCGTGCCGATGTCCTGATTGAAGACCTGCTGGCAAAATACGATGATAAAATTACGAAAGAAGTCGATAAAGCAGCTAAGCGGTTTGGCGAAAGCTTCGATGCCGACATGTTCCGTAAAACCAATGAACGGGTACTGGAGCACCAGGCTAAACGCGATGAAATTCATAACCGTTTTGTGAAAGCCCTGAACGATAATGATCTGGTGGAGCTGAAGGCTATCATAGAAGACTATGAAATCGTATGCCCGGTGAGCGGCACCAAAAACTGGACTGACGTACGCCAGTTCAACCTGATGTTCTCCACCGAGATGGGTTCTACTTCCGAAGGGTCCATGAAAATCTATTTACGTCCCGAAACAGCACAGGGTATCTTTGTAAACTTCCTGAATGTGCAAAAGACGGGACGTATGAAGATTCCGTTTGGTATCTGCCAGATCGGTAAAGCCTTCCGTAACGAGATTGTTGCCCGCCAGTTTATTTTCCGTATGCGTGAATTTGAACAGATGGAAATGCAGTTCTTTGTACGGCCGGGGGAAGAAATGAAATGGTTCGAACACTGGAAACAATTCCGCCTTAAATGGCACAAGGCCCTTGGACTGGGTGATCAGAAATACCGGTTCCACGACCATGATAAGCTGGCTCATTACGCTAATGCGGCTACCGATATTGAATTTGAAATGCCTTTCGGGTTTAAGGAAGTGGAAGGAATACATTCGCGTACCGATTTTGACTTAAGCAGCCATGAAAAGTTCTCGGGTAAAAACATCAAGTATTTCGATCCCGAATTGAATCAATCGTACACTCCATACGTTATTGAGACATCCATTGGGGTCGACCGTACTTTCCTGTCGATCATGGCAGCTTCTTATAAAGAGGAAGTGCTCGAGGGTGGTGACAGCCGGGTTGTACTGGCCTTACCTCCGGTACTTGCTCCCATTAAAGCGGCTATCTTACCGTTGGTGAAAAAAGACGGACTGCCGGAGAAAGCACGTGAAATCATGAATGAGTTGAAATTCGACTTTAAGTGCGCGTATGATGAAAAAGACTCTATCGGAAAACGGTACCGTCGCCAGGATGCTATCGGGACACCGTTCTGTATCACCGTAGACCACCAAACCCCGGAAGATAACACCGTCACCATTCGTTACCGCGATACTATGTTGCAGGAACGGGTGAAAGTAGATGAACTTCATCATATTATCGGCGATTTGGTCAATATGAAGAATCTATTTAAAAAGATTGTTGGATAAGAACTTCCAAAATAAGAAAACGCGGGCTGTCAAGAAATTGACAGCCCGCGTTTTTGTGAATGAATGTCTCGTCCTGAAATTTTACCAGGACCGTTTCTTGCCATACCCGACCAATCCCCAACCGACTGTAACCATGAGCTGATTACCCCGTAGTTCAGGCCTGTCGCTTGTTGGCATTAAATAGGTCACCCGCAGTCTGATCGCATTATAACTGTATTCGTTTCGCAGGAAGGGATTTGTCTTGGAATTCTTAAACTTAAAATCGCAATTAACCCCGACCTGGTAACAAAAAGAGTTTAGTTCTTTGTTCCGTAATCGAATGTGATTGTCCTGATCTTTTTGTCCCGGGTCACAGAAAAAGCCTCCGATTCCGGTAAAAGGCATTAAGGTTAAAGTCTTATTATTTAATGTTTCATAACCCAGGCTGAGTTCAGGAACAAAATAGGTAACCGATGACTTTGGCGGTAATATCACTGAAGGCGTGAAATAGAAATCCTTTTTTGTTGTGGTCCCCAGTATGTTTATACGGGTAAACAATCCCAGCTTCTTATGATGAAAATCCCAACCGAAACCGGCTGCAAACCCATCCTTTACATAATTGCTTTTCGCCCCGGCATTCACATATCCAATGGAGAAATCCATGCCAAAACCCCAATCGGAGCGCTCAACGGCATACCGGACATAATTTCGTACATAATGCTCGTATTTCGATTGGGGGTAGGATCCCAGAAATAAGTCACATTGCCTGTTTATGTCATTTTGGACTTTATCCTTGATATCCTGACTCACCCGCGGGTTGTT
Source organism: Bacteroidota bacterium (assembly GCA_030706465.1). GTDB lineage: Bacteria > Bacteroidota > Bacteroidia > Bacteroidales > Paludibacteraceae > Paludibacter. The sequence goes on along the minus strand of JAUZOM010000096.1, from coordinate 5,017 downwards.
GTCTTTGAAGATATCATTTAATATCAAGGTCAGCATGCTTTTATCTTCGGCCGGAAGCGTCGAAGTATCGATGTTTTTGTATATGTTTTGTAAATAAATAAATGAATTTTCGGCAAGATTCCGGCTAAGTTGATCGTTGTTCGGCGCGATAGGTGATTTTCTCCTGATAGAAGGATCTAATCTGGAGATGGAATCCATGCGCAGGATTTCATGGAGTGAACAGGCATAATTTTTAGTCAATGCCCCCAAATAGATTTGTTCAAAAGGAGAAAAAACAGCATAATTGCTATCAGCCACTTTGTTGTTGAGGTATAGGTAAGCTTCAGTTACTTTGTCCAAATCCCCGGCCACATAGCTATCCAATAACAAATTACGCCCGCGTGAAATGATATCGGATTTCGAAGGTTCATAGTTTTTAATGGAATTGGCAATGTCTTGTGCTAAGGCACTGCACGAAAGGCAAACGAAAGAAAGGAGGATGGGTATAAACTGTTTTCTCATTTTGCAAGCCGTTATAGGGTTGAATATCTCCCCGGTGGAAAGACGATACAAATATAGCGATTGGATTTTGTTTATTAAGATTTAATAAGTAAAATCCAATAAAATTAATTTGAGAAGGCATAAAAGCAGCAAAGCTAATTTTAATCGGTAAAATAGAAATCAGTCACGGAGATTATTTTTTTCTCATCTTTCTAAAATATTTTTCCTTTTCGTTTGTCTTCCTAAATAGGGGTCGATCTCAAAAGAATCGGAAATGAATAATTTAATATTTTAAGAAGAAACAGATGAATGTGATTTATATTAGTTTGGTAATTTTGCTCTTACTATTGGTTGTTCCTAAATTACACAGGAAAAGGCATACAAAAAACCGGGCTGTTCGTGTTGTGGAGGATAATTGTACACGGTGCCGGAGTTGCCTGAAGAAATGCCGGCATGATGTGCTGGACCTGGTTGATAACGGAAATGGAATGCGCATTGAGGTAAATCATCCTGACCGATGCACAGGTTGTGGCGATTGCGTCAGTGTTTGCCGGTTCAATGCCCTTGAATTCGTTGAGCGGGTATGATAAAGAATAAGAAGAATCCGAACCGCCTGGGAAGTACACGGATTAGGGCGGATTGTGGAACTTGTTGCAACGTGTTTAGCCTGTTTGTTTAGAGTACCATCTGTATTCCGCGATAGGACAAATAAAAAGATAGGCTGCAAAAGCCTTGGAAGCATTTTACTACTTTTACAAAAAAATAATAATTTAAAATAAAGAAGATATGAAGATTCATGTAATTAAACATATATCCTTCGGGTTAATCATGATAGGTGCTCTTGCCGCAACCGTTATGTTTCTGTGGAACCTGCTTATTCCAGCCATATTTGGAATAACTGCTATTAATTTCTGGCAAGCTTTAGGGTTGTTTATTCTGGCACGGTTGCTTTTGGGTGGCATGGGAGGCCGATTTATGATGGGCAGGGGCATGCATACGCAACACAACCCGATTCGTGAGAAATGGATGAAGATGACGGATGAAGAACGTAAAGAGTTCATCCGGCGCAGGCATCCACACGGGCATAGAGTTGATTTTCCCCATGCAGAAGAACCTGAGAAAGAATCCTAACGTGGTAACCAAACCAACCAAAGAAAATCTTAAGGAACTGATTGCAGAACATCAACCGCAGTTGAAATCGTTCATCTCCAAACGGGTGGCGAGTAAGAAAGATGCGGAAGATATTCTGCAGGACGTTTTTTACCAGTTAACGAAGGCGGTCAACACCACCATGAACCCGATAGAACAGGTGTCGGCTTGGTTGTACCGGGTTACGCGGAACACGATCATCAATGCAGGTATCAAAAAGAGGGAAGATGAACTGCCGGTTTACGATGATGACAGCGATAGTGATGTATTGGAAAATTTCTCCGAAATTCTGTTTCATGAAGAAGAAACCGTGCCTTCGCCTGAAACGGAATATTTGCGCTCGTTAGTCTGGATTGAGCTGGAAAAGGCCCTCTCGGAATTGCCTCCGGAACAGCGGGAGATATTTGAACTGACAGAGTTAGATGATATCCCGGTAAAAGAAATCGCCGAATCGACCGGAGTGGGTGTCAACACCTTGTTGTCGAGAAAGCATTATGCGGTATTGCACCTTCGCAAACGGCTGGCGGGCTTGTATACAGATATTATTAGCTCCTGAACAAAAGAAACTCCCACTAAACGCAGACATCGTCCGTGTTTGTGGGAGTGTTATTTTTCCGGGATATTCCTGAATTTACATTTTCTCTTTCAGAAACCGGCCGGTATACGATGCCGTACACTCGATGATTTTCTCCGGTGTTCCTTCAAATACCAGATTACCCCCTGTTTCGCCTCCTTCGGGACCGATATCGATAATGTGGTCGGCGCATTTGATAATCTCCAGGTTGTGCTCGATGATAATAACGGTATGTCCTTTTAAAATCAACGCATCAAAGGCTTTCAACAGGGTTTTTATATCGTGGAAATGTAATCCGGTAGTCGGTTCGTCGAACACGAAAATAGTCGGCTCGGGTTTCTCATTGGCTAAAAAGGAAGCCAATTTTACCCGTTGGCTTTCCCCGCCCGAAAGGGTACTGGACGATTGCCCCAGTTTGACATAACCAACGCCAACATCCTGTAATGGCTTCAACCGTTTTACAATCTTCTTCTCCGTATTCCCCGCGTGTTGGGAGAAAAACTCAATGGCCTGATTCACGGTCATCTCCAACACGTCATAGATGTTAGCCCCTTTATAGGTAACATCCAGGATGTCTTGTTTAAAGCGTTTGCCATGGCAGTGTTCACATTCCAGCACCAGGTCGGCCATAAACTGCATCTCCACAGTTACCGTACCTTCTCCCTGGCACTCTTCACAACGTCCCCCTTCGGTATTGAACGAAAAATGGGAAGCTGAGTAGTTCATTTGTTTGGAGAGTTGCTGGTCGGCATAAAGTTTACGAATTTCATCGTACGCTTTAATATACGTAACCGGGTTCGACCGGGAGGAACGCCCGATTGGGTTTTGGTCTACAAATTCGATATCTGTTGCCAGGTGCATACTGCCTTTTAAGGTCCCGAACTGGCCGGTACGGTCGGCAACGCCTCCGTAATGTTTCTTCAGTGCGGTATAAAACACATTCCGCACCAGGGATGATTTCCCGGAACCGCTGACTCCTGTTACTACCGTCATGACATTCAACGGGAACTTTACATTGATGCCTTTCAGGTTATTCTCCCGGGCTCCGAAGATTTCAATGTAGTTATTCCATTTCCGGCGCTGTACGGGAATATCGATTTTCTCCAGTCCCAACAAATATTTTAAGGTGTATGAATTTTCGAGTGTCGAAGAATCTGATTTATGTTTACTCAGCTCGGTGAGATCGGGAATACCCTGGAATACCAAGTTTCCACCCAACCTGCCGGCGTTCGGGCCGATATCAATCAGGTAATCGGCGGCCCGCATGATTTCCTCATCATGTTCCACAACCACAACCGTATTTCCCAGATCGCGCAATTGTTTGAGTACCTTTATAAGCAGATAGGTATCCCGTGAATGCAAACCAATACTCGGTTCGTCCAGGATGTAAAGCGAGCCCACTAGACTGCTTCCCAGTGAGGTAGCCAGGTTTATGCGTTGGCTTTCACCCCCCGAAAGGGTGTTGGATAACCGGTTGAGGGTTAAATAACCTAATCCTACGTCAAGCAAAAAACGAATGCGATTGTTGATTTCAACAAGCAATCGTTTGGCTATTGCCGCATCCTGTTCGTCTAACTGAATGTTTTCAAAAAAATCATTCAACGTACTGATGGGCATGAGTACTAAATCGGAAATGGATTTGTTATCAATCAATATGTATGAAGCTTCCTTTTTCAGACGGCTCCCGTTACATTCCGGACAGATGGTCTTTCCCCGGTAGCGGGCCAGCATAACCCGGTACTGGATTTTGTATTGGTTGGATTCCAGGTGTTTAAAGAATTCATTTAATCCTTCAAAATACCTGTTTCCGGTCCACAGCAGATGACGTTGCTCATCGGTCAATTCATAATAGGGTTTGTGAATAGGAAAATCGAATTTTGAAGCCGAGTGTATGAGCCGGTTTTTCCATTCGCTCATGACTTCCCCTTTCCAGCATACAACTGCATCTTCGTAGATAGAAAGATTTTTATTGGGCACAACCAGGTCTTCGTCAATGCCAATAACCCGGCCGAATCCCTCACATTTGGGACATGCCCCGATGGGACTATTAAAGCTGAACGTATGGACGGTAGGAGTCTCGAAAACCATTCCGTCGGCTTCAAATTTCTTGGAGAAATAGAGAAGTTTGGTTTCGTCCTCCGTGATTATTTTCATTACACAAGCATCATTTCCTTCGAAAAAAGCCGTTTCAACGGAATCCGTCAACCGGCTGATAGCCGCTTTGGTATGTTCCACCACTAAACGGTCGATCATCAAATAGACTTCCGTGTCTTCGGGATGGGTCTCTTGTTTTAGGAAATCAGCGATCAGAAGTGTTTCACCGGCGACTTCCAGCCGACTGAATCCTTGCAATTGCAGGCTCTTAAGTTGCTCCCGGAGTGACCGGTCGGCACTTGGATTCACTTGAGTCAAAACCATTATTTTTGTGTTGTCCGGAAAGCTCATGACAGCATCAATCACATCCTGTACTTCATGCCGTTTGACCAACTCGCCGGAAACAGGCGAGTAGGTCTTGCCAATCCGGGCATAAAGAAGCTTGATATACTCGTAAATCTCGGTTGATGTCCCTACGGTGGAGCGGGGATTCCGGGTATTCACCTTTTGCTCGATGGCAATGGCCGGGGGGATTCCTTTGATGTAATCTACTTCGGGCTTGCTCATACGTCCCAGGAACTGCCGGGCATAGGCTGAAAGACTTTCGACATACCGGCGCTGCCCTTCGGCATAAAGGGTATCGAAGGCAAGGGATGATTTCCCGGAACCAGAAAGTCCTGTAATAACCACTAATTTATTGCGTGGGATTTCGACATCTAT
>JAUZOM010000095.1 GCA_030706465.1 Bacteroidota bacterium | reverse complement strand
TGGTAGTATGTCAATTCTTATTGTATCTTTGTCTAGTACTTGGTACATAATAGAAGGGAATCGTTATGTTGTTTTGTCGCATACAAAACGTTCCCTTCTTTTCAATATTGTGCTAACAATTCAATAAGTCAAGACGACTTCTACATTAAAGTTGATACATCATACAAATTGATGTTGATGGACAAACTGACGAAAACTCGCTTGTTGCACGGATATCGACCGGGACTTCATCCCTTGTTACAATTTGCCAGCCAAGCTTTTTAAAATAGACATCTGCCGTGGTGGTTAGTAAATAAAGTTGATCCATTCCATGATCTTTGGCCTGTGAAACCATCTCCCTGTAAAGTTGCTCACCAATCTTCCGATTCCGGCATGATTCTTTCACGGCAAAAGAGCGTAACAGGCCATTTTTACCCTTTCTTTCCAGGGCAATACTTCCTACAATTTCGGAATTTAATTCGGCTACTATAAAATTCTGTTTCTCAAGACGGACATCTGAAGCCGGTAAATTACTTGCAGTCAGCAATGCTACCACCCGTGGTAAATTCTTTTCCGATAACTTTTTAAATTCAATTGTATCCATAAGTTTCAAGTATAAAAATGATAAATTTGATAAGTCAACCCGCCCCGAAAAAAATGTTTATTCTACGGAAAGACACTAAGACACTAAAATTATACAACTTAACAACAGCACTTTGCGTCATTGCGTCTAAGCGTACTTTTTAATAATTAGACCTGTCGGAGAAGACTCGTAAGTATATTAACAGCAATTGCTCTTATTCCCTTTTGTACAATCGCACGAAGGCTCCGTTCCGTTTAAAATGCCATTAATTATTCCAGCGGCACAACCCACACCGGCCTTTACATAAATTGCCCCGGTCCTGCAATTATTCGAACAGGCACCGCATTCCATGCAATCGTCAATGTCCAGAATCCGTGCTTTTCCATTTGCTATTCCAAACACAGCATGAGGACATACCAGGACACACATGCCACAACCTGTGCACAAGTCGGCATTCAGTTTTAACGTCACCACATTTTTTAAATACTGCATTGTTTTCATATCATACTAATTTTGAAATGATAAACAGAATGGAACCTACAGCCATAAACCCAATCTGAAGAGGAACCGCCCACTTCATTTCTTTCTGAACGCCCGAGAGCGACGTGTAAGTGGAAGATCCCGTAAAATTCATGGTCATAAACGAGGCTATGCTGATGTTTAAGAATCCGGATGGGATTGATTCCATCACCGGGACCTTGAACAGGAGATTCAGGAAAATGGTAGCCAGTAATCCCCAAAGGCACCTTTCAGCGCAAACATACGGAATGGAATGAAAGGCAGAAACACCGGTGCCAATACGATTCCGGCAATATAGGCGGACAGGATATTCAAGATCGGGAACAGGCTTGTTCCCCACATTTTTGAAAACAAAAACCCTGTCCTGTCCAACCCGGAAAGAATAAATACCGACGCCAGAATGATCAACAAGTTGTATTTTTGGTACATAAAATCAACCGGCACTAACTTCGCACGTTCTTTCATGGGAAACGACACTTTCCGCATTTCCGGAGTTGCCTTGTGCCCTGCCCCGATAAACGCTTTGATATCTTTCGCCTGCACCGGCCCGAAAAGTGGACGGAAGCCGGTTTGTTCTTTTACTTTATGGGCGGCTATCCCACTCGCCGAAAGTTGAGGCAACAGAATGCTACGATGACTCACAATATGCTCCAGGGAAGCATTCCGAATGCTTTTTACCACGTTATCGGTACCGAAATTTCCTTTCCCGGCAGCACACCAAACGTTTACCCCGTTGGTGTCGATTACCAGGATCCAGACATCCAGCGATTCCAGGTTCTTCCTCAACATATCAAAGCTGAGTTTGTAATTGGCTGAAACCAACACCTCCGACCGGCTGTCGGGATTTCCAACTTTGTACAAACCGGGGGTTACCGCATAGTTATCCCGGCCAATGCCAAACCGGACCTTTAAGGCTCCCAGTCTGTCCTTCCCGTTTAATTTCACAGATACCCGTGGAATCCTGGCGGCCAGGGGCATTAAATCGGCTGTATTTATAACCGGCTGACCTTTCATTTTCCTTTGATATTTTCAAGATAGAACTTATAAAAGCTTTCCCTTATCTCATCCCGTACCCGGATAAATTCACTCCAGATAAACTCATCGGTCCCTATTACATGGCTCGGATCGTCAAAACCGATATGGAGGCGGTGTTTTACCTTCCCTATAAATGCCGGGCAAGCTTCATTGGCTCCCCCGCAGACGGTAATTACATAATCCCACTCTTCCCCCAGATACTTTTCTACCGGGTCGGAAGTGTGGTGGTTGATAGTTATTCCGGCTTCTTTCATAACGGCTACGGCCTTCTCATTCAATTTCCCCGAAGCCTGTGTACCTGCCGAACAAACCGTTAGGTTCTGATCGAACGATTGTAAAAAACCATGTGCCATCTGGCTGCGGCAACTGTTTCCCGTACAAAGAATTAAAACTTTCATAATGTCTGTTTGTTTGTTTATTTTTGTAACCTGATCACATTCCCTTTTATGCGCAATATCACTGCAGCGTTCTTTGCATTTGAAGTCACGGCTATTGTCTTGTAAAAAGTTCCGGGTATCTTTGTGTTATATGTGAGTTTAATCACGCCTGTTTTTCCTGCAAGGATTGGTTCTTTCGGCCAGTTAGCAACCGTACAACCACACGACGGTTTCACATTGCTTATTACCAATGCTTTTTTCATATTATTGGTAAATTTAAATTCACAATGTCCGGGACTGCCAACTTCTATTGTCCCATAATCATGGGTCAGTTCTTTGAAGGTGATTAAATCTTTTTGATTGGATTGTTTCTTTTGTCCAAACAATATAAAAGTTGCAAAGCAGAATAAACTTAGAATAAAAATTCTTTTAATCATACCTATTGTTATTCAATTATTTTATTGACAGTTTTTCTCCGCACAGCAATTAATCTCTGTTGATTTTATCTTTCCAAAGAAAGTATCAAATAGATCCAACTTTTCGGCTATACATTTGCTGCACAAGCAGTAATTAATTTTTAGGCCATCAATTTCCCCATGAATTAATCCGATATCGCGCAATTCTTTTAAATGTTGGGATACGGTAGTCCGGCTGAGCGGTAACTGATCCGATATATCGCCCGAAATGCAGGTCTTGGTTTCCGCCAGGTACTTCAGGATAGCCAATCGTGCCGGATGCGATATCGCCTTAGCAAAGACCGCCAACTCTTGAAGCTCATTATCAAATACTTCCTTCTTTATCATGTCATTTGTGTTTTATGTCGCAAACATACGACATATATTTTATACTACAAAACTTTTGACTATACATTTTTATTACAAAATAATAATTTAATGTCGTTTATTTCTACAATTCGTTCGCCCCTACGGGGTTTAAAATGCTTCTTCCTGCTTTTTTACAACCGTTTCACCCCTCTGGCGTTCTAAAAACCGTATATTTTGTATATTCATCTCACGGTGTCCCTTATCTTTAACCCGGATGGGTGTAATAATTGTTGAGCATCAACCGAAGGGATTACAAACCCTGTAAGGGTGACATAATGATAGTTACCATTTATTCATTTTTTACAATCATTCCACCCATCCGGGGCTTTTAAAAGTGCAGTTAGGAAATTTAGCTTAACTTTGTAGCACCTAACAAGTTGAAATCAGTAATATTCCCTTCTGCTTTAATTGTTTTGAGTTTAAGAATAAAAAATGTCAGATCCCATGTTATATTTTCCCAACTCAATCGTCAATATAGTAAATGAGCCAGGAACGATTTAAGGCAGAGATATTGCCCATACGCGACAAGCTCTTCCAGCTGGCATTAAAGATACTGGTGGAGGAGCAGGAAGCAGAAGATGCCGTACAGGAAGTTCTTCTAAAGCTTTGGAATATCCGCAATTCACTGGATACCTATGATAGCCCGGCGGCTTATGCAACAACTGTCACCAGGAATCATTGCCTGGACCGCTTAAAAGTCAAAAAGAGGCAGGATCCGCTGGATGATTCGTATGATACCCGGGCCGGGAATGATAACCCGTATCTTCAGTTGGAGCGTAAAAACACGGAAGAGATACTGCATAAGATCATTGAAAATCTTCCGTCCTTACAGCAAGCCATTATCCGGATGAAAGATATGGAAGAATACGAAGTAGAAGAAATTGCCGAAATAACGGGTACCAAGGTGGAGGCTGTCAGGGTGAACCTCTCCCGGGCCAGGAAGAAAGTTCGCGAAGAATACATGAAATGGACAAACGTATGAGAATCAAAATGAAATATAAACTTAGTCCCGCCGAGGCCGACCGGCTGATCGAAAGGTACTACGAAGGATTAACTACCGGGGAAGAAGAAAAGCAACTGCAGACTTTTCTTTCGCAGGCCGGTCTTCCCGAACGGTATAAGCCGGAGCAAGCCATTTTCGGCTATTTCAATCATAAAAAGCAAAAGGCTGTTTTCAAAATAGCTCCTTATATCCGTTGGGCAAGCGTAGCCGCTGTAGTGGTCTTGGTGCTGTTCAGCGTACAAGTATTCCTGACTGAGAAGAAGGCAAATTTCGCCTATATCGATGGGAATAGAATTACGAACGTACAGAAAATTAAATCGCAGGCCCTGGCCTCATTAAGCGACGTCTCTTCTTCACGGGATGAAGTGGAGGAAGGACTTAAAAACATAAACGACAACGGGTTGATAGAACAACAACTCGATGTATTTTCCGGATTAGAAAAGTAAAAAATACAGCTTGTCTGTCTGGTAAAAGCCGGACGATAAGTAAAAAAAAGGTAAAATGATATGAGATCAATAAAAAAGTATTTAATCCTTATGCTGTTGATGGGATTCGCAATCATCCCGGCACTTCAGGCACAAAATGATTTGCAAATCAGTAAGGCATTTGATCTGTATGGTGAAAAGAAAGGGGTCGTCATGGTGAAACTGACCGATGAAATGTTGAATGGCTATGATTTCTCCCTCTTCAAGAGTCTGACCATCAAAGACAATCCGTCTGCTGGCGATTTCATCCGCAAATGCCTGCAAAAGGATGAAGTCGGGGCAAAAAAAGTAAAGCAGGTTATTGCAAACGGAATCCCTACTTCCATCTACCTGCAACTACCGCGCAAAGGGCAACTCTACCGGCTGATCCTGTTCAACGAAATGGCAAAGCCGGAACATAAGATAACGCTCATTTACATCGAATCGAAGAACGATTCGGAAGATGTCCTGAGGTTGATATTAAAGAAAAAATAAGTATAAACTATTAATAATTAAACACAATGAAAAATTACATCTTTTTTCTATTGGGAGTCTTCGTTGGTATTTTGCCCCTTCAAGCCGTAGAACGGAATCAAAATGACACAACGATACGTTTTAACAAAAAAGTCATTCATCTCGAGGACAGTACCGGACAGGTGAAAGTGAAAGTGTATGATACCGATTCCATCCCCTACAAAGCCGTTTACGAAGGCATATTCAACGATGGTAAAAGTTACGAAAAATATACGGTGATGGAAGAACTCGGTATACAGATCCCGTTTCTGACGAAACTGAGCCGGAAAGATCATCACAAGTATTCCATGAAGGCTCACTGGGCCGGGATTGGGTGGGGATTTCTAAATATCGCCGACCAAAACTATAAAATAAACAACATCAAGGGCCTGTCCCTGAAAGCGGAATCGTCCAACGAATTCTTTATTAACCTGATTGAAAAAATTATGCCTATCTACCGGAACAACCTGGGATTGACAAGCGGCCTTGGCTTTGACTGGCATAACTATTTCTTAGACAATAATACCCATTTATTGGAAGTGAATGGAGTTACAAGCGTTTACCCGGCCCCGGATGGTATTAATTACCAATACAGCCGGCTCCGTACCTTTCACATTACCATCCCCTTATTGCTGGAATGGCAACCGGATTTCGGCCGGGATAATAAATTCTTTGTTTCTGCCGGCGCTATCGGGGGAATCAATACATTTGCCTCCTACAAAGTAGGATATAAAAATGCAAACGGACATTCGGTGACCGATGTGGAAAGCGAAGGACTAAACACCTCCCCGCTTTCACTCGACTTTATGGGACAAATTGGATACGGGGCATTCAATGTATATGCCAAGTACTCCCCGTTCAGCATTTTCCAATCGGAAAAAGGCCCGGATGTACGAGCTGTCTCACTGGGACTGGTGCTAAATTTTTAATGGATACACCCTCTGAATCATAACTCAACCCGACCCGTCCATTTATCTGAAAGACGCTGTCAGGTGCAAGCACGCTGACAGGTCTTTCTCTTGCCTGAAAGCCTGACAGCGTCGAAGACCTGTCAGCGTTGGAAGTTTGTTAGAAAAATAAGATGGACACAATACTCACAAGAATCAATGTGATGAATCCCATCCCGATTTTTTTATTCATCGTCGGGGTTGCGAGGATCAGTGAATAAACCATTTTTATCAGGTTGTTGCTGGCGGTAGCGATAATGGTGGCATGAACAATGGTACTGACCTGTAGATTGCCTCCCACATGCTGAAATAAATTTAAAATGTACGGATCGATGTCGGTAACACCCACTATAAACGAAAGGATATTCACGCCTGCATTCCCGTAATTTTTAATCACCAGGTTGGTCAGGATGGCAAAGAAAGCAAACAGCAGCCCGAAGATAAGGGCCGTCTTAAACTCCAGGGGGTTTCCCTTGCTGCCCAGGGTGGTTGATTCCACCGTACCCGCTTTGTTCTTCATCTGCAAGACCGCTATAAAAGCCAGGATCACGCATACAAACACCAGGAAGTAAGGGGCCAGCATCAGGGCCACATCGGTGTTGAAGATCCAGGCAAGCAACAAGATACGAAGATACATCATGGCGGTGGCACCCAGGATGCCCGATACGATCCGGACGTCGTTATTTTCCTCCTTGCTTTTGCGTGCGAGTATGATGGTGGTGGCTGTACTGCTGTATAATCCTCCTAAAATGGCCGATAAGATGATGCCTGAATTCGGGAATGCAAACTTCCGGAGCAGGTAACTTAAATAGGAGATCCCCGAAACGGCGACGATAGACACCCAAATCTGATAGGGGGAGATATTAATTGCCGGGGAAAGCGGTTCGTGTGGCAGCAAGGGCAGGATGATTCCGCCAATGATGATAAACTTGGCCAGCAGGGTGAACTCATTCCGGTCGAATTTACGGGAGAACATAAAAAGACTTTCCTTGATCTCAACAATAATCAGGATGGTCACCACCACCAGCATGACCAGCCACAACGGCTCCAGGTCCACCAACGGGGTCAGGCAATAAGTAATCAGGGCAATGATCAGGGAAGTAAAGCCCCATTTATTCTTTAATTTTATTTTCTGGTAATAATACGTCCCCAGCAGGGCCGAAACAATCACGCCTCCCCCATAAAACAACCCCAGGCTGTTGGGCATCACCGTGTACAGGATAAATCCCAGTATCCCGATTAGGGTAATGGTACGGTCGGTACCGAACAGGGATTCAAACTCCGAATCAATGTGAAGTCTCCGTTGCTCCAGTCCGATGAGCAACGAAAACAGGACAACCAATAAAAAGTTGACAAGCTCTTTGGGGATATGCGAGAAGATTTCCATACCGGTTCCTTTGTTCGTGCCAAAGATATGTAAATTTTTTATAAAAACAAGTTAGGATCTGATTTCGTTCCGTGTGGAAGTCATTATTTCCCGATTATTTGTAAAAATAAGCCTGGCATGCGGATGAAACATTCCGGTTTGGCAGAACAGGCTATGATCGAGGGGATAAATGACCGTCATATTTCACCGGTGCAAATCCGTTAGCTCCTTAAAAATCATCCTTCTATCCTTTATTTCGCCTTTTCCGTACCCCGGATTTGGGGTATCTTCACGTCTCTGACAGATGACGGAGATGTATATGGTTTCTTTATGCCTCTTCGCGTCCTGTTCTATGCTTATTCATAGTATAAAGGTACTATATCCATAGATATTCCAGGGATAACCCAGGGATAATCCATATCTATATAAATATGGGTTATACCTGGGTTATACCTGGGTTATATGTGGGTTATCTATGGGTTATCCTAAAGTAAGTAGCGAGTAGGTATAGAATCGGGGACGACTAGGGAATAAATATTGGGTTTGATAATTGATAGTAAAATCAGGGGAATGAGTGGTGATCGCGGAACATACCAATAGCCGCACTCCCACTTTCTCCCAGGACAGGATTATCCGGCTAATTAGAAGTGGGAGTGCGACTATTGAAACATCCTTTTAGCAGTGCAGACTACGCGGAACGAGGTTGGTAGAAAGTATTTGCCCCTGATTTTCTGAAGAAATATTGTGAATTCAAAAACATTGAGTAAAATAAAATATTATGATTAATCGCATTTATTTAGAACGACTTACAGAAAGAATTGAAGAACAACGTAACTATTTCGTCCAAGTATGATTATTTGTACGCAATGGATAGTTCAAGTCTGAGCGAAGCGGAGACTTGGACTGAAAACCAGAACAGTTTGAAACTGGATATTCTATAAACGTACAAGTCGCACTCCCACTTTCTCCTAGGACAGGCTTATCCGGCTAATCAGTAGTGGGAGCACGATTTATCATACACCTCACAAGTTTTGATCTTAGATGGACCTGATTACCAGAGTCAGTCTTTTAAAAGAGTTTTAGTAAAGTTTTATCATCAAATATTTGGTTAATTCGGAAATATAGCCTAATTTTGAGGATTCAATAATTTCTTACCACAGCGAAGCCAACGGTAACCATAAAACAGGGTTATAAACTTGGGACTCATTCGTAACAATCAAGTTTACAACGTATTGACAAATAGATATCCTAAGGAATAGGCGCAATGGCCTATCGTCTTAAAGAAGCTATGTCATCACGATGATACAACTTACTCTCTATCTGCTGATTCCTTGCATCTTGATTTCCGGGCCGGATCAACCGATCTTGTTTCCGGCGTGCAGAAGCATTCCTTGTCTGTCAACCTGATTATGGACCTTAGGAATAGCTGTACCTAAATTAAAAATCATGTCAAAAGAAAAAGAAGGAAAAGAAAAAACGGGTAAAAAGGAAGCCCAGAAAACCCTAAAGGAAAAGCGAGCCGAAAAAGCGTTGAAACGTATGGAAAAAAGCAAAGTAAGCGAAGTTTAATGCAGGATGAAATTATTTATTCAGCATGCAGACAGGCTGAAATGTCGGGTTTAAATTCAACCCTTCCCACTTGCCGATTGGCAACGGGAAGGGTTGATTGTTTTTAATTTCCCATATCTCCGGGCATAAACTTTTTATACTGGTGTTATGTTAGCTATCGATTGCCGGCAGCTTTAACTGTCGCTGATCTGCAAGAAAGGATAGTGGCTTTAGCCAAATACACCATACAATCCGGTTAAAGACCGGTTCTGTAATACTAATTTATCCGTCCCATAAATGGGACGGCAATTAAAACAATACATCAAAAAAAAGTACTTAACACAACACCGGTTTGGGATTACACAGAAACAACTTCGGTTTATTTCCTGGGAAAACCGGAGCATCCTTCCGGCATACTATTTCTCATGATTGTTTACACCAAATTCTATGAATTACAGAAATATTTCCTTAATTTTGCAGCCTGTTTAGAATACCAAACTTTACAAACTTCAAACTTATATACATCATGGCTAAAGAATTTAAATATCAGGAACCATTTCCGCTGGGAAAGGACAAAACAGAATACTATTTGCTTACCAAAGAGCACGTTTCTGTCTCCAACCTGGACGGACAGGAAGTGTTGAAAGTGGAACCAGAAGGATTGACGAAACTGGCCCGAACCGCCATGCGCGATTGTTCCTTCCTTCTTCGCCCGGCACATCAGGCTCAGGTGGCATCTATTCTTGCCGATCCACAAGCCAGTGAAAACGATAAATATGTGGCGTTGACTATGCTTCGCAATGCCGAAATTGCAGCTAAAGGGATATTGCCTTTCTGTCAGGATACCGGTACTGCTACCGTCTACGCTAAAAAAGGAAATAACGTCTGGACAAATGGCACCGACGAAGAAGCGTTATCGAAAGGAATCTACGAAACCTATACCGAAGAAAACCTCCGCTACTCACAGAATGCCCCGTTGAACATGTACGACGAGGTGAATACGGGTACCAACCTGCCGGCTCAAATCGACCTGGTGGCAAGCCACGGAAACGAATACAAGTTCTTGTTTATCGCCAAAGGAGGCGGTTCGGCCAACAAGTCCTACCTGTTTCAGGAAACAAAGGCCCTGCTGAACCCGGCATCCCTGGAAAAATTCCTGACGGAGAAGATGAAGACATTGGGAACAGCAGCCTGCCCACCCTACCACATTGCATTTGTGATTGGCGGAACGTCGGCTGATGCGTGTATGAAAACAGTGAAACTGGCCTCGACCAAATACTACGACGAACTCCCCACCGTTGGAAATGAACTGGGACAATCGTTCAGGGATGTGGAAATGGAAGCCAAAGTGCTGAAAGCAGCCCAGGAAGCCGGCATTGGAGCACAGTTCGGGGGCAAGTATTTTGCACACGATGTTCGCATTGTACGCCTCTCCCGTCACGGGGCTTCCTGTTTTGTTGGCATGGCCGTATCCTGTTCCGCCGACCGCAACATCAAGGCAAAAATCAATCAGGAAGGTATCTGGGTAGAACGCCTGGAAGATAATCCGGGTCGTTTCATTCCGGAAGAATTGCGCAACCAGGGCGAAGGCAATGCCGTAAAAATAGACCTGAACCAACCGATGAAAGAAATTCTGGCTACCTTATCGAAATATCCAGTATCAACCCGCCTTTCCCTGAACGGAACTATCGTCGTGGGTCGTGATATTGCCCATGCCAAGCTGAAAGAGCTGCTTGATTCGGGCAAACCGCTACCGCAATACGTAAAAGATCATCCGATCTATTATGCCGGTCCGGCCAAGACGCCGAAAGGTATGGCTTCGGGCTCATTTGGTCCTACCACAGCCGGCCGTATGGACTCGTACGTGGATTTATTCCAGGAAAACGGAGGCAGCATGATTATGATTGCCAAGGGCAACCGGTCACAACAAGTCACCGATGCCTGCAAAAAACACGGCGGTTTCTACCTGGGATCTATCGGAGGCCCGGCAGCTATCCTGGCAGAACAAAACATCAAGAAGGTGGAATGCCTGGAATATCCCGAATTAGGCATGGAGGCTATCTGGAAAATTGAAGTGGAGAATTTCCCGGCATTTATCCTGGTAGACGACAAAGGAAATGACTTCTTCAAGCAAATAAAACCGATTATGGCTTGCTAAGAACCGGATAAAGAAAGAAATCTCCCGCAGATTACGCAGTACAACGCAGAAAAAGATTATCTGCGGGAATCAGCGTAATCTGCGGGAGATTCTTTTTATAATAAACTACAGCTTAGTTCAGCTTTAGCCGAATGCCGGCATTGACACCAATACCGGGTTGGGTTAATCCGCCATAATCGGCATAGGCAGAGTTCAGGATATTGTTTACATCAGCAAAAATATCAACCTTTTTTTGCGACCAGATCAACCGGCCATCGAGCATAACGTAAGGAGTAAATTTTTCGATGATGGAAGGAGCACCATACACCCGATTGGCATCATAATTTCCGGCCCGGTCGAGATAAGCAGCTTTCCAGGAAGCGGATAAATTCTTCCAGATAGAATGATCAACAGTCAGCACAACTTTATTTTTCAAATAGTCGAGGGCGTATTTGGAAATAAAGTTACTGGCACTCTTATCCGATTGGAGATAGGAATAACTCAATGCAACCTTCCGGATAAAAGATTGATGAAAATAATACTCAAACGAAATGTCAGTACCCAACGCATTGACCTTTGTCAGGTTTTCGCTTATCCAATTAGCAGTCGCGCCCGGCTTAACCCAGTCAATCACATGTTGGCCCAACCGGTAATAGCCCACAACATCCAACTTCCAGTCCGGTTGTTGGATTTTTGTTCCTAATTCTATGGTTTGTGAATGTTCAGGCTGAAGATCCGGATTGGCAATATGCTGCGGACCGACATAGTACAGATCGGTAAACGTAGGGAGTCGAACAGCAGAATTGGCATCCGCAAAAACACGGACGTTTTCGTTAAATGCATACGCCAGGTCAACACCCCCGAAAGTGTTCAGTCCAAAAGATGAAGCATACGTGGAAGCAATCCCCAGGGAGAAATACCAATTTTTAAGGTTTAGCGTCTGGTCCATATATCCGGTTGACAAAAGGCGATTGGCTTGTCTGGTGAAAAAGCCTTTAGTTTCCAGGGGGGCACGCATGGAATCCCTGGGAGTCCCCAGCACATTACTAAAAATATGCTCGTTCCTGAGATCCAACCCGAGGGTAGTCCTTCCTAATTTAGAAAGATAAGCGACGGTGGCTTTTCCTCCGGTTACATCGGTTAAGTGATAATTCCATCCGGCCGGTTTATTAAAATCCAACTCAAAACGATCGTGATGCCGACGCCAGTACGCCTGAGTCGAGTACTCCAGATGCCCTTTCCGTTTAGTCCAGTCCAGGGCAGCCAGAAAAGTCTTCGAGTTCTCGTATTGGTTGGGGAACGCCAGTGAATAAAAGCCATTGGCGCCAAAAGCTTTCAGTTGTGCAGCCAGTTGCAGATTGAATTTACCCACCTTGCCGGTATTGAAAGCAGATTGCAAATAGGCACTGCTCAGGTCAAAACCGGTATTTGCCATATAACCGCTGCTGCTTTTATGTGAAACGGAAGCAAAGGTATGAAAACGATCCGTGCCTGCACTTCCGGAAACCGATTGGGCAAAATAATTAAAGCTTCCTCCTTCCAGTTCGGCATTCAAGGCGTGCTTTTCACGATTCTCCGTGACTATATTGATGGCTCCGCTAAAAGCATTCGGCCCCAACACACGGGCAGAAGAACCTTCCAGAATTTCCACACGGCTCACATCCGACAAATTCAATGGAATATCCAGGTTAAAGTGTCCGGTTTGCGGATCAGTTATGTTCACACCGTTCAACAGCACCAACACCTGGTCGAACGAGCCGCCATGCACGGATATATCAGCCTGGGCGCCATTCGTACCCCGTTGGCGTATATCCAACCCAACGACATAATCCAACAACTGATCGATACTTTGTACAGCGATACGGCTTATCTCCGCTTTATCGACTACGGTAAGCACCCGGCCCATTTCGGAATAGAGCTTATTCCGGGTAGCATTGACCTGCAATTCCGAGAGGTTTACAGCGACCGAATCAGCCTTTTCCTGACTGCGAAGAAATTGAAACGTAAGAACAACGAAGAAACAAAGAATAAAAGTTTTTTTCATACTAAATAAAATAAAAAACGGTTGAGATGAGATAAACTCATTTCAACCGTTCTGATTAATAAAATAAATATTGGCATTCTGACCACACGCAGCAGCACGTTCAGATAAATTTTCGAATAATGATGTTTCCAACACCAGATGAAGCGTTGCTTCCAGGTCTATTAGTTCGTCCGGCTTATCCTTTGATTCCGAATCGACGACAGATGAATAACGAGAACTTTCGGTAATACCAGTCGACTTCTGAAGTGACTTGTCAGAGATGGAGACACAGACACACCCGATGGTAACCGCACAAGCCAGACTGCAAAAAACAGCATACCCCGCCCTACTCCAGCGACGGAAGCGAATGGAAGCAGAAGCTTGTATTTTCTTTGTTTTCATCAGAAAGCTTGTTAATTGAAGGCGCAAAAGTAACAAAATAGTTTAATCCCGAAAACTAATCTATAAAAAAAGTGCTTCCGCCATCGGAAGCACTTCTCTAAACATCACATTTGCAAATTATTGAAGTAGAAAATTTTTCCGGTTCAACTTTCCGGTCCATACATCCGAATAAATGGTTGATTCGGAATTACCCCCTATGATAAAAATACGGTTTGATTCAACAATCTGATTTGGGGAATCCGATTTATTATAGGTCCGGGGTTTAAATACTACAGCAGACAGATTGGTACGTGCCGGGTAATTTTTCGGGAAGAAATTACGGAGTGCATCCGGAACCTGCCAACTTAACCCTTCGTCTTGCGATATTCTATAATGATTTTTTCCATTGTCAGATCTGGAACCAAACAGGAGCAACTTGCCATCGTAAGGAATTACGGAGGCTCCAACAGCCAGTGTATCTAATGAGCGATTCTCTGTACTGAAGTCTACCCAATACAAACCATCTTCAGAACTCCACCTGTTTTTCAACGGATTAATATTGTCTACAGAAGAATACCCTCCTAAAACCAATACTTTCGATTTCCCGGTTGGAGAAAAGTACGATGCCGAAGCGAAATCACTTACCGGAAAATTAGCCGGGATTTCCCCAAGTACATTCCAAACATCACCATCTCCTGAAGTAGCAAAATGATAACTGCCATCATTGGATAGAACGACAGCCCACAACTGGTCGTTGAAGACATAAAGAAGCGATTTGAATGTAAAATTAGTAAGCGTAATCGGGAGCTTACTGCCCCAATTTAAGCCATCAGAAGTGGAATATATCGATGAACTATTCTGAGTTAAATATAATTTCCCATTAAATTGCATCATGTCTTTTAATGAGGCTGAGGCACTTACAGGCAAGCCGGATAATGCTGTTGATTGATTCCAGTTGGTTCCATCTGTTGAGGTATACAAATAGGCACTTGTACCATCAGTTGAATAGTAATACATGACATCATTCAGGATAACGGTCTTTTGACTGGTTGCATTGACCGAATTCAAATTATCAGATACCTTATTCCATATATATGCCTCCGGATCGACCTGATGAACATTTACAACAACCTTATAACCTTTAGTCGTTTTTCCATCTGCAGCATAATTAACCACCCTAATGGGTTGTCTGAAATCGATGGTATCTTTACCGGCCCCCAGTATCACGGACGAATTCTTTTTAAATTTATGAGTGCTCGAGAAATACAGCATAGCAACTGACGAACTTGTAAAAGTAAAAGTGGGGTAAACACTATCAACTCGGGTTTTATACGGCAAGGAATCTACATTTATAATTGTAGTGTCCACCAAGGTAAATACCGCCGTGCTTAATTTTGGGACGCTGTCATTTGCCGCAAACGTGAGGGATACAAAAGTCGCATCGGTTGATGGTGTTGTCACAGTAGTGGTACCCAAACACGAACTTAATAAAATGATAGTGGATAGAAAGAATATTAGCCTGAAGTGGTTGAGTTTCATAAATACAAAGTTTTTTTGAACTGACAAAGTTAAAAATATTTTGGGTCATCTTTACCGCATATCCTAAGATTTATTGTTTTTTATCATTAAAAACAAGATTTTTGGAAGAAAGTAAAATGAAACTGTTTTTTCGATACGGAACTACTTGTTTATAAAAAGATCACGTGATTCAATTTAGTTCCACGACAACCGGACAATGGTCGGAATGTACTGCTTCAGAAAGTATCGCGGCTGACTTTAACCGTTCGCGAAGCGGCTCGCTAACCCAATGGTAATCTATTCGCCATCCGGCGTTCCGATACCGGGCGCCCCCCAGATAACTCCACCAACTATATTGCTCGGGGCGTTGATCGAAAACCCGGAAAGAATCAACCATGCCTGAAGCTTCAAATTGATCCATCCAGTCACGTTCTTCCGGTAGAAATCCCGATACTCCTTTTTGTCGTTCCGGATGATTGATATCAATGGGTTTATGACAAATATTATAATCCCCGCAAACCACGATATTGGGTCTCGTTTTTCGCAGGTTGATAATAAATGGAGCAAATACACTTAGAAATTCCATTTTAACTGCCTGACGAACCTCCCCGGAGGAACCGGAAGGAATATATACACAGACAACCGTGAGATCTCCAAAATCGGCTCTGATTACCCGTCCTTCGGAATCAAACCCCGGGTGTTGCATCCCGACAATAACATTATCCGGGGCTAATCTGCTTAATATGGCCACACCACTGTATCCTTTTTTCTCTGCAGAATGCAGGTAGGTAGTATAACCCA
>JAUZOM010000094.1 GCA_030706465.1 Bacteroidota bacterium | reverse complement strand
GGTCAAACCTGTCAGACTTTGAAACTGAGGCAGGTTCTTTTTAATCTTATAATATCGCATAATCCCTTAACGGAGCATTCGATAGAATATTGTCAAATATTTGATATCAAACACTTAATAATCTATTTTAGATAAACTCTATTTTACTACGAAACTTTAAATTAAATCATTTTATTTAATCTCTTATTCATTAAGGAGTTTAATAATAAGGTGTGAATCATATAACGTTTCGCATGTGCTGAAATAATCTGCTGGGAAACCTTTGGAAAGTTAGAGGGAACCTATCATCTCAACCAATTAACCGGTTAACTAATTAACTGATCACCCCACCCTCACAATCTTTCCGCTACCCGCATATTTCTCCCGGTAGGGATATTCGCCACTCCCACTTTGCCGGATTTAATGCCCAGACACAACAGCAAGGTTACGTAACAGCTATTGATCATCTCTTTTTATACAGCTTGTTTAAGTTCAACTGATTCCAATTGCCATTCATTTTCGAATGTTTGCCATTTATAATTGTAATATTTCATTATCTTTGTCTTTCTAAATAGATTGAATTGAAAATATATTGAATATGGATGTTCTATAAACAATCAAACCTGATTGTGATGTTAAATATCATTTATTTAGGAATAACTTCTTTCGCGCTGAGCTGATGGTACGAAATGAATAGAATGTAATGTCTATGACTGAATTATATGAGCTGAGGGATTAAATAGATTGATTTTGTTTTGGCATTCATCCAATTGTCTGATTAATAAGTTATCCGGATATAAAACGGCATTAATTGGGATTTTCAGACAAGTGATTGTTATTTTTTATATTTTTGCAGTTAACCGATTTAATGCAAATATGATTTTCATGAAACAAAAAACTATTTTGATCACTCTTTTCGCCTTGTTGAGTACTTCACTTGATATGTATGGCCAGAATGATCAGTATAGCACGGGGTTATTCTTTTCTTCACACGAAGAAATTTTAGACAAGCGAACATCTTTATGCCTCACTCCAGATAGATCATTCGTTTTTAATAAATCATTCTCAATTGAATTTGACGCAAAATTCAGGAAGGGTGACGGATATTATGGGCTTATATGCCGGCTCATAGGGGATAAATCGACCAATATCGACCTGATTTCAAATTTAGGATCGGAAAAAGCTAACTTTTGGTTAGTTGTAAAAGATGTCATTCCATTATCTTACAAATTAGCGGAAATTCCAAAAGGGGCTTTTAATTCGTGGATCAAGATCAGGATGGATATTGATATGCAGAATTCTAAAATAAGTGTTTCTTTCAATGGAAATAAAAAAGAAAAGACAGTAAAAGGAATATCCGGTTTGCATGATTTTGAGATAACCTTCGGAGCTTGTAAAAACCTAAAATTTTTAAATGCCGATGTTTCTCCCATGACCATAAAAGATATTGTCATTTTAAATCATAACAATAAAATATTCAGGGAGTGGAAACTATCAAAGCATTCCATCAATGAAGTTTATGATGAGGTTGCAACAGCGAAAGCAACGGTAAGTAATGGCAGATGGTTAGCCGATAAGCACATAAAGTGGGAAAAGCTAAAGTCGCTTAAAGTATCTCATTTAATTGGTATTGCCAAAGATGAGCAAGAAGGGGTTATATATCTAATCGGGCAGAAATATCTGCTTTCCTATTCCGTTCCAACGGATAAAATCGATACTATCTATTATGCAAACGGTTGTCCCTATAATAACTATTATAATTATTTTATCTTCAACAGTTCCAGCCAACAGATTTGGTCGTATGATTTTGCAAGCAGTCTAATCAATAAGTTCGATTTCAAGAATCGGTCCTGGGAGCAATCGAATTTTAGTTATAAAGAACCTGATTATGCGCACCACAACAAAGTGATATCGCCCGTAAATGGGAATTTGATTACTTTTGGGGGATACGGCCATTATAAATACAAATCGCAGTTTAATATTTATGATCTTTCAACGAATAATTGGAGACAAATCGATGCTTCGAACGGTATTCCACCGAGGTATTTAAGTGCTTCGGGTTTAGACGGGAACGGACATTGGCTTATTTTTGGGGGATATGGAAGCAAAAGCGGAAGACAGGAAGTTTCTCCTGAATTTTATTATGATCTGTATTCAGTCGATTTGAAAAATTATCATGTAAAGAAACTGTGTACTTATGAAGTTCCCGCTGTCCCGTTTGTCCCTTGTGAAGGATTAGTAAAAAAGCCCAATTCAAATTTTTTCTATACCCTGTTTTATAACCCGGACAATTTCACATCTTCTCTTCGCCTCGCCAGATTTAGTACCAATGATTCTAAATACACCCTTTATCCAGATTCAATTCCGTATAATTTTTCGGATAAAGAATCGTGGTGTACTTTCTTTTTGCATGAGAAAAGCTCTACCATATTGGCGGCCACTGCACATAAATCGGATGTCGAAATTTATTCCTTAGCTTATCCACCGTTGTTAAAAAGTGAAGTAATACAACCGGCGGTTTCAGGTAGGAGATGGATTGTCGGACTAATGGTTTTAGTTATTTTTACAGGTATAATCTGCTTTCTCCTGATAATTTTCAACCGGAAAAAGATCCAGAAGAAACTGCATTCGCTTGATATCCCATTTGTTGCCAGTGAAGGTGATAAAAATATGGCAAGTTTTGAAATTCCAAAACGGAAATCAAAATCATCCATTTACTTTTTAGGTGGTTTCCAGGTCTTCGATAGAGAGGGCAATGACATAACGGCCTCATTTACCCCAACTCTCAAGCAATTGTTTGCCATTATATTACTTAATACCGTAAAAAACGGGAGAGGCATCTACACCAATAAATTGGATGAAATATTGTGGTTCGATAAATCGGACAACAGTGCGCGCAATAACCGTAACGTAAGCATTAGTAAACTTCGAGGCTTATTGGAGAAAGTCGGGAATATGGTAGATATTGACCAAGAAAGTTCGTATTGGCGGGTAAAAATGGATGGCATTTATTCGGATTATATGGAATTGACCTCCATGAGTGAAAAATTCAAGCACTCTGATTCGGGACTTACCGAAGCGGAGATTCTAAGGTTTGTACAGGTTGCTTATCAGGGTGAATTGTTACCTGATTTCAAGATTGACTGGTTAGATGAATTTAAAGCTGACTTTTCAAATTTAGTGCTCGATACTTTAAGTGAATTTACAACACAGCCCGATGTGAAGAAAAATCACTACTTGCTTAATCACATTGCCGAATGTATACTAAAATTCGACACGACAAACGAAGAGGCAATTGTTTTAAAATGCACTACTTTATATAAACTGGGCAAAAAGGGGCTTGCCAAAACAGCCTACGATTCGTTTGTCCGGGAATACTACATCTTACTCGGGACAAACTACCCGGTTTCGTTTAAAGACATAATTAAACAAGCCAATTAAAATACCGTTTCTTCAAGATAAAGAGGCTATTCAAAAGGTTGTACCGGGTTTCTTGTGAATTAGGCTTCAGAACATATAAAATGAACCACAATAGCCACACTAGTTTCCACTAAAAATATTATTTCCAACCATCTTCCTGATGTTGTAATCTTGAAATACCCGTCGATAGTTGGCTACTGTATCTTGTCCACCTTTGTTTTTGTGTTCTATTGTGGTTAGGTCTTTGTTTTTGTAATTCGTAAAGTTCAACTATCAAACTTTCCTAATTTAAAATTCTTCACAGTAAAACCAGTTGCACCATTCAAAAAGAAAAGTGAATTAACCTGAGTTTGGAATAAGAAACATAAACCATTCCGGGAATTTACTCCATCAGGAGTTATATATCCACAGGAAGACAGTAGATATCCGGTCTTTTCTCCGTAGGAGATACACGTCGCACTTACTGTCGATGCCTGCGGTCAACATTCTTCATATACCCTTGTATTCGGCAGGCATAAACAAAGATAGAACATTTAATACCAGACAATTTGCTCTGTTCTGTAGATCCAAATTATTTATTTATCAGTTTGGTTTCATATATTATCTCGTTTGTTTGAAGTTTCAGGAAATATATTCCCCGGGCATACCGCGACAGATCCAATGTGTTATCCTGCTGATTAAGTGCTTTTTTCAGAATGATTTTCCCGCTAACGTCTGAAACGGTAGCAAGTGCATTTATTTGTATATTTTTCACGCTAAAAATTCCATCCCTGGCAGGATTTGGGGAAACGAGTGTGGATGATATTTTTACGTTTTCTACAGCCGAAGTAGTACCGGTAAAGGTGAACTTATCAAAGTTCATATTCCCCTGCGGCATAAAACGCATGGTGTGTATTCCCTTGTTCAGTTTAATATTCGGTACGGTTACCGTTCCCAATGAGGTCAGTGTGGTGTATGAAACATCATACCTTTTGGGGTTGGATGTCTTGGCATTATCAAATTCTAAATAAAATTTCTGCGTTTGACCGGATTGTGGAGTCCCTATAACAAAATTAATTGTATAAACATCGTCGTTCAGCACCTCGAAAGTATAGTTGATATATTCGCCTAACGACATATCCGTAACATAATACATATTTGCCGGTCTGTATCTTGCAATATCGACATCTTCACTACGGCGATATTCATTAGGGCCATTCCCGTTTGTATTATCCCAATAAGCAATGCCTTGTCCGCCCTGATTATAATTTTCAGCTTCAATAGTACCTGGAATCATTGGCATTATATTGTTATACGGGAAACCCTGGTCCTTGGTTTGCTTTACCATCTTAATTGTTCCATCTAAGTTGAAGAATAAAGAATCAACACAAATGCATCGTAATAAGCCCGTTCCGGAAAGGTCAGCGGTATGGTAAAATGCCCACCATTGTCCGTTATACTCTACTACCGAGCCGTGACTGGTATCGCTGGTAGTTGGAGACAGATAAACGCCTTTATACGACCACGGACCCAACGGATTAGAGCTCATAGCATAGCGCAACTGATTTCCTCCGGCATTATTGTCGGCATAAGTAAGGTAGTATATTCCGTTACGTTTGAAAACCCAGGTCCCTTCGTGAAAATCGGACAAGCCAGTCATTGATTTCAGTGCGCCGTCCAGTTCAATCATATTTTCTTTCAGTTTTGCCCCATAGCAATGGCCACCACCGCCGTAATAAAAATAAGCCTGTCCATCATCATCCGTAAAGATACAAGGATCAATTTCACCGCTATCGGGCAAACCGACAAGGGTGGTGTCTATTACCCGGAAACCGGAAGCCGGTTTGTCACTAACGGCTATACCTATTTTCCAGTTGCTGTTCCACGGACTTTTGTTGGGATGCGGGAAATAGAAATAATATTTACCGTTGTGGTAAGCGCAATCGGGCGCCCACATAAATTTCCCGTTATCGTCCAAAGGTTGAGCCCAGGGGACATCGGAAGCTTCCACTATTTGTCCGTGGTCTGTCCAATTGACCATGTCGGTAGTTGAATAAACATGATATTTATCCATCAAGTCGCAACCCCGTGGAGGGTCAATATCATGCGAAGGATAAACATACAAGCGACCGTCAGCCCATACATGACCGGAGGGATCAGCGGTATAAATGTCGCGTACGATGGGGTTTTTTTGTGCAAAAAGAAGTTGCCCACTCAGAAATAGGTTCAGAAAGAATAGAATTTTATATAATCTCATTACGGTGTAATTTTTTATTTCCAAGGCATTGAATAAAAGATAGAAACAAACGCCTTCCAAAAGGAAAAGCGTTTGTTTCTACGTTATAAATGATCTATCTAATTAAAACTTTTAAATTAGATGATTTATTGCCCTCCTGGATTTTTAGAATATACAGATTTTTTGGAAGAGCAAGTCCCGAAACTTCACGGGCAAGATAATGCCCGATTTCCTGTGCCTGCAGGTTGTAGATGCTTACAAGGGTGTTTTCGGGGTAATTGACAACATATAATTTGCTGTCGGCTACATATACACGTCCATCAGTTGAAATTTCATCAATACCAGTTGATGCGCCTATAACAATTTCCTTTGTGAAAGTATTATTGCTATAATCGGACTCGAGGACGTCTTTTTGGTCGTTCACATTAGCGATTACGGCATAAGTCTTAGCTAAACCAAATTTCCATTTTGCTGCAACTTTAGGGCCTCCATTTGCTGTAACTGTAACTGATTCTCCCGGAGCTAGCGATGTAAGATGTGTATCGCTCCATGCGACTATAGTACCGTTTCCAGAAGCAGTCGGAAGTTTTACAGAAAAGGTAACTCCATGTTTTACATTTTGTGAAGCAAATTTGCTTTGGTTTTTAATGGTTGCACTAAACAAAATAGAATCGGTAACAACTGGATTTTCAGGCGTCCAGGATATATCTGTAACAATCAAATCGACGGGGTCGATTCCTTTGTTGAAGAAATAGGCACCGGTCAATACAACATCTCCTTGTACCTCACTCTTCAATGTTATGCGTTTGATCTTCTTCCCGGGTGTAAGATTATAGAAGTATGCAGTATCATTCGAATGAATTTCGTTGGTTTTGTTATCAAAGGCGGCAGCATTTGAGTCGTCCATATATACAACGTCGAATTGAAGTTTAGTTGCACCGCCTACGCCATCACCTGTTTTCGGAAGTGCTGATGCATCAAACTTAATCCACACCTGATTATAAGCCGAAGCATCTATACCACCATCTGCTTCCCAGTTCCAACCTGCACGATGCCACCCGCCGTTTGTATAGGAGATAGTGTGTGTGCCAGCATTATAAGATGCGGCAGAAGCATCTTCTCCATTGTCGGTTGCAAAAAAGTTCAGCTCGTCTTTGCTATATGTAAATGATCCATCCGGTACGTAATCGGGGTTTGTTACGCCTGATGCAGCTACATTAATTTGAACAGCTGTCCAGGCATTGCTACCGTCTGAAGTATTGGAGATCGCTACATTCGGAACGTCTACACCGAAAAATTCACTATTCGCAGTCAGCATGGTAAAAGCAAAGAATGCATTTTTATTGCTGCCGGAAGGACGCGCGCCGGTATTACCGTCTTCGTTCACTAACCAAGGTCCGTTACCCCAATTTGAATCCATTTTCGACCATTTGAGTGATGCGGAACCATCGTTGGTAGCCGAAGTAGTCGCAGCGCTTACAGTCCAGTCGCCAGTGCCCATAGGGATAGTCGAGCCTTTCAGGTAAGCTCCTGTGGCAAGGTTTTTATAATAGTATATTTGCTGACCAAAAGCACCCTCACCTGCAGGAATTTCATACCATTTTGTACTGTCGGCTGCAGCATCAGTGGAATAAACAACCAAACCATGGCTATCAGATGCATATGGTTTTGTACCGCCTAATTTTACATTATTTGGAGTCATCCATGTGCTTATTTGTATAACATCAACCGCTCTGGCATTTTCTACACGATAATCGGGATTTGCTACTCCTGTTGCTGCAACTTCGATTTTAACAGCCGTCCAGGCATTGCCGCCATCGTGAGGATTGGAAATAGCCACATTTGGAACGTCTACACCAAAAAATTCGCTGTTGGCCGTCAGCATGGTTAAAGCAAAGAATGCCTTTGTATTGCTTCCGGAAGGACGTGTGCCGGTATTACCGTCTTCGTTCACTAACCAAGGCCCATTACCCCAATTTGAATCCATTTTCGACCATTTGAACAGTTTGCTTCTGTCATTGGTGGTTGAGGTGGTTGCTGCACTTACAGTCCAGTCGCCTGTGCCCATCGGAATAGTCGAACCTTTCAGGTAAGCTCCGGTAGCAACATTTTTGTAATAGTATAATTGCTGACCAAATTCGTTTCCATCGGCAGGAATTTGGTACCATTTTGTGCTGTCGGCAGCAGCATCAGTAGAATAAACAATCGAGCCATGACTATCAGCTACATACGGTTGTAAACCGCCCAATTTTGCATTATTTGGTGTCATCCAGGTGGTTATTTGTATTATGTCCACCGTCTTAGCTTTTTTCAAGAAATGTGGAATGTCCGGATTTAGCACACCGGTCTGTACTACAACCGGAGTTTTTAAGGCTGTCCAAGCGTTTCCTGTACCACCTTTAAAACCACCAACCGATACATTCGGTTCGTAAACGCCAAAAAATTCTTGTCCGTTTATACCGCCATCATTAACTTTCATCAAGATAATTCCTGTCAGACAATTGAAACGGTTACCATCTGCTTGTGTCGGATCAATCCCGGCAGCATTTGTTAAGTAAACACCCCAAGGCCAAGGAGAAGTTCTTTCGAACCATTTAAAGTTTGCTGTTTTTGCGTTTGTTGCAGAAGCTCCGGCCCTGGCAGTGGGCCAATCTCCGGTTCTCCCAGTTGCCAATGCCGTTTGAATAGCGTCACTTATATACAAGTATCTGCCGGTAGCAACGTTCTTGTAATAATAAGCCTGTACATCTGCTGTGCTATCGCTTACGCCACCGGCAGCAATTTTGTACCATTTGGTAATATCACCGGTTTCAGTAGTCCACGCAATTGAATCAACTGAAGTTCCCAAATCGGCAACATAATACTGTGCCATATTTCCATCGTTGTTAAATCCCGGAATTTGCACGATATCCACCGTTTCGGTGTTTTCTAAGAATTGTTGGGCACTAGCGCGAGCTAACCCCACGAAGGACAATATAAAAATTATCCACACTTTAAAATAAATAGATTTTTTCATGACAATAAAGAATTTAAGAATTAAAAAAATATATGTGATTCATGTAATTTTAAGATAATATCCTTTTAAACTGATATCATCGAACCAAATACTAATCCTAATTTCAAGAAAACCTCTTCATTAGAAGCAAAAAGAATTCTCAAACAGAATTTTTCGATGAAATGTTCTGTATAACATTTGCCAAAGCAGTGCATTCTGTTTATAAATCGTGAATCGATTCGATATGTGGAACCAAAAAAGAGTAAACACGGTTGCTATTAAAGGTTTTGGAATCCTTTCCGTGTTTATGGTAAAACACCTCTCCCTTCTCTTCTCCTTTTGAGAAGAGGGAGAGAGGTAAAAGGATAGTCGATTATTTTACAATTAAACGTTGAGCAAACGATTTGCCTTCGATAGTAACTTTTAACAGGTAAATA
Organism: Bacteroidota bacterium; assembly: GCA_030706465.1. Taxonomy (GTDB): domain Bacteria; phylum Bacteroidota; class Bacteroidia; order Bacteroidales; family Paludibacteraceae; genus Paludibacter. The sequence goes on along the minus strand of JAUZOM010000094.1, from coordinate 7,024 downwards.
CCCGGAGTAAATGTTTTCAGATTATAATAACCTTTACTTACTACATTTCCTGTAAATACATTTTCCAATTTTTGTCCTGCAACAGAATACAATTCGGCTTTTGCAGCACCTCTCAATTGACCATAGTCGATGCCGATAATTCCATTTTCTATCACGTTACCAATTAATTTTACTCCGAAAATGTCTGATTTTGGAGAAACAACAGCATCGTGGAAATCAGCTGCAACAGAAGTAGGAGCTGCTACGATAGAGCCGTCTGCAGCTGTGATACGAGTTTGACCGAACAAATCTGTGTTAATATCATAGTTTGCCAACAAAGCAGGGTCACCTAATTTTGTTACTGTAGAATTGGCAATCAACAGATAATAAGGCATTCCGAAAGATTGGCTATATTGCAATCCTTGTTTAAAATCAACTCCAGAGCTTTCCAAATTTGCATAGTCAAGCTGAGCAGCCTCATCTGCAATTTTATACATCGCAATATTGGATTTGGTAGGGATATTCGGATTGTCGACCGGTATTACTCCGCTTGCATCGCCTTGAATCAAACCAATAAGTGAATTTTTGACAACCAGTTGAGTGGCATAGTTCGGAATAGCACGTATATCTACAGCTCCGTCAGCACCAGCAACGTTTCTAGAAAAAACTGAATTAAAGATATTCAAATTTACACTGGCATTACCGTCACCATCAAAACCTGCACCATTCCCTGAGTTTTGTCCCAGATTGTCGACAAAAAGACTGTTTACAAAAGTATAGGTAGCTTCACCAGTCCAAATTGGAGAACGGTCGTGCATGCTTTGATTTTTTGCCAGGGTAGAATTAATGAAGGTAATATTTGGTAACCCCCAACTACGGATAATGCCGGAATGGCTCCAAGATTTATTAGCAATAAGAGCACATGATTCAAAAGTTATTGCGCCACCGGTAATGAAAGCAACACCACCTTCATATTCACCATCGTTAGTCGGATTGCCGTCTTTGTCTAATTTCACGTCATCTGTTGTAATTCCTGATGGGTCGGGTCCCCAGTTACCTGCTTTATTATCGCTGATGATCGTATGGAAGAATCGGCGTGTACCGGAACCAAAAAGACAAAGCGCACCCCCTCTACCACCGATGGATTGATTCGTTGATATTTTACAATTTTCATGGTCAATCTGGTTATTTCCATCCACGAACAAGTAACCGCCACGGCTTTCACCGCCGTTGCCTTCAGCAACGTTATTCGTAGCTTCACAACCTCTGAAAGTCACTGACAGACCATCTCCCAGGATCTCAAAGGCTCCACCACGGGCTGCTTTGTTACCATCAAAATAGCACAAGTCAAATTCGGTTACCCCAGATGAAATTTGAGCTGCCCCACCATTTGTAAGGTCTGCTAGTCCACTCCCATTAATAAATCCTAAATTTACAAAAAGCAATTTTGCGCCTTCAATAGCCTCCGGACTGATTACAAATAATCGGGTAGAACCTTGTCCATCAAAACCGGCATTCTCTACACCAGCTTTAATTGTTACGTTTTTGGTAATGGTTACAGGAGCGTGCATTGTTATCCAACCATTAATCAAAATAACGTCACCAGTTGCGGCCTGTTCTAAAGCAGCTGCCAATTCTGTATCCGTAGCTCCATCAGCCACTGGAATATCCGTAGCATACACATTTGTTACCAGCGTCATTAACGCCACCAGCATCAATGATCTGAAAAAGTAATTTAGTTTCATATATAAAAAATTTAAAATAATAACATGGACTTCTAATAGTGTTTTTTTAATTTGATTTTAAGGGTAGAGCGAAGCCCGTTTAAACCCTACCCCAAAAATCAGAGCTAAATAATAATGAATTGTTTTTTAATAAGTTATTGTTTTTTAAAGAATTCTTTTGTATACTGTAAATAGTCTTTCCCGAATTCTACTGTCGGTTCTAAATTTCTACCACTGGCAAAATCATTCCAGTTATAAACCATTATAATACGGCTATCGCCCACATTACGCTTGGCTACATTAGCCCATTTCTTATACGGATTTTCAGTGAAATTGCTAAAATCATATTGGTTACTTCCTGCAGTTAAAGAACTTATTACATACGCCTTGCCATCTTTCCAGCGAGGGATAAAGAAAATGTCACTTGCAGGCGTATTCACACGATCATCAAAGCCCGGTTCTACAGTTGGGATATATTCCTTGCCCAAAGGCTTCATCCGTTCCTGCCAATAATGGTAGTTGTAATCCAAATAGGAGTACTGAGAATAATACCGGTCATAGTTGTCATGTGAAATGTCGGTAATAAAGAAAGCATCGAATGATTTGATAGAGTCCGCTTTTACATAACCATAGGTTGGTCCATTGTAACCATTTGTCGCATTATACCCCCAACGCTCCGGTGATGTCCAACCGGCTCCGAGTTCTGCCATCAACCAGATATTGTTATGAATGGTTTCGGAATTCTTCAATAAATTGATAAAGTTGTTCAGGCGAGGTATCTGGCTATTGTTTGTAAAGTTACTGAATACCATTACAGGCTTACCGTCGGCTTTCTTATATGCAAAATCGTGTGTCATCACATTTGCATAGAGTGAATCCAAATCACGTCGTAAAGAATCCATGTGATGTTGATTCAATTGAAGGGTGTCTTTTCCCTTACCAAACCGATAACCCGGGTCGAAACGAATTACGACTTTGGGACGTGCATTATCCTGTTGATAGAGCTTTTCCCAATTCATAAGAATGGTATCATTAATACCGTGCCCCCCCCAACTAAGGACAAAGAAATCTATTCCGGCTTCTTTTCCCCAATCTAAGTGTTGTCTCAATACATCTGCATCATTCCGTAGATCGTATTCGCCCAATACAGGTGTGCCGGTATAGAGTTGATGGGCTTTTTTCCCGGTATCCCACCACACATGGTTGAGGGGATCACGAAATTTAGTATCGTAAGGAACCCCTACTACGTAATCTTTTGTTACGGGTACATCCGGAATATCATAAACATACTCGTCTGCGGGAAACTTATATACATCAGGTCTATCTTCGCAACCAACAAATGCGAGCACAGAAATGACTAAAATACTTAATATAGTGAATGACTTTTTCATTTTATTCTAATTATTTATTTACGATTCATTGCTTTATTTGGAAGAGGATTAGGATATGCTATGTAAGCAGGAGTTCCTACCGGAGGTGCAGGTAAACCCGGATTGTCAGCTGCGAAAATCAGACGGAAAGTTACACGGTCTTGTGTGTCGTGCAACGTATTATCATACAGATAATTTTGAATCGCCTTTTGTGTTTCAACTGTATTGATATTTCGTTCACTTGCAGGATATGGCAAACGCTCGGGAATATACGCCCAGGTACTGCTTACATATCCATCGCTTTGACTGGCATTGAAATTAGGCTTAAATGGAATCAATTCTGTACGCCGCAACAATATCCATGCATCTATGTTTTGACCGTATAAAGAAATCCAGTGCTGCACTATAATGCGTTTAAGATTGTCTTCCTGGCCACCTAACAGACTATTTGTAAAGCCACCTAAGAAGTCGCGGAATGCAGATGGAAGAACTCCTTTTTTCAACGTATCAGTAGGGGTACTCCATTTGATTCCCGGAAAATTTTTGTATGGATCTATTGCAGTTTGCGCTATGCCATATTTCAAACAACGGGCATCAATTCCATCATAATAGTATTGTTCAGCCGTTTTATTTCCACCGGTCCAAAAACCTTTTAACTTGGCCTCGGCACGAATAAAGCAGAGTTCAGGATAAGAGAAAAAATAATACTTAGCATCCGAAGCAAGAAACGTTTTTCCAATGGTTGCATAATTGGCATAATCGTCCACATTGGCATAAGGGCTTACATAACCAGCCGGATATTGATAATTTGTTGGAGCACCCATAGAATTTGGTCGTCCCAAATATAGATCCTTCACCGGTCTTGGACGTGATCCGCCGTTTCCTGGCTTTAAATAGACTGACAAGACCGGGTCGTTGTAAGTCGTAGGTTTAATCCACATCATCAACGATTCGTGAAGTACCGGCAGATTGCCTAATTGTAGCTTCTTTTGAGCCGGAGTCATTTGATCAACAATGAAAAACAACGGGTTACTCGTATTTAAATCGTTGTTGTCAAAAGTCATGTAAAAATTATCAGTATTGCTACTGATAAGCAAATTGGCTTCTGCATTGTTTAACTCTTCTGCAACTACCGCTTTAGCTGTTGCAGCCAGAGTTTGCAACCAAGGTTTATCCTGATTATTGACATCGCAATCGGCAATGCGCATTGCAGTCCTCAAACGGATACAATGAGCAAATTGTGACCAGCGTGTTAAGTCGGATTGCAAGAATGGCTCAGCGACAGTCGGGTATACATCGGCAGTATTTTTTACGTCGATGGCTTCATAAGCTTCTTTCAATTCAGTAAGTATACCGAGATAAATGTCTTCTTCCTTATCATAACGTGCGCTAACATCGCCATTGCAAGCGTCCTTATAAGGTAGAGGACCATAAAGACCTACTAATATTGAAAATACATATGAACGCCAGATCTTAGCAATCGCTACACGGTTTTTGTAACCCGGGTTGTTGTTGTAATTATTAACAATATTGAATAATGGATTCAATGAATTGGAATATAGACTATTCCAGAGATCATCGGAAGCTCCGTCAGAAGAAAAATGCGGAGCGCTACCACCTTCAACAGCCCACATTTGACTGTAATTGCCGAAGATATACCAATTGTTTGCACGGCTCGCTCCGTTAGGTGCACCTCCTATTGTTCGTAACGTACTTACCGGACTTAAACCGAAAATAAAATCGGGTTCGGTAGCGGTAATTCGGTTCGGGTTGGTGTTGATTTTTTCAAAACCTTCTGTACAAGCATTCATTGTCAGTAATGCGACCAGGCTTGCGATGATTAATAAATATTGTTTTCTCATTTTCATGACCTAAAAATTAAAATTCGATTTTAACATCCATTCCGAGAGTAGTTGAGGGTGGTAATGAACCAGATTCCATACCTTGTCCATTACCTGCATTTATTGCTGCTTCGGGGTCGATACCCTTCGGAGTCTTCTGATAAAGTATCCATAAATTACGTCCAACTAAAGAAATTCGTGCATTACTCATTTTGATTTTGGAAATCAATGATTTCGGCAAACTGTAACCGACACTCAATTCTCGTAGTTTGATGAAAGACGCATCGTAAGTTACTTGACTGCAAAAATCATCAGCATAGTAACCTACGTTTCCAGGCCATAAATAACCTGTAAATTTCTTGGGTACATAATTCGGATCTACAGGATTCATATCGTTAACGTTGTTGTATTTGGTAGCATCGTAAATGTAAGTGTTATTGAAAGTAGTACCACCCCATACGTCGTCGGATCCACCAGATTCACCCATGATTACGGTTCTTTTCCAATAATCTTCCTGTTGCTTTTCATTTCCACTGATAACCCCGTTACGGATGGCTTGCCTCATAGTTCCGGAATAGAGTTTACCTCCTTTTTTCATATCAATCAAAAAATAAACATCAAAATTTTTCCAATTGAAGTGGTTGCCTACACTGAGCATAAAATCAGGATTAAAATTACCCAAATACGTATTATTCGCCTTGACAGGGGAACCATCTGAATTTACCATTAGACGACCTTCGTGATCAGTTACCCATTTGGTTCCGAACATTGCTCCATAAGGCATTCCAACTCGAAGAACATTCGTAAAGTCGAATATCTGACCGATTTGGATCTGATCAAGTCCATCAACCATGCTAACGATTTCGGATTCATTTTTTGTGAAGTTAAAGTCCATGCTCCATTTAAACTCTTTCTGCACAACTGGCACCACATTCATGGCAATCTCCCAGCCTTTGTTTTGGATTTCACCGGCATTGAACACACGGCTTGAATAACCTGAAGACAACGACATATCTGCCTGCACAATCTGGTCAAACGAATTAGATTTGTAATAGGTAATATCAAAGTTCAATCGACTATTGAAAAAACGCAGATCGGTACCAAACTCCAGTGAGCGTGTCTGCTCCGGTTTCAAGTGGTTGTTTGGTACTGTACTCGGTAAAGACACATATTTGTACCCACCATAGACATTACCACTACCAAGATCCAAATAAGGCAGCAAACGATATGGATAAGTGTCGTTACCTACCTGGGCATAATTAGCACGCAGTTTTCCGTAAAATTTATTGGAAGATAGACCAAGCATTTCGGTAGGCAACCAGGATAAACCAACAGATGGATAAAAATATGAGTTGTTTTTCGCCGGTAGCGTTGAGCTCCAGTCATTACGTCCAGTAACATCCAAATAAACAAAATCCTTGAACCCGAACGATAATGATCCATATAAGCCTCGTATACGTTTTTGACTGCGAATATCTTCATCTGCCAATGGAGTGTCGTCACTATTGGAAATATGTGCGAAACCTGCCTGTTTCAGTGATTGCAAAGAAGCATTAAGCCACGAACCCTTGTAATCTAATTGGCTACCACCCAAAGTTCCCATAACAGATACTTCCTTGTTAAAGAAGTGGTCGTTATAAATAAGTAACCATTCGTAATGGGAGTCGTCAGTAATATTATATTGGCGTCGATAATATCCTTTTGTATCATTACCGCCACCTAAAGCTCCTGAGTTCCGATATTCCATGCTATTAGTACTAATATATTCCCGTCCATATTTCACAGTAGCTTTCAAAGATGGCAAAATCTGATAGGACAAATCGAAATTTGCCAAGACACGCATTTTTGCATCTTCGTTGCCGGTTTCATTAATAGTCCAATAAGGATTATGAATACCGCCGACCATTACAGTTTCAGTCCCGGCCGCTGTTTTGTAATATTTTAATTGATCCAAAGTCATCGAACGCGCCAAAATGGTGTACATATACAAAGGATTAAAACCGCTTTGATTAGAATAACGACGATTCTTTGTATCATCGTCTATAAATGTTATTTTAGAGTCTAAAGTCAGATTTTTCGTCAACGTGTTGAAAAAACGAAGGTTCAGGGT
>JAUZOM010000093.1 GCA_030706465.1 Bacteroidota bacterium | reverse complement strand
TGTTTACGGTTTACTTTCAGCGACTTCGGTAAATTCAATTAACCGGAATGATACAGGTACCTTCCTGAATCAGAATATCCCCAATCCGGCTATGCAGAGTACTAAAATTGAATTTGGCGTCAGTAAGCCGGCAAAGGTGCAGATAACATTATTCCATATGGATGGGACACGAATTAAAACCCTTTTTCAGGGGAATGTAAACGATCGTGTTACGGTAGATTTTAATACCAGTTTCCTGCCAAGTGGTATGTACCTGTACCAACTGGTTACAGATCATGCTGTCCTGACCAGATCCTTGTTGGTTATCAATTAGCGGCTTAGTTTACGGCACCGGAAACAGGGGTTAATCCCGGCCGTCACTTCGGGGTCATCCTGTCTGGGGGGGAGAAAAATTGTCATGAACTTCAACGTAAAACGGTTACCGTGCGAGTTCCGGTAAAGACTTTGCTTCGCCCGGAATGGCATGATTACCGGGCCAAACGTGTCTATTGAAGAACCAAGATGTTTGGATACTGCCGGTTTTCATGAAATTCAGAATCTCATTTCAGTCCAGGAGAATGGCTTGCCATGGCCGGGATAGACGTTCCGGATGTTCAATGTCTTGATTTTAGAAAGGCTCGCGGAAAGTGCCGCTTCATTTTCAACAGTATTGGCTATGGTTGGCTTTTTTCGGTTGTTGATCGTATCGCCTGAGAGAAAGTTCCCCTCGCCGGTAAGGATACCGATAGACCCCATTGAATGTCCGGGAATATGGATAATCCTTGCATCAAACCCGTATTGCCTGAGATCCTGCCCATCAGTCAGGATATTGTCCGGCTCGAATGCTTCAAGGGGAAATCTTTTCATTATGGGCTTAATTATCAATGTCCGGACAACCGATGAGATGATCTTTGAGACCAACGGTGAGTTCCTTTTACGGTTCCGGATGGATTTACCCGTCTGGCACAGGTAGGCGTCTGCTTCGTGGACAGCCATCTTCATTCCGAATTCCTTTTGAAGATATGCACAGTTGCCGGTATGATCAAGATCGCCGTGCGTAATGATAGCGAGCTTAATTCATTCGGCTTGATGCCTTCCTTTTCAAGTGCCTTTATCAGTTTCGACCTGCTCATGGCTGTTCCTGTATCGATCAGAAAAAAATTATCCTGTTGCTTTACCAGATAGGCGTTTACCATACCCAGCGCGAGATGTTTAATTTCCATTTTGTTGCTCGTTTTATTGGCTATCATTATTCCGGCTTAGGGCGTACCATTCTTCTGCAGTTATTACTTCTGCCTGACGTGGAAAAATTTTAGTTATCAACACTCTGTGAACTTCATCATCCCGATCGGCACAACAATCGGAAAGTACCGTGAGGACATAATCCTTGTCGGCAGCTTCCCGTAAGGTGGAGAGCACCACCCCGCTGGTTGAAATGCCTGTAAGCACGAGGTGTTTAATTCCAATAGACCGGAGGACGACCTCCATATCACTGCCGGTAAAAGCACTCGTCCGCTTTTTGGTTATAACGATATCAGCCGGTTGCAGGTCAACCGAAGCATGAATCTGAACAGCCTCTTCGGTATCAAGGCTGTTCATCAACCCGCTCTTCAGCATAGAAAAAGATTTATTATCCGGACTGGCTTCCGGATGTCCTTTTCTAAAACCTACGACAACAAAGATAACAGGCATTTTATTCCTTCTGGCTGTTTGTATAGCTTTATTAATTGAATTAATAAGGTGAAAACTGTTCTCTAATCTGTTTATAATACCTCCCTGAACATCCATCACTAAGAGTGCCTTGTTTTGTTTGTTGCTTTGTTCCATTTCTTCCGGTTTAAATTATGATTTATTTAATAATGCATTTATTGTCTGTTAATTTCATTCGTTTTATTTTAGGTCTCAATTGAAAGCGTCTTTCCGAAGGTATGGCAAAAATATGATTGCAATTAAAATCGAGGCAATTCCCTGGATCAGGATCGTGTCCGGGGTACCAATATATTGTGATACAGTTCCGATCAATAGTCCTCCCAAGGGTTCCATTCCAAAAAATGCCATGGCAAAGAAACTGATAACCCTTCCCCTCATTTCGGCCGATGCGCTGGTTTGGATGATGGTGTTGGCAATTGTTGTTTGAGACATTATGGCAAATCCTGCTATCATGGCAAAAAATAAGGCTGTCGGGAGGTTGGTTATATGTGAAAATAAAGCCAGTGCTACTCCAAATATTGATAGATTAACCGCTAAAATCTTTTTTAAGTTGATATCAGGTTTTAAGGATGCCAGGAATATAGCGCCGATCAGTGCGCCAAACCCAATAGAACTGTTCAGGTATCCGAATGTAGAAGCATTCCCTTTGAAAATAACTTTTGCATAAACGGGAAGCAATGTCCGGAATGGTAACACCAGTAAGCTGACACATCCAAGCAATAAAACGATGATGCCAATAGAGGGAGTATTTTTTAAATAAACAAAACCCTCTTTAAATTCTTTCATGGCCCTTTTTGAATGTGCATGAGCTATATATGGAGGGAACTTTATAAGGAGTAAAGATACGATCACCGCCATATAACTCAACCCATTTATCAGAAAGCAAGTTCCGGCTCCGAGTTTTTCGAGCACAATCCCGGAGATGGCAGGTCCTATTAACCAGGCAAATTTGCCCATGGATGAATTGAGTGCAATGGCATTCGGCAAATCTTCCTTCTTTTTTACCATTTCATTCACCATCGATTGCCTGGCGGGCGTATCAAATGCATTGATGATACCCAGCATAATACTGAGAGTTAAAATTTCCCAGACGTTATAACGGGTAAAAATAACCAATGCCGCAAGCAAAAAGGCCTGAATCATGGATGCTATTTGTGTGATAATGGTAACCCGATAGCGGTTGTACCGGTCGGATACAACTCCACCCCAAGGTGAGAATAAAAAAGAAGGGAATTGGGATGCAAATGCAGCCAGACCCAGCATGAAAGTTGAATGAGTTTGCGTGTATATCAGCCAGTATACAGCTGTTCGCTGCATCCAGGTTCCTATCAGCGATACCGATTGTCCTGAAAAATACAGCCTGTAATTCCGGCTGCGAAATGCCCTAAATAAATTGATATTCATTCTTTTAATCCACTAACTTTGACAGGATGGTAATCGCACTTGCCAGTATTTCCCTTTCCGCATTGGTGGTTTTCTCCGAAATTGCTTTTGCCAGCCATTCCTGGCTTTTATTCCTTTTTAATTCAATAAATTCTTTCCCCTTTGGAGTAATCGTGATAATAACTTTCCTTTTATCCTCCCGGGAAGGCGTTTTTTCAATGTAATTCAGAAGGGACAGTTTGTTAATGATCTGTGACATAGATTGACTGGTTACCTTCTCTTTAATGGCCAATTCCGATGGCAGCATTTTTGAATATTGATATACCATAGACAAGGTGGAACGTTCGGTTAAAGAAAGCGGCTCATCGCGCCTTACCTCGCTTCGCATTACCTTTACTAACCGGGCTACTGATACGCGTAATCTTGCAGCCAGTTCATTATAAGCTATTTCCATTTCATATAATATTAAAGTTACTTACTAAGTTTACTTTGCAAAGTTACTTTATTATATTTGATTGTACAACATAATTGGTCTATACTACATTAAAAAATTTGTTGCATTAAAAAACAAAAAATTATAGTCTACAGTTTCCATATTTGGTTCATATATAATAACTTAACTATATTTGATTCCGGCATGAACTATTTAGTTTTTCTTTCATGTTATAGCGGAAAATTCGTTTACAGCCTTATTGATCCGGATTATAAGGAATCAGCTAAAATTTTGAAAAGCAGAGTTGGTAAACAAAATGATGCGTTGAACGTTAATTATAAAACGTTGGTTCTCAAAAGAAGAAAGGATGGATCAATGTTTTTTATTAATAACACCGTTTGCACCAATAACAGAGTTCAATTTCGACTTCGTCACATTGGCCTATTCAGTTGTTTCGCAACGACATTAACCGCTGTCCGGTTATAAAACAGGTTGGACTGTTTTATAACCACAAATGGTATAACCTTCCTATCCTGTGGCTGAATTTGAGTACGGATAGGAATTCTAACAGACGAATTAATCGGCAATGGCAACAAAATATAAGTTGAATTTCGAAGATTTCAAGGTCAAGGCCGGAAAGAAATTTTCGTTGTCTGATTTCCCTACAGAAGTCAAGAAGAAAGACATTGACAAGACAGAGGGGGAAGAATTAATTCGGAAAGACATTGATGAGTTATCGGTCTTGCAGGATGTATTATATGCCGATAACCGTCATGCCGTGCTGATTATCATCCAGGCCATGGATGCAGCCGGGAAAGATGGCACCATCAAGCATATTATGTCGGGAGTCAATCCGGCGGGAGTACAAGTAACAAGTTTTAAATCACCTTCCCTTACGGAGCTGGATCATGATTATTTCTGGCGTCATTATGTTGCCTTGCCCAGCAAAGGGGAAATTGGAATCTTTAACCGTTCGCATTATGAGAACGTATTGGTTACAAAAGTTCATCCCGAGTTTATTCTGAATGAAAAGCATGACGGCATTAAGACGGTAAAGGACATTGATAAATCATTCTGGCAAAAAAGATACAGACAGATATGCCGTTTTGAGAAAAACCTGATAGAAAATGATACCACCATATTGAAATTCTATCTGCATGTTTCGAAAGAGGTTCAGAAGAAACGTTTTCTGGACAGAATAGACGATCCGACAAAGAACTGGAAATTTTCGGCAGCCGATTTAAAGGAAAGAGCTTTTTGGGATGACTATCAGCGGGCATACGAAGATGCCATTGCAAACACCAACACAAAGGCTGCTCCCTGGTTTATAATTCCGGCGGATCAAAAATGGTATTCCCGCTATATAGTCGGGAAAATTATCTGTCATGAACTCAAAAAGCTTAATTTATCGTATCCGACATTATCGGAAAGCGAAAGGAAAGCCTTACTAAAGGCCAAGGAAACGTTGTTAAAGGAAAAATGAAATAGAAATGAAATAGAAATAGATAGAAATAGATAGAAATAGATGGAAATACATTGAAATAGATGGAAATAAGTAATTGGAAATAAGTAATGGTAAAGAAATAATGTACTATTTACTGAACCTGACCTCTCCCTAAATCCCTCTCCCAAGGCGAGGGACTTTGCTGAGTGATAAGAATAAAATTGTAAGGCATTATATTCTTTCAATTACTTAAATTGAAAGAAATGGAAATAGATAGAAATAGATGGAAATAAGAAGAAATAGATTGTTAGCGGATGATCTAACTATGCCCAAGTTAACTGAAATTAGTCATCCAACGAACCATTTGGCTAATCTGAGTGTTATAGATTTTGATTTTAAGCCCATGCCTGAAATTGATGCCAGACGAAAGATAAAAGATGCTTCAGGTATAGGTATTTATTGATTCCTGTTTTATACAAACAAAGGAAATCACCGGAATAAGGTTTTCCCGGTTCTATTTGATTCTGCGGGGGACATACCTGAACTCCACATAGTGACCCATAATTGAATAAAAAACACAGGTAAACATTATTTTATGAGGACAAAACGCTTATTCCTGATAGCAACCATTCTGATAAGTTCTGCCGTCACAATATTCGCAGCAATGCCTAAGGATACGATAAGGACTGCTATACCTGCCGATTCTATTAAGATGGGAAATGCTTTGTATGTAAAAAATTGTGCACGTTGCCATAAACTGAAGGATCCCGGAAAATACACCATGGCTAAATGGCCGGGTCTGGTGAACAAAATGCAAAAGAGAGCTAAAATCAGCGATGAACAAAAAGCATTGATTCTTACTTACCTGGCAACTGCAGCCAAGAAGTAAATAGAATTCCAATTTTTTCTTTGAAACAATTAATTCAAGACAACCGTTCGGGTTACAGACTATAGGACTAAGTTTGATGGAATAGATTTTATTGATTCAGAGTGACTAATATCTATCCCGGATTAAGAAAACTTTAATAAAAATACATTGTATAATTTGCGTATTCAAAATATAGTCGTAAATTTGCAACGTATTCGAATCACAAATGCAGTCCTGCCTTTGTATCACAATCAAAAAAAAACATTCACAACAACAACGTTTTTTTCCAGAAGGAAAAATTTCCCTAAACGTTTATTCATCATTTTATGAGTAATTACACCATTCTGCAATTGAATGCGAAAGAATTGTCCGAATTGAAGGACATCGCAACTGAATTAGGCCTTAAAGTTTCTAATTCAGCTAAAAAAGAAACTCTGGTCTATGATATTCTGGACCAACAAGCCGTTGACAATGCACAGCGCAAAACCATCTCTAATGAAATTCAGGAAAACGACCGAAAAAAAAGGTTACGAGTTCCAATAAAAAAAACTTCGGAACAAAAATTGGCTGCTAACCAACAAAATACCGCAAAACAAGTAGAAAATCAGGCTGCTAAAACGACACCAAAAGTTGTTACAGAACAAACTCCAGTGGTTGCCAAACAAGCAGAGCCGGTTCGTGTTGAAGCTAAACCGGTTGAAAATAATCCGGCAGAAGCGCCTAAACCGGCTTCAAAAAAGTCCAATAAACCAAAACAACCGAAAGCCAATAAACCAGCTGTCGCCAAACCGGTAGTTGAGAAAGTAGAAGCAACGGAAGCAGAGGTCATTGTGACACCTGCCCCTACCCCAACAAAAGTTTTTGTGCTGGAAGACAGGTCTTCTGAGATTGATTCCAGTGTGGAAGAAACCTTGTTTGTTCCGGAAGTAGAAACCGAACTGTCAGAAGAACAAGTAAAGACCAGTCCGGAAGTCTCTGAAATCAGACCTGCAAAAATAAGCACGAACATTAATAACGGCAATACAAATATCAACCGAAACAAGTTTAACCAACGTGCGGATAAAGGCGAAAAGCAGTTTGATTTTGATGGCATACTGGAAGGAACCGGTACATTGGAAATGATGGCGGATGGTTATGGTTTTCTTCGATCAGCCGATTATAATTACCTGGCTTCTCCCGATGATATCTACGTATCACAATCGCAAATAAAATTGTTCGGACTGAAGACCGGTGATACCGTTAAAGGAGCGATTCGTCCTCCAAAAGAAGGCGAAAAATACTTTCCACTTATTAAGGTGGCACAAATAAACGGCCGTTCGCCGGAATATGTTCGTGACCGGGTTCCTTTCGAACACCTTACCCCACTTTTCCCGGACGTCAAGTTTAATCTTTGCAGTGGAAAGAACGATACACTTTCTACCCGGATTGTTGATTTATTCTGTCCTATCGGAAAAGGCCAACGCGGATTAATCGTTGCTCAACCTAAAACCGGTAAAACCGTATTACTGAAAGACATTGCCAATGCTATTGCCGCCAATCATCCGGAAGTGTATATGATTGTACTGCTGATTGATGAGCGTCCGGAAGAAGTAACCGATATGGCTCGGAGCGTGCGTGCTGAAGTGGTATCTTCCACGTTCGATGAACCGGCAGAACGTCATGTAAAAGTAGCCAGCATGGTTCACGAAAAAGCAAAACGTATGGTGGAATGCGGTCAGGATGTGGTTATTCTGCTTGATTCCATTACACGACTTGCCCGGGCTTATAACACGGTTTCACCAGCATCAGGTAAGATACTTTCCGGTGGTGTCGATGCCAATGCATTGCACAAACCAAAACGTTTCTTTGGTGCTGCCCGTAATATCGAAAATGGTGGTAGTCTGACTATTATAGCCACCGCATTGACTGAGACCGGTTCGAAGATGGACGAGGTAATTTTTGAAGAATTCAAAGGAACCGGTAATATGGAATTACAACTCGACCGGAAGTTGTCGAACAAACGTGTTTTCCCGGCTGTGGATATTATGGCTTCAAGTACGCGTCGTGATGATTTACTGCTCGACCAGGATACCCTGAACCGTATGTGGATACTACGCCGTCACCTGGCAGACATGAATTCGATGGAGGCCATGGAATTCCTGAAAGACCGTATGGAAAGGACCGAAAATAACGATGAGTTTCTGGTATCAATGAATGCGTAAACAGTTAACTGTTGATAGTTAAGAGTTGAAAGTTTAAAGAAAATCGTCTGAGGAATCGGGCGATTTTCTGTTTTATAGAGTGGTAATCTTACTTTATACTGAGAAATAAACATTAAAAGGGTCGTACAAATAGTTGGCTCAAAACTTATGGATTGAAAATCCATAGGTTTTATTGTGAATGAAATTCGCGAAAGTTTTCCAACAGCGTTTCTGTATATCACCTTGTGAAATCTGATAACGATATTCTATTATCCCAACAAGATTGAATTCACAAATCATACACGCTGTGAGTACCAAGCCTGTTTTCCATATCTCTTTTTTACTGTAAAGGTTATAAAAACAAAAGTCTTTCAGTGAAAGTGCCTAGATTTCATTAACGTACTTGAAAATTAAATAATTTGTATTACATTTGTTTACTTTTTCACAACTAAACAGATTAAACATGAAAGAAATAATGAAATTGAGTTTACTGGTTTCTTTGTTTACACTTGTACTATTCGCTTCGTGTACAAAAAATGAAATTACCAGCATTACGTTGAATAAAACAACAGAGGTTTTCAACATTGCTCAAACGGATTCTTTAATTGCAACAATACAAGTGAAAGGTGACATCAATAAATTTCCTATAACCTGGACGACTAGTAACTCAAGCGTTGTGACAGTCGTAAACGGAAAAATTGAAGGAATCGGAGTTGGAAATGCGGTCATAACAGCTAAAGCCGGTGATTTGACTTCTACCTGTAACGTAAATGTCAGCGATCAAATCGTTCCAATCACGAATGAAGGCCACTTGATTTACAGGGGGGATAAATTTGATACAAGCCTGTCGAATTACTTTGATGTTTATTTATTTGGAGCTAGAGATACATTGGTCTTATCGTTCAATTTGCCTTTAGCGATTACTGACAGTTTGCCTGTTGGGTCTTATTCTGTAATAAGTTTAAGCTATTTGTCAGATTTTAAACCAAATACATCAAACCCAGCTTTTAGTGCTGATGGAATTTCAGTATGGGGTTCATTTTTTATAGGGAAAACGGTTAACCCGGTAAAATCGGGGAGTATTGTCGTATCAACAATTAATAAAAATTATGCCATTGAATACAATCTGGTTGATTTTTATGGGAATAACATTTACGGAACCTTTCTGGGAAATTTGACCTATCATGACGAAACGGCTTCATCATCAATGAGTCCATCGGCAAAGCGGATTTCCATTGTAAAACAAACAAGTTTGCTGAATAAGATTAAACCTTTAAAAAGATAATTACAAAAACGGTACCCCGTTTTAAAGGAGCCTTCAATTGGTTGGAGGCTCCTTTTTCTGCACAAAAGGGAGCAATTTATGCAGTTTTTTTACTATTTTAGGAAAAAAGCAGTATCTTTGCCCCGGAATTTTTATAGTTCATTTTAGAAACACGGATTTACAACAGGCTTTTTTCAAGTAAGCTATTAAAATAAGCAAGTAATTGAATTAAGCCGGGACAATTTGGATGTAAAACAATTAAAATCGTAAACATGAAATTATTAGAAGGAAAAGTAGCTATCGTAACCGGTGCTGCACGCGGCATTGGAAAAGCAATCGCCCTTAAACTGGCGAGTGAAGGAGCTAATATCGCTTTTACCGATTTGTACATCGATGAAAATGCGCTGGCAACACAAAGCGAAATTGAGGCTTTAGGAGTAAAAGCAAAAGGATATGCTTCGAATGCTGCCAATTTTGATGAAACTCATACCGTAGTAAGCGAAATTCAAAAAGAATTCGGACGTATCGATGTGTTGGTAAACAACGCCGGTATCACCAAAGACGGTCTGATGATGCGTATGAGTGAAGGACAATGGGATGCCGTTATCAACGTAAACCTGAAATCGGCCTTTAACTTTATCCATGCCGTTACCCCTATCATGATGAAACAAAAAAATGGTAGTATTATTAATATGAGCTCAGTAGTGGGTGTATCGGGCAATGCCGGACAAGCAAACTATTCAGCTTCTAAAGCAGGACTAATCGGTTTAGCAAAATCGGTTGCTAAAGAATTAGGTTCACGTGGTATCCGTGCCAATGCCATTGCTCCCGGATTTATTGAAACAGAAATGACTCATGCCCTGAGTGAAGACCAACGTGCCAAATGGAATGAAACGATCCCCTTGCGTCGTGGCGGAACTCCGGAAGAAGTGGCTAAAGTAACCTTGTTCCTGGCCTCTGATTTGTCCAGCTATGTAAGCGGACAAGTAATCCATGTCTGCGGCGGAATGAATACCTGATTAATTCATAATTGATAATTTACAATTCATAATTAAGCGCTCTAAAGAAATTTGGAGCGCTTTTTGATTTAATAATGTTACCTAATAAATTAGCAGTTTCCTCGTTTATAAGACGAAAAAAATAGTATCTTTGTCAGTCTTTTTTCTAAGAACTGACAAAACAGACAAAAACACAACGATAAAATTATATAAAACATTGAAATAATGGGATTTAATGACTTTTTAGGAAAAATATTGGGGAATAAAGCACAGCGTGACTTGAAAGAGATAACCCCGTATGTTGATAAAATCAAAGCCGTTTATGAGGAAATAGTTGCTCTCTCAAATGATGAATTGCGGGCTCGAACAGAAACTCTTAAAATAAGGATTCAGGAATTTGTGGCTCCGGAAGTTACACGCATTGCAGAACTCAAAGCAAGCATAGAAGAAACTGAAATTAACCTTCGAGAGAAGGCATACACTGAAATAGATAAACTAGAGAAAGAGATAACATCCAAATACGAAGAGATATTGGATGAAGTACTGCCGGAAGCTTTTAGCATTATGAAAGATACAGCACGCCGTCTGACTGAAAATTCAGAAGTGGTTGTGACTGCCAATGATTTTGACCGGGAACTGGCAACTAAACATGACTTTGTAACAATCCTGGGAGATCAGGCACATTACAAAAACGAATGGACAGCTGGCGGCTCGCTCATTAAATGGGAAATGGTGCATTATGATGTGCAGCTATTTGGTGGTGTTGTACTCCATAAAGGAAAAATATCGGAAATGGGTACCGGTGAAGGAAAAACCTTGGTAGCCACACTGCCAGTTTTCCTGAATGCTTTAACCCGAAATGGTGTACATGTGGTTACGGTGAATGATTACCTGTCGAAACGTGACTCTGAATGGATGGGACCGCTTTATATGTTTCATGGTTTGACCGTTGACTGTATAGACAAATACCAGCCAAACTCCGAAGACCGTCGTCAGGCCTATTTGGCAGATATCACCTTTGGTACCAACAATGAATTCGGCTTTGATTACCTCCGTGACAATATGGCAACCGCCCCACTGGATTTGGTACAACGCAAACACAATTATGCAATCGTGGATGAAGTTGACTCGGTGTTGATTGATGATGCCCGTACTCCTTTAATTATTTCAGGTCCGGTACCTAAAGGAGAAGATCAGTTATTTGAAGAATTCCGCCCGAAAGTAGAGCGTTTGGTAAACGCTCAAAAAACCCTTGCAACGAAGTACTTATCGGATGCCCGTAATCTGATCAAGTCGGAGAATGAGAAGGAGCGTGAAGAAGGCGCTCTGGCCTTGTTTCGTTCGTATAAGGGGATGCCTAAAAATAAACCGTTGATCAAATATCTGAGCGAACAGGGAATTAAAGCACTCCTGCTTAAGACTGAAGAGTTTTATATGCAGGAAAATAACAAGAATATGTATATTGCTACTGATCCGCTCTACTTTGTCATCGATGAGAAAAACAACACGATTGAACTGACAGACAAAGGAATTGATTTAATAACCAGTAATACAGATGATGCCCAATTTTTTGTGTTGCCTGATGTAGGAAGTGAAATTGCTGAATTAGAAAAAGATAAAACGCTTACAGCAGAAGAAAAGCAGTCCAGCAAAGATGATATTCTTCAAGCTTATTCTATAAAATCAGAACGTGTTCACACAATCAACCAATTATTGAAAGCATACACCTTGTTTGAAAAAGACGTGGAGTATGTAGTTCTGGAGAACAAAGTAAAAATTGTAGACGAACAAACCGGGCGTATCATGGATGGCCGCCGTTATTCAGACGGATTACACCAGGCTATTGAAGCAAAAGAAAATGTTACAATTGAAGCAGCAACACAAACATTTGCGACCATTACACTGCAGAATTATTTCCGTATGTACCATAAACTTTCGGGTATGACGGGAACCGCAGAAACAGAAGCCGGCGAGTTGTGGGATATCTACAAATTGGATGTCGTGGTTATTCCAACCAATCGTCCTATAGCCCGGCATGATATGGAAGACCGTGTTTATAAGACAAAACGTGAAAAATATACTGCAGTTATCGAAGAAATCGATCGTTTAGTTGCTTCCGGAAGACCCGTGTTAGTAGGTACAACTTCAGTAGAAATATCCGAATTGCTCAGCAGAATGCTAAATGGTCGTAAAATTAAGCACAATGTATTGAATGCAAAGTTGCATCAACGTGAAGCCGAAATTGTAGCTGCAGCCGGACAAAGCGGAACGGTAACAATTGCGACTAATATGGCAGGACGTGGTACAGATATAAAATTGAGTGCGGATGTAAAAGCAGCAGGTGGTTTGGCGATTATTGGGACAGAGCGTCACGAAAGTCGTCGTGTTGACCGTCAGTTACGCGGACGTGCAGGACGTCAGGGTGATCCGGGATCTTCTATCTTCTACGTTTCTCTTGAAGATGATTTGATGCGTTTATTCGGTTCGGAGCGTATTTCCGGTATCATGGATAAATTAGGATTCCAGGAGGGTGAGATGATTGAACACTCCATGATTTCGAAATCCATCGAACGTGCTCAGAAGAAAGTGGAAGAAAATAACTTTGGAATTCGTAAACGTTTGCTTGAATACGATGATGTGATGAATTCACAACGTGAAGTGGTGTATTCTAAACGACGCCACGCTTTGATGGGTGAACGTATTGGGGTAGATATTACCAACATGATTTACGATACAGCTGAAAATGCTGTAGAAAATGCCCGAAATAACGGAGACTATGAACAGTTGGAACTTGATTTGATGAAAGTTTTTGCAATGGATATTCCATTTCAGGAAAATGAATTTCAATCAACTAAAATAAGTACATTAAGTGATCAGGTCGTAGAAGCTGCTATCGGGACCTTTAAACGTAAAATGGACAAATTAGCATCTGTTGCTTATCCGGTTATCAAACAGGTCTATGAACAAAAGGGACAACAGTATGAAAGTATTTTGATCCCTGTTTCTGATGGCAAAAGAGTATTCAATATAACAGCCAATTTGGAAGCAGCCTATAAATCGGAGGCTCGTGAAGTCGTAAAAGCATTTGAAAAACAAACCTTACTTTATGTAATTGATGATGAATGGAAAGAACATCTTCGTCAGTTGGATGAATTGCGGAATTCCGTTCAAAATGCAAGTTACGAACAAAAAGATCCTCTGTTAATTTATAAACTGGAATCATTTGGTTTGTTCAAGGAAATGATTGATACTATCAACCGGAAAGTGTTGGCTATATTGATGCGTGGACAGATTCCGGTACGTGAACCGGAGCAGGTACGTGAAGCAAGGCCAAGTCAACGAATGGATTTAAGCAAATACAAGACTCAAAAAGATGAAGTTGGTGGAGGTAGTAGTGCTGATCCGACAAAACAGGATACCCGTGAATTACAACATCATGAACCAATACGTGTGGAAAAGAAAGTCGGGCGTAACGATCCGTGTCCTTGTGGAAGTGGGAAAAAATATAAAAATTGCCATGGAGCATCGACTAATGTCTAATGGTTGACTGGATTTAATTCTATAAAATTATTCCTATTGAATTATTCGTATAGCTTCTATCAACTAATAATCTTTTAAACCAATTATTTAAACTCTCATAATTGTATGCTGTTAAATTTTATAACATGGAATGTCGACCCGGTATTTTTACACTTAGGACCACTTACCATTCGTTGGTATGGGATACTTTGGGCTGCAGGTATTTGGTTTACTTTATTGATTGTCCAGCGACTTTTCAAAAATGAAAAGCTTCCTGAAACCTGGTTGGATAAACTCTTTCTGTACACAGTTATCGGAGCTATACTGGGAGCACGCCTGGGACATTGTTTCTTTTATGAATGGCATTTACTAAAGGAACCTGTAACTTTTCTGGGAATAACATTTGATTACGGAAATCATTATATTTCGCACCCCTGGGAATTATTATATATCTGGCGAGGTGGATTGGCAAGCCATGGAGGAGCCATTGGAATTCTGATTGCCATGTATTTTTTCAATAAGAATGTATCCAAAAAAGGTTATGTATGGATTTTTGACCGATTGGTTATTGGTGTAGCAATCTGCGGGGCATGCATTCGTTTCGGGAACCTGATGAACTCTGAAATATATGGCAGTGTCACTTCCCTACCTTGGGGATTTATTTTCGTCCGCAGTGGGGAAACACAGCCTATGCATCCGACACAAATTTATGAAATGATTTATTGTCTCATAACATTTGCAATAGTATGGTGGATGTATTGGAAAAAAGAAGCCTATAAAAAGAACGGGTTGATATTTGGCGTATTTTTGATTGGAATTTTTGGCTCCCGTTTTTTATTGGAATTTATTAAAAACAATCAGGAAGTATTTGAGTCAAATTTGACACTGAATATGGGACAACTGCTTAGTTTGCCGTTTATTATCTGGGGTGTTTGGTTGATAGCCAGAAGCTCTAAAAATCCTGTAGCTAAAACTTAGTAGATCAGGAGGATTCTTTCGATCAAATTAAAGGAACAGAACATGAGAATTCTGTCGATTATAATGATAATATTATTTTTCAGCAATAAAACGGTAGCCCAATCCGATTCGTTGAAAGTAATAGATTCTACTTCGGTAAACAGACTTGATATTCATAAAAAATGGTATGAGAGCCGTTTTGCTCATGAAAGCATTGTTCCTGTAAGTCTTGCCTTGGGAAGTGTTGCTATAATCTGCATTCCGGGATTGAAAGAAGATTTACAAAAGACATTAAGATGGAATTATAATCCCGCAACAACCGGCATTTATGCCAATCTTTATGAAGATCAGTTACGCTATGTTCCGTCAATTGCGGCTTATGCAATAAGTTTTTGTGGAGTTGCATCCAGACATCCTTTTATAGATAAATCAGTCATTTTGGCTGTATCCTATATAGCGAGTGATTTTATAGTCTATAATGGTAAAATGCTCACTAAATCACTCAGACCACCGGGACGTACTTATACTGGCATTCAAAACATCTATTCACTTCCATCACAACATACAGCAATGGCCTTTGTCGCTGCAACTTTCTTGGATCATGAATTGGGCTATATAAGTCCCTGGATTTCGGCTGGAGGATACGCAACAGCAACCTGGGTTGGAATTGCCCGTATTGCTAATAATTACCACTGGACAAGTGATGTTTTAATGGGAGCTGCCGTTGGAATGTTAATGACTAATGCTACTTATTGGGCCTATGATGGCGTTATGAAATTTTTTCCGAAAAGACTTACTGTTTCTCCAATTATTGACCCAAACCATACGGGATTATACTTTTGTTATAAACTCTGATCCGGATTAAGCGATAAAACAACTATATGAATAAAAATAAACATGTTGAAGATTTTACGAAGGTAAAACCATATAATCAAGACGAGGAAAAAACTGCGCAGCTTGCCAGAATGTTCAATACGATTTCCGATAAGTACGATAAATTCAATGATATAATGTCTTGGGGGATGGCACGTCTCTGGCGAAAACAATCGTTATTGGCACTTAAGAAATATAATCCCAAGCAGATTCTGGATATTGCAGCCGGTACAGCCGATATGTGTATAAAATCTTATCAGTACTTGAATCCCGATCATGTGACCGGAGTAGATATATCAGACAGAATGTTGGAAAAGGGCCGAATAAAAATTGCAAAAGAAAATTTAAGTGATAAGATTGATTTGCAGGTTCAGGATTGTTGCGACTTATCTTTTGGCGATGAAAGTTTTGATGCTGCGACTATTGCTTTTGGAATTCGTAATTTTGAGAAATTGAACGATAGTTTGCAACAAATTTACCGCGTTTTAAAGCCCGGAGGACATTTGTTGATTCTTGAAATGAATGAACCGCAAAAAGGATTATTATTCAAGGGTTATCAATTTTATACGAGAATTTTCGTTCGCATGACCGCCAAATATCTCTCGAGTGACAAAATAGCCTACGATTACCTCAC
>JAUZOM010000092.1 GCA_030706465.1 Bacteroidota bacterium | reverse complement strand
CCGGATCTCACTATCTGGACAAGTAGTTTTATTGCCGGAACATATTATAACCAGGAATCAGGCAGATCCGGTTATAATACGAATTTGGAATATATTACCATTCAGGATGTGGATTTTGCAGATATTCCTTCTACCTGGGGGGCCTTTCAAGCGACTATTGCTCCCCAATCCGCCACCGATTACAGTTGGACCGGAACATTCAGCACCGATTGGAATAATTCTTCCAACTGGTTACCTAATGGAGTTCCAAACACAGACAAGGGAGCCATAATTCCAAACACCTATACTACAACTTATGCCCCGACATTACCGGTTACAGCCAGCTGCAAATCCATTCAAATTAATGCCGGTGGGGTACTGAATGCTCCTGCCACTGGAGGGACAATCACGATTACCGGAGCAAATGCCTCCTGGGGTGTTGAATCGGGAGGACTGTTTAATGCGAATACGTCTACCGTTTTATTTAATGCAGATGCAGCTACCATCGGAAACGTTGCTTTCATTGGCAATACCGTTTTTTATAATCTTACCATTGCAAACGGAACTTTAGTAAGACCTTCGGATGATTCTTATACGGGCATTTCAGGAACACTTCTAAACAACGGTACCCTTGAGGCTTCGTCTACCGAAAAT
Organism: Bacteroidota bacterium; assembly: GCA_030706465.1. Taxonomy (GTDB): domain Bacteria; phylum Bacteroidota; class Bacteroidia; order Bacteroidales; family Paludibacteraceae; genus Paludibacter. The sequence continues at coordinate 16,016 of JAUZOM010000092.1, read as the reverse complement.
ACAGTTGAATTTAATGGAAATAATTCTCAGGGTATCCTGAATCCGAATGGAAACACACCCGGATACCACAATTTGATTCTGAGCGGCTCCGGGACAAAGTACCTGCCATCAACACTTAATATTATTGATCAGTTTACCAACAATACTGCCGGAACAGGAACTGTTGTTGCCGGAACAGGCACCGTCATACTAAATGGCAATTCCTATTATGGACAAACCCTTGGTGGTACCTCATTAACGACATTCAACAACCTGACAATTGATAATCCGGGCAACATAGCAACAGCAGCAACAGATATTGCTGTCGGGGGAACACTCAATATTACATCGGGTTCAATATTGGACATGGGGACAAATGCATTGAGTGGTCCGATTTCTTCAACCATTGGAGACTCTGGAATACTAAAGACACAGAATACATCAACAACTCCGCTTCCTAACGGAACGACCTGGACTTTTGGAGTTATTTACAACCATGCAACGATCCCCCAAACAGTAAGTCCCGGCACTTATGCTTCATTGCAAATCAGTAATCCTTCCGGAACAACTGCTTCGGGTATTCTTAACAGCACCATGCTAACCATCGACAATGGTGCAACACTGGATATGGGCACTTTTGCATTAATGGGAGGCAGCACAATAAGTGGAACTGGAACTCTCAAGACCCAGAATAGTACTGCAACACCGATTCCCGGAGGAAAAACATGGCCAGGCAGCGTAGTATACAATGGCTCTGCAGCTCAAACAGCTATTGCCGGAACTTACGGAAATATGAGTATTGACAATGCTGCCGGGGTTACCTTAACCGACAGCGCCACTGTAAATGGCACTTTGTTGATTAATAGTGGGAAAAGCCTGATAATAAATCCGGGAGCTAAAATGACAGCTCAACAAATAGCCAATAATGCCGGTGTTACGGGATTAACGGTTAAATCAAGTTCATCAGCCCCAAACGGCACTCTGATATTCAATAATACCTCAGGCAATCCTGTTCCCGCCACTGTCGAAATGTACAGCAAAGCGTCCTGGGATTTGACCAATAGCACGCCGGGAGGAAAATATAAATGGCAGTTTTTTGGTATACCCGTAAGTACTGTCACAGCAAGCCCTATGTTCGATGGAGATTACGTCCGGCAATACAATGAATCGGGAAAAGGAAGCGGCTATGCAACGACTAACCGTTGGATGCAATTGGTTAACTCTTCGATACTAACACCCTTTACAGGTTATGAGATTACCCAACCTGCAGCTAAAACTTATTATTTCCAGGGGCAGCTGATAAACAGTGATTTTTCTCAGGCCCTCTCCTACACCTCGGGTGCAGATTTTCCCGGACAACATTTGTTAAGTAATCCGTATACTGCTGCGATTGACATTACTAAATTATCTTTTGGAAATGACCTGGATAAGACTATTTACCTTTATAACACGGGAAGTCTGGCAGATTGGAATACTCAAACAGGTACCGATGGCAATCCGGGGCAATATGTTTCTGCACCCCAGAACACAGCAGGTTCAGGTGGTGTGCCCGGTCAAATTCCTTCTATGCAGGGCTTTTTGGTCATGATGAACACCACAACCCCTGTTTCTACCACACTGGGCATTCCGTACAGTTCTGTGGTTACCAGAAATAGTGACAGGCAAAGGGTAAAGGCGGTTAATAATGCGGATAGGATTTATACACGCATTGATGTCAGGGGGTCCCGTTATACAGATAAAATGTGGATCTTTACAAATCCATCCTGTTCTCATAATTTCGATAACGGGTGGGATGGGAACAAATTCTTAGGCTCTCCTTCAGCGCCTCAGATTTTTGCCATGGAGCCCGACGGTGATTATCAGGTCAACTCTGTTGATAATATAAACAATACGAATATCGGGTTTTTGGCAGGAGAAGATACAAATTATATCCTCAAATTTACACACGAGAACCTGAACGGCAAGTATTCCAACCTTTATTTAATCGATTTACAGGAAAATACAACCACAGATATAACCGCAAGCGGTACTACTTATTCTTTCTCCGCGGCTAAAACAACCCAACCCGTAAACCGTTTTAAAATTGTAACAAATGCTGACCTGACCACAAATGCATCAACAATTGGAAATGTGGATTTAAAGATATTCTGTTCACAACAGACCATCTTTGTTCAAAATTCACTTGATTGTAATGGTCAAATTCTAATTTATGACGTATCTGGCAGAATTATTAAAACAACTCCCATGGGTGCAAATTGCATAACAACAATACCTGCAACTTTTCCAAAAGGGACTTATCTGGTAAAAGGAATTACTCCCGCACAAGAATCAACTAAACTTATAATTATCCCTTAAATTATCATCGATATTAGAAACAGAAAGTTAATCTGTCCGATTTCAGTACCTCCTTTCGTTTTTACACACAGAAAGGAGGTATTTTTTCTTACAGACGTAAACTCTCATTTATGTATGCAAAACACCTCATACTTTTCGAATTATTATTACAATTTTATTCTACGAGTTGACTAATTTCAGTCATTTTGCATATATAAACAATAAATATGTGTTAATATGTGCGACCGAAATGCCACAATATTGTTAAATAATATTAATTAATGAGCTGTTTTTAAAATTCGGATCATCCCGTTTTGCTTTTGATTTTAAAGAATAAAAATATATGCTACATTCAACAGGAAGTTTACTACAAACATATGTAGTGTAAATTGTGATCTTTAAAAGTACGACTTTCTTCCAAAGAGATTTATACCAATTACTCTATTCATTAATAACTCATTATATATTACGATTCTACATAGATCATTTATTTGAATAAAAATCTACGAATTATTCATTACCTTTCCTTCTCGAGTGTAGAATAAATAATACGTTGTAGCACTAATTACTACAAAGTATTATTTATCAGCATATTACATTATTATTTGTAAATTTGGGGTCTATTAAAAACCGAAAAAAATAATATCAATTTTTCGATAGAATAACCTCAATGCATAAAAGTGAAAATACCATATTAATTTGGGTCCTAACATGGGCAGGTATTCTGCTTGCGCTTTTATATTCTCCATTGGGGAGTCCCGATTTATATCGGCATAGAATCTATTTTACAGAAGATCAGGGTGTTAATTTTAGCAAATCCGGTATAAGTAAAGCTTCAACGTCAATCAGTTTTATAAAAGCAATCAAGAATGCACCAGGTAATGCTAGTGGAAATCAAAATGACGACTCCGAATTAAATATCCCGACTGAGAATAAAACTCAAAGGAATAGATACAATTATACGGCTGCAGGCTCCACGAAGCGAGTTATTCAGAATATTGCTGCAGTCACAATTCATAATAACCACTTCAAATCTAATATGAGAGCCGGGGAGCTTAATGGATCGAAAAATAGTTCAATAAACGGAGGAGGGGGCACCAGTGTGGCAGGATTATCGAATACATTTGGCTCTCACAAAAGTTCTCAAAATAATTCAGGCTTACAAAATGGAGGAATTAATGCTGCAAATTTAGATCTATCGGTATTCGGAGATTCCACAGCAAATCAGATAAACAGAAACCTCCAAAAAGTTGAAAGCTTTTCCGATCCAGGCAATATCCCTTTAGATCAACCGATTCCGATTCCTGATGGGGGAAGTTTCTTAATTCTTTCCGGTTTAATCTATTGCGGCTATATTCTCTTAAAAAAGAGAATTATTAATTCCCGGACAATAGAAAAGATGTAAAAAGTTTTTCAAGCTAAGCATTTCTTATTTTGTTATAAAACACAATCGGTCATAATACCCCATAAATTACAAGTTTACCATTTACAACCTTATATCTGGGTAGTATTATAAACAACAAAGGCTACGAAATCCGCAGCCTTTGTTGTTTAATCTAAATAAAACCTTAATTCTAATTCTGTCCGAATGAACCGCCGATGATATCAAGCAATTCGTTGGTGATAGCTTGTTGTCGGGATTTGTTATATTGTAGGGACAGTTCTTGTAATAAGTCGGTTGCATTGTCTGTTGCCATTTGCATAGCCATTGTACGCGCTGCATGTTCCGATGCATTAGAATCAAGTAAAGCCGTATAAATCTTCAAACGCAGCACTTTTGGTATCAATTCCGACATTATCGTATCGCGATCTGGCTCGACAATATAATCAAGCGCAACAGTGCCTTTTTCAGCAGGTTTCAATTGAAAAGGTAAAAATATCTCAGAAGTTAAAACCTGGGAGCTTTTACTTTTAAAATGGTGATAAATCAGCTCTATCTTATCAATATCCCTATTCTTAAACAAGTTAATTAAATCATCGGCCAGATTCATAGCTTCTGCATAACTAGGCTTATCAGCCATTGCCTCAAAATTTGTTTCAGGGGCAAAACCCAGCTTACGGCTTGCTTTCGCTACCTTTTTCCCAATCGGGAAAATCAATATATGTTCACGCCCCAGTTTGTGATAGTTTTCAACAGTTTGAGCCAACAGTTTGGCTACATTCGAATTATAGCCCCCACACAAACTTGAGTTTGATGAAAAAACTACAATAGCTACACGCTTCACTTCCCGGGTCTCTGAGAAAACAGATGAATTATTTTCTTCCGCACTCAAAAAGTTATTCAGTAAACCATTCAATCGTTGCTCATACGGGAATAAATTCTCAATGGCTTTTTGTGCTTTACGCAACTTTGCCGAAGACACCATCTTCATTGCCGATGTGATCTTCTGAGTCGATTTGACAGACTGAATACGTGATTTTATTTCCTTTAATGAAGCCATAATTTAATGCATAATTAAAAATGCATAATTCACAAATAATACAATATATCTTATGTTCCCCGCCCATTAAAGGGAAGGAATTAGAGGGCAAGGTTTTATATAGCCACTCTTTTTGCAACTTCCCCGGCCACTTTTTCAATAATAGCAGCCACTTCGTCATTCATTATTCCTTTTTTGAGGACATCCAACACATCGGATTGATGCGACAATTCCATAACCATTAGGAATTCCTTCTGAAACTTCTGCACCTGATCCAGCTTGACATTCGACAATAAACCGTGTGTTCCACAATAAAGCACAGCTACCTGTTTCTCAACAGACAATGTTTCGTGTAACGCCTGAACTAATAAACGGGTATTTTTCTGTCCCTTATCAATCGTCATAGCTGTAACAGGATCCATATCACCCCCAAATTTGGTAAATGCTTCCAGTTCCCGGAATTGAGCCTGATCGATCTTTAGCGTTCCTGCCACTTTCTTCATGGCTTTGATTTGAGCATTGCCACCTACACGCGAAACTGAGATACCAACATTGATAGCCGGGCGATTCCCCTGGTTGAATAAGTCGGTATCCAGGAATATCTGGCCATCGGTAATAGAAATTACATTGGTAGGAATATATGCCGACACATCTCCCGCCTGGGTTTCGATAATCGGCAATGCAGTTAACGAACCACCTCCCTTTACCTTTCCTTTAAGTGTATCGGGCAAATCGTTCATCTGCTCTGCTACTTCCTGTTGTGATATCACACGGGCTGCGCGTTCGAGCAACCGGGAGTGCAAATAGAAAATATCACCCGGATAGGCTTCACGACCCGAAGGACGACGAAGAATCAAGGATACTTCCCGGTAAGCAACAGCCTGTTTTGATAAATCATCGTAAACAACCAGGGCATGCCGACCTGTGTCACGGAAAAATTCACCGATCGTCGCACCGGCAAAGGGGGCGTAGTATTGCAACGCTGCCGGATCGGAAGCATTAGCAGCTACAATAATGGTATATTCCATAGCTCCATGTTCCTGCAACGTATTTAAAATGGAAGCTACAGTCGAACCTTTCTGACCGATAGCCACATAAATACAATATACAGGATCACCAGCATCGAAATTAGTCTTCTGATTAATAATCGTGTCGATAGCAACACTTGTTTTCCCGGTCTGACGGTCACCGATAATCAACTCACGTTGTCCACGTCCAATGGGGATCATAGCATCAATCGCTTTAAGTCCGGTTTGTAACGGCTGATTTACGGGTTGTCTGTAAATTACCCCGGGAGCTTTCCGCTCAAGGGGCATTTCAATCATTTCCCCGGTCAATTTTCCTTTGCCATCCAATGGTTCGCCAAGCGGATTGATTACACGGCCAAGCATACCTTCACCCACTTCAATGGAAGCCACACGTTTAGTTCGCTTCACGGTAAACCCTTCCTTGATCTGGCTGGTAGGCCCGAGCAGTACAGCCCCAACGTTATCTTCTTCCAGATTCATGACGATGGCTTTAATACCGTTTTCAAATTCCAACAATTCATTGGCCTCTGCATTACGTAACCCATAAATACGAACCACCCCATCGCTGACCTGCAATACGGTACCTACTTCGTCAAACTGAACGCTGGTGTCAATTCCTTCGAGTTGCATCCGAAGTATTTCAGATACTTCGCTCACCTTTATATTATCAGACATCTTATTTTAATTAATAATTAGTAACCCATAATTCATAATTGACGGATTAACGGCAATTTTAATTATGCACTGTGTATTATGCATTATGAATTTTATTAAACAATTTTATTGTTCTTCTCAATGTAATCTTTCTTTATCCTTCGTAGCTGACCAGAGATGCTGGCATCCCAACGTACAAAATCCACTTCGAACATAAACCCTCCTATAATTTCAGGATCAATTATTTTCTCCATCTCAATAGTTCCACCCGTGGTATTCTCAACCATATCCATTAACCGCCTTTCAATTGTTGCATTAATCGTGGAAGCTGTTGTCAGTTTCCCGTAATGAATGTTCTTTTGTTTGCGAAACAGGTCGATATATTTCAACGCGATACTGAGCAAATGAGATTCACGGTTATTTTCCATCAGTAAATCCACAAATTTTTCAAAGGGTTTACTAACATTACCTCCGGCAGCCAGTATAATGACTTTCCGTTTCTCGGTTTTTGCCAAAACGGGGTTATCAAGCACCGTTTTCAATTCACTGAATTGAAAATAGTTCCCGACTACAGCCTTTGTCTCGGTGTATACACGATCCTGCTGATTACTCAAATTGGCAAAATCCAATAAAGCAGTGGCATAACGAACCGGTATGAGTCCTGTATTCATAGAGGATTACGATTTAGATATATTAATTTCGTCGAGCAACCGGTTAATCATATCCATTTGTTCGGCTTTTTTATCCAATTGTCCTCGAAGTACCTTTTCTGCAATATCGACCGACAATTCAGCTACCTGACGACGAATATCGCGAATAGCATCTTCCTTTTCAATCAAAATTTGCTTTCGGGCTTCTTCAACCAACTTGACTGCTTCGAGGCTTGCTTTTTCTTTGGCATCTTTCAATAACAAGTCACGGGTCTGAGCTGCTTCGTTCATTATTTTCACCTGCTCACGACGCGCATTTTCAACAATAACTTCACCTTGCTCCTTCACAATTGCCATTTGCTCATAGGCTTGCTTAGCAATCAGTAAAGACTCGTCAATGTAGGTTTTACGACTTTCCACCATTTCGATAATGACGGGAAATCCATATTTTACAAGGATAAAAGCAACTATCCCGAATGAAAGAATCATCCAGAATAACAGACCGGAATCAGGCAATAATAATGACATAACTAATTCTCAATTAATAATTCATAATTCATAATTGACAACAGATAATTGGCAATTAATTTCAAACATCAACAGACTTTAGCCTTTATACCTTTGGCTCGGCCTGAAATTAAAGAATAAAACCACAAACTACGATGGCAAACAATGCAGCACCTTCTACCAGAGCAGCAGCAATAATCATTGACATACGGATATCAGAACCGGCTTCCGGTTGACGCGCAATGCCATCCATAGCAGATCCACCAATACGACCAATACCAAGACCGGCACCAATTGCAGCTAGTCCTGCACCAAGTCCTGCACCTAATTTTCCTAAACCTGCTGCACCTGCAGCTGCTTGTAATAAAATTGTCAGTAACATAATTTTTTTCTTTAAGCCTTTAAGCCCTCAAACGAGGAATTAAAAACTGAGTTTTTAATGATTTAACTTTATACTTTTTCTATTCTTTCTTATCTTTAAGTACCCTGTCAGGAAATTTCAGGACCTTTTATTTGTTCACTTCTTTGGCATGATGCGGTTCAACCCTTGCCAAGCCGATAAATACAGCCGAAAGCATGGTAAACACATAAGCCTGAATATAGGCAACCAACAATTCCACCAGATTTATAAAAACGCTAAACAAAACAGAGACGATGCTCATGCTGGTATTCATGGCCACACCCAGTTTTACCGTTACAAAGACCAGGCACGTTAGTCCCAGCACAATGGAGTGACCTGCAAGGATATTGGCAAAAAGACGAATCATCAATGCAAAGGGTTTCGTAAAAACTCCCACCAACTCAATAGCCGGCATCAATGGAATGGGAACTTTTAACCACATAGGCACATCCGGCCAGAATATTTCTTTGAAGTATTCCTTTGATCCGGAGATATTGACTATCAGGAACGTTATAAGCGCTAAGGTAAAGGTGATAGCAATATTACCGGTTACATTGGCTCCCCCCGGGAAAAGAGGAATCAATCCCATCAGGTTATTAATAAAAATGAAAAAGAAAACAGTGAGCAGATAGGGTGCATATCGACGGTAATCTTTCCCGATACAGGGTTTTATGACGTCATCGTTTATGTTCATGATAAACAACTCCATAAAACCCACAAAGCCTTTTTTCGATTCGAAAACGCCCTTCTTGTACGAACGGGCAACTGACAGTATGATGATGATTAGCAATAAGCTGTTAAACATCACGGAGAATACTACCTTGGTAATTGAAAAATCAAATGGCTTTACATCTTTTCCCTGTGCGTCCTTTTCAACGATTTTTCCTTTATATTTTCCATCGGTAGCAATGGATAATCCATCGTGTGCAGAGCCTTCGTGAAAAGCAGAGGATAAAAACACGTGCCATCCGGTGGTTTGGCTGTAAACGATAATCGGAAGCGGAATGGCAATATCGGTCTCCCCTATTTTGGTCAGATGCCAGGTGTACGAATCAGCCAGGTGTTCCAGAATCAATTCCTTCACATTCACTTCTTCTTTCGGCTTCTCAGTGGCCACCGGCTCATTGGCCAGAGCAACTGCTCCCGTCAGGAATACAAATATTGCTATTAAGCTTAATATCTTTCGTAAGCTATTCATCTACTTTTTTATTTTTAATTATCTCTTCCACTTTGTAGAAAAAATAAGTTTCCAAACCCAGATATAATAAATAGTAACCAATAAAAACGATACTAAAGTCCCGAAGTTGATGTTTGACAAACAACAGGTAAATTCCTGCAAATATCACACTTGCTGCCACTTTACTAAATCTCAGTATCATGTACAGGTTTACCAGCTTCAGTTGATTTTCTTTTCTGTCACGGGTGATTACATGGATAAGAATGAGTCCCATGACATAAAAGAAACAGGGAATCGCCGGATACCCTTCAAAATAACTACCGGGAAAAACCATTATAAACAAGCCCCAGACTCCCCAACCACTGATTAACATGACAGCAGTCAGCAAAATTTCAAGTTGTCTCTTGAGCTTTCCCATCTTTTAATTAAACCAATTCAAGACAAACGGTAACGATATTTTTACTCACCTCGGCAAAACCGCCATCAATATCCAGCTCTTGTTCTATTTTTTCAACCATGTAACTGATTTTACCTTTTGTCAGGGATGAAATAAGCGGTGCATGGTTTTCCCACACAGTAAAGAGTCCGTTCGTCCCGGGCAGGGTCACCGAAGTTACTTCGCCGGAAAAGTATATTTGTTCGGGAGTTGTTATTTCTAATTTCATGACTGGCTAATTCGTTAAGTGGTTGATTGGTTAAGTGGTTAAGTGGTTGATCGGTTGGTTGCAGTACTTATCAACAAATTAACCAATTAACGCATTTCCCAATTAACCGTATTACTTTTTCGATTGTTCAATTAGCTTCTGGCCTTTTGCAATGGCATCATCAATGGTGCCCACGCTCAGGAAAGCCATTTCCGGCAAATAGTCCAATTCTCCATCCAGAATCATTTTGAATCCCCGGATCGTTTCTTCAATGGGAACCATGACTCCCGGTTGCCCGGTAAACTGTGCAGCCATGTAAAATGGTTGCGACAGGAAACGTTGGACTTTGCGGGCCCGGTTCACCGTCAAACGGTCTTCTTCCGACAATTCTTCCATCCCCAGGATGGAAATAATATCCTGCAACTCCTTATTGCGTTGTAAGATTTCTTTCACCCGTTGAGCCGTTTGATAATGGTCTTCTCCAACAATCAGCGGATCCAGGATACGCGACGTCGAATCCAGTGGATCCACGGCCGGGAATATACCCAGTTCCGATATTTTACGACTCAATACGGTTGTAGCATCCAGGTGCGAGAAAGTAGTGGCAGGTGCCGGGTCGGTTAAGTCATCGGCAGGTACATAAACCGCCTGAACCGAAGTAATGGAACCGTTTTTCGTAGAAGTAATACGCTCCTGCATGATTCCCATTTCAGTAGCCAGGGTAGGTTGGTAACCCACGGCAGAAGGCATACGGCCCAATAAAGCAGACACCTCGGAACCAGCCTGTGTAAAGCGGAAAATATTATCTATAAAGAACAAGATGTCTCGTCCCCCACTGGCTCCATCACCATTCCCATCTCGGAATGATTCGGCAACGGTCAATCCCGATAAAGCGACCGACGAACGGGCTCCGGGGGGTTCATTCATCTGCCCGAACACAAGTGTTGCCTGGGATTTTTCAACTTCCGAATAATCGATTTTCGACAGATCCCAGTTGCCTTCTTCCATGCTTTTCTTGAATTCTTCACCATAGCGGATTACATTCGATTCAATCATTTCCCGAAGCAAATCGTTCCCTTCACGGGTTCGTTCTCCAACTCCGGCAAACACCGAAAACCCATTATGCCCTTTGGCTATATTATTGATCAGCTCCTGAATCAACACCGTTTTTCCAACTCCGGCACCTCCAAACAAACCGATCTTTCCTCCCTTTGAATAGGGCTCGATCAGGTCAATGACTTTGATACCGGTGAATAATACCTCTGTTTTGGTAGATAAATCTTCAAATTTTGGTGCTTCTCGATGTATGGGGTAAGAACCTTTCTTGTCCAACGGTTTCATTCCATCAATAGAGTCCCCGATTACATTCATCAAGCGCCCTTTTACCTGATTGCCAATCGGCATGGAAATAGCCCGGCCCAATGCAACTGCTTCCAGGCCACGACGGAGTCCGTCGGTCGAGTCCATAGCTACTGTCCGGACTGTGTTCTCTCCAATGTGTTGTTGTATTTCAACAATCAGCTCTTTCCCGTTGCCCCGGTCGATACTCAACGCATCGTGAATGGCTGGCAATTTCACTTCATCTTTTCCTTTCAAATCAAAGAAAACATCGACCACCGGTCCAATGATTTGTGAAATATGTCCAATTAACTCTGACATAATTATATAGCGTTTTGGTAATTGTTTATCCTTTTTTATTAAAAATTAAGTCGCAAATTTACACATATAATTTGCTTTTCTGCGCAATCAATATGTAATAAATTTTAAAATTATACTTAAAAAATAGTTTCATTTGAAACAAACTTACTTATTATCAATAACAACTAAAACAAGTAGCAACATCATCTCCTGCCATCTTTAAGCAAACCTAACCGATTAACAGGTCCACCGCCGGTTTCTTTTTCCCCGGACAGGTGATCATCCCGTCAATCCAGCTTTAAGACTTCCAGAAATGCTTTCTGGGGGACTTCCACATTCCCGATTTGCTTCATGCGCTTCTTCCCTTTTTTCTGTTTCTCCAACAGTTTACGTTTCCGGCTGATATCCCCCCCGTAACATTTGGCGGTTACATCTTTCCGGACCGCTTTAATCGTTTCACGTGAAATGATTTTAGCCCCGATAGCCGCTTGTACCGCAATGTCAAACTGCTGGCGCGGGATGAGCTCCTTTAGTTTTTCGCACATGCGTTTTCCCAGGGGAACGGCATTATCCACATGGATAAGACACGAAAGGGCATCCACAGGTTCCCCGTTTAGCAAGATGTCCAGCTTAATCAGTTTTGATGGACGGAATCCGCTCATATGGTAATCGAACGAAGCATATCCCTTCGAGATACTCTTCAGCCGGTCGTAAAAGTCGAATACAATCTCCCCCAATGGCAGGTCATAGATCAGCTCCATCCGGTTTCCGGAAATATAGTTTTGTTTCACCAGTTCTCCCCGTTTACCGAGGCAGAGCGTCATGATCTGCCCGATATAGTCGGTGCGGGTAATGATGGAAGCCCGGATAAACGGTTCTTCTATCCGGTCGATAGCCATGATATCCGGCAACCCCGAGGGATTATGCACTTCAATCAGGTCTCCCTTGTTGGTGTAAACTTTATAGGACACGTTGGGTACGGTGGTAATAACATTCATGTCAAACTCCCGTTCAAGCCGTTCCTGGATAATCTCCATGTGGAGCATTCCCAGGAAGCCGCAACGGAACCCAAAGCCCAATGCTGCCGACGATTCCGCTTCAAAGGTCAATGAGGCATCGTTGAGTTGTAGTTTCTCTATGGACGAACGCAGGTCCTCAAAATCTTCCGTCTCGATGGGATAAACACCCGCGAACACCATGGGTTTAACTTCCTGGAAACCTTCGATCCCTTTCGGGCACGGACGTTTTACATGCGTGATCGTATCCCCTACTTTGACTTCCTTTGAGGTCTTGACGCCTGAAATGATATACCCCACATTGCCCGCACTGAGTGTCTGCTGAGGTGACATATCAAGCTTGAGTACCCCGATCTCTTCAGCGGTATATTCTTTCCCGGTATTCACAAATTTGACTAAATCACCTTTGTTGATCGTACCGTTTACAATTTTAAAATAAGCAATAATACCCCGGAATGAATTGAATACCGAGTCGAAGATCAAACATTGCAAAGGTGCAGCCGGATCACCTTTAGGTGCCGGGATACGTTCAATGACGGCCTGCAAGATTTCTTCCACACCCATCCCGGTTTTACCGCTGGCTCGGATGATTTCATCTTTCTTGCACCCCAATAATTCAACAATCTGGTCTTCCACTTCTTCGGGCATGGCATTGGGCATGTCCATTTTATTCATGATCGGGATGATTTCCAGGTCATGCTCGATAGCCATATACAGGTTGGAGATCGTCTGGGCCTGGATACCCTGGGTGGCATCGACAATTAACAAGGCCCCCTCACAAGCTGCTATGGAACGCGATACTTCGTATGAAAAATCGACATGTCCCGGAGTATCTATCAAATTTAAAAAGTATTGTTCACCCCCCAATTGATAATTCATTTGGATGGCATGACTCTTGATGGTAATACCGCGCTCACGTTCCAGGTCCATATTATCCAGCACTTGCGCCTGCAAGTCCTTTCCGGCAACTGTATTGGTAAATTCCAATAAGCGGTCGGCCAATGTGCTTTTCCCGTGATCGATGTGAGCAATAATGCAAAAATTGCGGATTCTGTTCATTCGTAATTTTTTTCTGTTTTTAAGTTGGTTTGCAAATATACAAAAAAAACATGAATAACAGATTGCCCGTTACGTGTCCTGTAATACGAATTAAGGATTATTTGTTGTTTTTCAATGCATTGTGGTTTGTTGCACAGGATCCTATCACTGCAGGTACTGTCTTCTTAAATCATATCACGTAGTCATACCAATCAGTATATAATATCACCGCAGGATCATATCTTCTTAAATCATATCAGCGAAGCTCATATCTATTTTAATCATATCATGAAATAATATCGCCGGAGGCAACTATCTTTTTAATATGCATTCTAATCAAATCCAATGCGTTAAAGCCATCTGAACGGAACAGCCGGCAGTAACTTCCTGTTTTTTTTCGGATTTTTTCCGGGAAGGGTTTTGTAGTATCGAAAAAAGCCGTATATTTGCACCCGCTAAGCGAAAATGGTACCATAGCTCAGTTGGTAGAGCAAAGGACTGAAAATCCTTGTGTCCCCGGTTCGATTCCTGGTGGTACCACCCAAATAAAACGCTAATAATCTAATCTGGATTGTTAGCGTTTTTTGTTTTTGTAATTTGCACAACATTTGCACAACATCTATTGACTAGCTGCTAATTACTTATCAAAAATACGTATTGTTCATGTGTATTGATAATACGAAAGGATGGTTGATTATAATTAGTCACTCAAAGTCATAAAACCCTAAGTTTTTATTTTTATTGCTTATTTTCGTCAGAGTGTTATCCTTTCATAGCTAACTAAGGTCAATATTAATGCCCTCCTTAGCACTTTCCTCTTGTTTTTTATCCAAACATTGTCCAACAAAAAAGGCCACTATAAAGCAGCCTTTAAAAGAACAGGGATAATCATTTCGAAGGAGGATTGTTTTCTCCTCCACCACATTTATTTATAGTATAACTAGGACTTGTGCAGAATTGAATTTGATAGTTTTGTATATTCCGGCATGTTTTATGTGTACGTTTTGCGATTTTTTACCCTCGTTTTGGAGTTCATGTGTACGTTTTGCGATTTTTTACCCCACGTTTGAAATATCATGGGTAATTTAGTCCGCTTTTAGACTGCTGACATTGGCCAAAAGGTCAAATAGTTTTTCCATTTTTGCTTTGTCTAGCATTTGTTTTCAAAGAATAAAAGAATTTTTTCTTTGAAGTCGGAGAATTTCAACTATAATTTGTTATATGTTTTCTCCTTTTTGCAATATGATACAAACGCTCAATTATGTTGAGATTTGGGAAATATAGAGGTAGAAGACATTTAGTTTGTTCTTCCTCTTTTTCTAAAACACCTCGAACTAACTTCTTAGGTTTTTCTTTTTTAATCTTGATTATCAGTAAGTAATATCCTGATTATATTTTTAATGCTGTTCTTTTTTCTTTTAAATCCCTTTTAATTTATCATTCTACATTTACCCAAATAGGAACTAAAACCTAAATAATCATAATTCGCAATCGTAATGACCATTACGAAATTCATTAATCAGGTGAGGACGTTGATTTGGTGGATAAGTCTGACCAATACTTATAGCAGCAATAACATTTGATTGACAAGAAGTCAATTTCTTTGAGAATTTAGTAAAACTATTACCAGAGGTCATAACGTCGTCAAAAAGTATAATATTTTTATCTATAAAATAATCTCTATCAAAATCATAATTCATATCAATATTATCATTACCACCTAAATGTTTAGGAGTTTTATCTTTTAAAATTGAAATGTAAGGAAATGCATTTTGCATACCCAAAAAAGAACATATTCGAGCTGAAAATTCCTCATATCTTTTAATATGAGTTTCCTTATTTGAAGCGGGAATGCAAACAAGTGTCAGATTAGTCAACAGTTCTCCAAAAGTTCTTTTTAGTATTTCGGATAATAAAATTACAACGCTATCCAAAGCTTCATTATGCATTTGTTCTGTTATAAAGGGACTATCATTCTTAAAACGCCATACAAGGAGTCTAATTTTAAGATATTCTTGTGAAAGAGAACCGCTGTAAAATGGAGCATAATTATAAGCACTGAATATTCTAAATCCATTAAAATCGTCCCATTTGCTAACACGGTGTTTTAATAAATCCAAGTTTTGATTTCTAATATTGCCCATTTATTGTTCTAACAATTATAAATTAGTCTTACGGAGCGTCTCGTAATTTATCTACTGGTTTGTCTGACCGCTTTACACAAATAATTTCCCTTGTCTGCTATTAGGTACTACAATGTCAATCTTTATCATACAAGTTTAATCATTTGCACCTACCCCCGTCCTGCCGGATATGTAACCTTAATCAAACATTCAAATGGTCATGCAGGTTGTTGGGATATGTTATCCCAACTAGATATATTATAAGGATTTGTAATCCGACAAACTCTTTAATTCAAAATTATAAAGACGGTATCAGTCACAAAATAGACTTCTCCTGTTATGCGATGCAGTAAATCCATTTTTGCATGAATTTACACCTTGCAAATATAAGCAGAATTATTTTAATAT
>JAUZOM010000091.1 GCA_030706465.1 Bacteroidota bacterium | reverse complement strand
TGTATCGATATCTTTTACCGTTGGATAAATGTTATTAATAAAGTAATCTACACCTTTATTTTGCAGTCCCACAGCATTTAACATGCCTGAAGGAGTCTCTGCCATACGGGGGTAAGGGTTACCTTGTCGTGCGCGAATAGTGGTTCCTTTCACAATAATACCGCCTATTCTTGATAGGTCTACAAAGTCTGAATACTCTGATCCATAACCGAATGTTCCGGAAGCTGTCATTACCGGATTTTTCAGTTGTAATTTACCAATATTGATGCTTAAATTTGCCATTTCAGTTTTGTAATATTAAAAACCGGTCCTTCAGTACATACACATACATGCCCTTCGGTTGTATCAGTAACACAGCATAAACAGGCACCGATTCCACAGGCCATCGTATTTTCCAGGGATACCTCGCAATTTGCCTTTGTTTTATGTGCATAACGAGCCACTGCTTTCATCATGGGAGTTGGGCCACAAGTATAAATATAATCGAAATTTGGGCTGTTTAAGAGCGAATGTTGGGTTACAAAGCCCCGTTCACCATGTGAACCATCTTCAGTTGTTGTAAATACATTTCCGAACCGTTCATATTCACAAAGCTCTATTAAATCTTTCCTCGTTCGGGCACCAAGTAGAAAATTTACCTCAAATCCTTTATTCTTGAGATGCGCACCTAAATAAAGAAGGGGTGCAACTCCACAACCGCCACCAATTAAGAGCACTTTTGCATTCTTATCAGCAGGATCATTAAAGCTGTTGCCCAGTGGCATAAGTAAATTTAAACTTTCACCGACGTTCATATTCGACAACCGTCTTGTTCCATCTCCAATAACTTGAATTAATAGCCAAAGTTCATTTAATTCATAATCAACATAATGAATAGATATTGGTCTTCTCAAAAATGTTGTTGGCGATCCATCCACACGTACTTCAGCAAATTGGCCGGGAAGTATGTCAGGTATCTTTTCGTTAGAGGTAAGAATCAGTAGACTATATTGATCACTTAATGTTTTATTTTCTTTAAGTATCAAGTCAAGCATGTATTTCTTCATTGACAGTAAAATATTATGTATCAACATTTTAATTTAATTGATACGGGTATTGAAATACAGAAGTTTATTGTTCGCAAAATTACTAAATAATCCCGACTCAGACAAGTATATATCCATTAGCGTATAAAGCATTTTAAGCCACTTTAAACCAGGTAAGTTGTGAATTTATACATTATGCAATAAATACAAAAGGGTGTCAAGAGCAACGATTAAACCTAATAATAGGGGATATATTAAGTTATATAAGTATTTTGATTAATCAATTTACCGTTTACTGATCATCGCCTGAGATTTAGAATAACTCTATCGCGGTTTCTTCATTCGGATCAGCAGCCATAAACTTTATAATTAAAATTTCCTTACTTAAATTCCTGAAAGGTATTATCGGAGTAATAAACTATAATCTTCCGAACTGATTTGGAAGTTGGTTCAATGCTAGGAGGTATAAATGTCGCAGGTGGAGTTTCCTGAGGAGTCGGAACAGGTATCTCCTGAACAGGCACTGTTTTTTGCTGGATGGGTGTATAAGTCGGAACGTTTTTTTCGAACAAATTTGGCTGTGAAATACTTGGTTTTAAGTCAGTTTCATCTAAAGAATCGAATAATGTAAGCGCCTGAGATTGCTTTTCAGTACGATACATCGATCCAACGCCTAAAATAAGCCAATCTGAGCTCACTGTACGGAAGCGATTCAGTATTTTTTTCAGGACATCTAAACTTGGATTATTTCTGCCATTTAAAATATGGGAGAGAGTAGAACCTTGTATGCCTATTTCAGCGGCAAACACAGCTGAATTCATCTCTTCTTTCAGCATAATTTTTTCAATTCTTTCTTTTTCATCCATAATACGCAATATTTATGTGAAATGTACATTTCTATTCGCATTACAAAGATATGTGAATCAATTCACATATGCAAATCAAATACATTTGTAAACCAACACATTTGTACAATTACATTTGTAACAGACAAGAATGTATACTGTTTACTCTTGTAAACAGAGCTAAATACAGTGTATAAAGGGCATATGCCAATATTTTAAAGGAATTCTTTAGCTGAAGTTATTTTATAGATATATATGTCTATAGTACCTGAATATCTGCTATATAATGCATTGATTATGTTTATTTATGGTTAATTGCGACCATATCGTATGATTGTAAAGATTTAAATAAACGAATAAATCATATTTTGACGATATCTTGTTGATTATGTAATGTTTAAACAGTATTTAAACTATATTGACAAGCATTTACAACCATATATTGTGTTTCGTGAAGTATTATACAATGGTGAAAATAAACATTATATTTTTGTGATTTGAATTAATTTATTTCGTCTGTACTTTTGTAATACTCTAAATTATTTTTGTGAATACTATAAATTATTACATAAGTGAATTAATATAATTGTAATGAATAGAATTTTTGGTTCTAAAATTATTTTTAAATCCTGACCAAAATAATATCAGGTTGCTCCTACTATTCAAAATTTAATTTTCCTTGTCTGATGAGATTCATTTGGCATTTTTTAAAGCAAAATATCTAATTCTGCCTTATGAGCGGTACATAAAAGCCTTAATTTTTAGAAGGGAAGGAATGGGCTATGCAAAAAAACGCGTTAAATCAATTTATTCCAGCCAGATAGCCCGATTTTTAAACGCTGAGAATTTGATATTCAATTTTATCTGTAAAATGGTACAGATAAATCGGATTCTGAAGCAAAAAAAAAGAGTCCGAAATAATTTCGAACTCTTAATAGGATAAAACAGGTAGGTCTTAATCTTCGGATACCGGTGCAACACCAGCCAACTCCTGATCGACCAAAATACGACCGCAATATTCGCAAACAATAATTTTCTTACGAAGACGAATGTCTAACTGACGTTGTGCCGGAATTTTGTTAAAGCAACCGCCACAAGCATCACGTTGTACATAAACCACCGCTAACCCGTTGCGCGCATTCTTTCGGATACGTTTGAAAGCTGCTACTAAACGAGGTTCAATATGCGATTCGATTTCTTTCGCATGTTCGCGAAGTTTTTCTTCTTCTTGTTTGGTTTCAGATACAATCTCATTTAACTCACCTTTTTTCAGATCCAGGTCCAGTTTACGTTCAACCAATTGTTCGGCTGTCGATTTCTGTTCTGCTTGTTTAGTTTCCAGGGAAGCTGTGAATTCCCGGATACGTTTCTCACAAAGTTCAATCTCAAGAGTCTGAAATTCGATTTCTTTAGAAAGATTATCGTATTCACGGTTATTGCGAACATTATCTTGTTGCTCTTTGTATTTTGCAATTTTGATACGGGATTCTTCAATTTCCACTTTCTTGGTTGCAATCGTTGCTGTTATTTCAGCAAGTTCTGTCTCGAAATTTTCCAACCGGGTATTCAATCCGATAATTTCGTCTTCTAAATCCTGAACCTCCAACGGGAGCTCACCACGTAAAATTTTTATTTCATCTATTTTGGAAACCGCTTTTTGAAGCTCATAGAGTGCTTTTAGCTTTTCCTCAACGGTGATTTCTTTTTCTGCTTTTATTTCTGTAGCCATGTTGATTACAAATAGTTTATGGGGTTGGTTTTACTGTCTGAAATTTGGACTGCAAATGTAGGCATTTTTTTTGTAATTATCTCAAAAAAAATGTCTTTTGTGAACTGTTCACTTTCAAAATGTCCAATGTCGGCTATCAAAATCCGCTTTTGGGCATCAAAAAATTCATGGTATTTAAAGTCTCCCGAGATATAAACATCCGCATGAAGCGCTATGGCATCGGGCAAAAATGTACTTCCGGAGCCACCACATAATGCAACACGCTTAATTTTTTTCCCTAATAAGCTGGTGTGCCTTATGGTCGGATTCTGGAAGATTTTCTTAATCCGGTATAGAAAATCCAATTCATCCTCCGGCTCTTCCAATTCACCTACAACCCCCGCTCCTACCTTATTCCAGGTATTTTCCAATGGAATAAAATCATAAGCAGGCTCTTCATAAGGATGTGTCTTCAACAACGCTTCAAGAACCCGATTTTTTAGATAATCGGGCAAAATAACTTCAATGCGGGTTTCAGGTTCCGAATGGATTTCACCAATTTCTCCGACAAACGGTTTTGCATCTTTATGGGCTTTGAAGGTTCCGGTTCCTTCGGCATTGAAACTACAGGAATCGTAATTTCCGATCTGCCCTGCTCCCGCTTCAAACAAAACTTGACGGACTCCGTATGAATGAAGGCGGGGAACATAGGTAATCAATTTTAGCAGTCCCTTTTGTTTCGGTTGAAGAATTTGAATGTTTACCAATCCTATTTTTTCAGCCATTTTTCCACTGACTCCCTTTAAAACATTGTCTAAGTTGGTGTGGGCCGCATAAATGGCGAGGTCGTTTTTAAGGGCTTTTGCCACGCAACGTTGAACTTCGTTCTGACCGGTAAGTCGTTTTAAACCATTGAAAATAAGCGGATGATGTGAAACAATCATTTTGCAGTCTTTCCGGATAGCTTCCTCTATTACCTCTTCAGTAACATCAATGCAAACCAGTACCGAATTTATTTCCATTTGTGAGTCACCCACCAAAAGCCCGGCATTGTCATAGCTTTCCTGCAATGACAACGGCGCCACTTCTTCAATAAGTTCACAAATCGATTTTACATCCATACCAGATTGACTTTCAAAAAGTTATTTATTCTACAACCGCAGTTTCTTCTTTTGTTTCTTCAACAAAATCTGTAATTTTGGCATTAATCAGAATGTTATACCAGGCAACCAGTTTGCGGATATCACTTGGGTAAACACGATCGCGGTCGTATTCAGGAAGCACCTCAGACATGTACTTACGAAGTGTGTCGTTATCAGCTTTCGGCTCAATGGAACACTTACCGCCATTTTCTTTTGCTTTCACCTTCTCGAGCACCTCGCCCAGTGGCACTTCTGCATCTTCGGTAAAAATCGCAATATCACCCAGTGATACCACTTTATCTTTTGTATAGGCAGGAATTCGTTTTCCGTCAATTAATGACTCCACGATCAACATATTTTTCCCTTGGGAAATAAGCTTGAAAAGACCGGGTCGACCGGTAACGGATAAAATTTCTTTAAGCATAATAACATTCTTATTTTAAGTTCGAACTGACAAATATAATATCAATTTTTTGAATTCCAATTATTGGTGATTAATAATTAATCGGGTAAGTTCCTTTAATTTTATTTTGCCTTCGTAGATGGCTTTTCCGATTATAACTGCAGGCAGGAATGCTTCCTGCAACTGCTCAACATCCCTGATAGAACTTACGCCGCCGCTTGCAATCAGATACAAATTGGGTTCGGATACCAGCATCTTTTTATACAGTTCAATAGCCGGTCCCTGCAACATACCATCCTTACTGATATCTGTACAGATTACCTTGCTGATCCCCTGTTTCGTGTAACTTTGTATAAAAGGCAACAGGTCCAGTTCGGTCGTTTCCAACCAACCTCCTACCGCAATTTTTTCATCTTTTACATCCGCACCCAGGATAATTTTTTCCCCTCCGAACTTGGTAATCCAGGAAGAAAAAACAGCCGGATCTTTTACAGCAATGCTACCGCCTGTTACCATGCTTGCTCCGCAATCAAAAGCAATCCGCAGGTCCTCATCCGATTTCAAGCCACCGCCAAAATCCACTATCAAATCCGTAGAACCTGTGATTGTTTCCAGCACCTTATGATTCACAATGTGATGCGCTTTTGCACCGTCCAGATCAACCAAATGCAACCTTGTAATACCTGCATCTGCAAACATTTTCGCTACCTCCAGCGGGTTTTCATTATAAACGGTTTTCTGTTCATAATCACCCTGCGACAGGCGGACGCATTTTCCATCAATCAAATCAATAGCGGGAATAATTTCTATCACTTGGCAATTCGGGATTACGGATTATTAAAATTTCCAACATTTATCTCTTTAAGAAAAGAGTAACAAGTGTATTAAAAGCAGCGGCAAAAGTACTAAAAAAGGAAGGATATGACAAATAGATTCTTGCATGAAAAAGCAAGTTGTAAAAAGAAGTTTTTATCCAAACTGTCATTCTTCATTTTATTTTCAGGTCAATCGTTGATTTTATTCATCTGTGAAAGAAAATGAATACTTTTGCAGAAACTAGGGGACACAACCAACTAAAAATATGGGAATCGATTTAATTGAGTCATTGAAAATAATACCGGCTGCAGTGATCGGACTGACGGTGCATGAGTTTTCACATGGATATACGGCTTATAAGCTGGGTGATGACACTGCCAAAAAGGACGGACGGTTAACCTTGAACCCATTAAAACACATCGACTGGATGGGATTTTTCCTGATTGTTATTGCCGGATTCGGTTGGGCCAAGCCGGTTATTTTCAATCCCGACAACCTGAAACACAAACACCGGGACGAGATTCTGATATCCATTGCCGGGCCTTTTTCCAATTTCCTGTTAGCTATACTTTTCTTTGTCATAGCCAGATTGCTGTATTTTGCAGATTTCTTCCAGGCCACCAAATTCGGGTTGGAAACAATCAATGTCATCATGATTTGGGGAGTGATAAACTTCAGCTTATTTATTTTCAACCTGATACCACTCCCGCCCCTCGATGGGTCGCATCTCTATCTTACTTTTTTAAAGGAGATACATCCGAAGCTGATGATGAATATCTACAAATATGGAACGTTGGTCCTGTTTGCCATCATCATTGCAGAAAGTCAATTTAAGATTGAGATCCTGCACTTATCCGGAATTATAGGATTCTTTTCCAAAAATATCATTCAAGTCCTGTCATTTCACTAAAAGGTATTTTTGAAGGAATCTTATCAAATTCACCGATTGTACTTTTAATGATAGCTATACATTCATACAATTGCGCTTCGGTAATAACCAGTGGCGGAGCAAAACGTATGATGTTGGTGTGTGTCGGTTTGGCAAGTAACCCATTCTCAAGTAGTTTCACACAAATATCCCACGCCAGGTTCTTATAGCCTTCATTATTAATAATCAAAGCATTCAATAACCCCTTTCCACGGACAAACTTAGCAATAGCGGATGTTTCACACAGTTTACGCATTTCTGTACGGAAAATTACCCCTAACTCATAAGCTCTTTCGGCCAGGTTCTCATCACGGATCACTTCCAGGGCTGTGATGGCCACGGCTGCAGCCATTGGATTGCCCCCATAGGTAGAACCATGTTGGCCGGGAAGAATCACTCCCATGATATCGTTGGAGGCCAGGACGGCTGATACAGGATACACCCCTCCCGATAATGCCTTTCCCAATATCAGGATATCCGGATGAACTCCTTCATAATCACAAGCCAGTAATTTTCCGGTACGGGCAATACCTGTCTGCACCTCATCGGCAATAAACAACACATTATGTTGATGACAAAGTTCATAGCATCTCTTCAGATAACCATCATCCGGTACAAATGCACCCGCCTCACCCTGGATGGGTTCAACTAAAAAGCCTGCAATATGAGGATTTTCGATCAGTGCTCTTTCCAAAGCCGCTGTATCATTATAAGGGATCACGATAAACCCGGGCGTGTAAGGGCCATAATATTGGTAAGCATCGGGATCGACAGAAAAGGAAATTATGGTTGTTGTACGGCCGTGGAAATTATTTTCACAAACCACTATCTGGGCTGAATTATCGGGCAATCTTTTCTTCTCGTACCCCCATTTGCGGCATAACTTGATGGCAGTTTCCACAGCTTCAGCACCGGTATTCATAGGGAGCACCCTGTCGTATCCGAAATAACCGGTCACAAATTTCTCGTATAAACCCAACTGGCTGTTATAGAAGGCACGCGAAGTCAAGGTCAGCTTTTTGGATTGTTCAACCAGCGTATTGATAATTTTAGGATGGCAATGTCCCTGGTTTACGGCCGAATAGGCCGACAGAAAATCGAAATATCGCTTTCCATCCACATCCCAGACAAACACTCCTTCACCCCGTTCGAGGACTACTGGTAGCGGGTGATAATTATGCGCACCGTATTTGTTTTCAAGCTCCATCAATTCGGAAGCGGTAAGTTTTGTTGATTCCATGGTATATTATATTGTCTATTTATGAGTCGTTTCCTATGAGCCTACTTATCAAAAGAGTATGCTAATACGCAATGATGCAAAGTATTATTATGAATTATGAATTGTGAATTATCTTTCAATATATTTCCGCCATCATGCATCGTACACTGCCTCCTCCTACCCGTTCGATGGTTGGAATGGGAACAACAATCAGTTCATTGTACGATGATAACTGATCCAGTTGTTTCGGACTTAGCGCTTCATAGGCTTTCCTCGAGAGCACTAAAAAACGGGTGCCTTCGTTATTTTCAACCTGTAACATATTGCCGGCAAAACAATTCATTTGCAGTTCCGAGATGGGAATAATATCCTTGCCCGTTTTCTCCAGCGATTCAACCACCAAATTGTATTCATCGGCATCATCAATAGCATCCAGGCAAATTACCGCATATCGATCGGCCACAGTCATCATCACATTGGTATGGTATACCGGAAGCCGCATCCCTTTAACCGACTGGTTGGCCGAGAAACAGACCGGTTTTAAATCGAAAGCAGAACAAAACTGTAAAAATAAGCTTTTATCAGTACGTTCGGACAAAGCAGCATAAGCTATTTTGTTTACCCGATCGAAAATCATACTTCCGGTTCCTTCCAGGAATTGGTTTTGTTCTTCCCAGAAAGTAAAATCATCTACGTTATTGATAACCGATCCTTGTTCTTCAATAAGTTGAAGTATATCATTCCGGCGTTCCTTCCGCCTGTTCTCGGCAAACATCGGATACAAAACTACCTGCCCCCCTTCATGAAATGAAATCCAGTTGTTAGGGAAGATGGAATCGGGGGTATGTGGTACGGGCGTATCCTTTACCACCAACACCTTTATTCCTTTTTCCCGCAACAGGGCAACCATTCCATTAAATTCGCCAAGAGCTTTCTGTTGCAGATCCACATCCGTGAAACTGACTTTTTGCTGGAAATAATTATTTACAGCAGTCTGATCGTTATACCCGAAGGCTACCGGTTCGATCATCAGAATAGTATTTGTGGTTTGTTTTGGCATAACTGAATGACCCCCAACCTCCTAAAGGGGCTTTTTAAGACCTGGTTTCTAAAATAATTCAATATATTGATCCCTGATTTCGTATCGCATATAAACTTTTAATTCCCCTTGAGTACCTTATCTTTCAAATTCGTGTATTTTTTAATGCAATATTTAACCACCCACTTAACTGTCGGCAATTTAACGTACTACAAAAATCTAAGAAATATCAATCTTTATTTGTTTAAATTTGCGTCAGTTGCGTTCTGTCTTTTTGGTTTTGCTTGTCCGGGTCAAGAGTCCTCCCTGACCAATGGCAAAGTGGAGCAACGCAACAACCCTCCCATTTTAGATATCTCAAAATACGGTATCCGCTCTACCGTCAGCCCCCACTGATTTTCCATATGCTTGTTCAACCGGTCAAAGCGTTTTTCCGAAACCACAACCGTTGGCGAAATGGAAAATACATTGGTATTCATGGAATACATTTCTTCCTGTGTTATTTCAAAAACATTTTGACGCCCGAAAAGTTCCACTAAGCAGTAATAATCTTTTTCATCCGAAAATCCATCTTTGTAGATGATCGCTTTACCGTTGCCCACCGGCATAAAAGTACAATCCAGATGCAACACCCCCTGCCGCGGGTCGGTGTTGTGTTTCCTAAGTTCCAGGGGAATAAATGTCTTTTCAGGAAGAATTTCTTTCAGGAAATTAAAAGCATACTGGTTGGTGCGGGCAGTTTTCAGCTGGGGATAATCGGGTTTGGTATAGAGTCCCACCAGGACCATGTCATTCAACAATACAACATCGCCCCCTTCCACATGGGCTTTTTCGGGTAAATTGTAAATCTTATTGTACGGGATCAGGTCATAGACCCCTTCGTAGGCTTCTTTTTCATCTTCCCGGTCGGGAATGATATTGGAATTGATAATTTTGTCATCAATCACGAAAGCCACATCACGGGCAAAGACCTGGTTGCAATTTTCCAGGGTCCACGGACGAAAAACCTGCACGTCATATTTCAGCAACACCTTCTCAAACGCGCTCATTTCTTTATAGATGGCTTCTTCGGTAGGATAAACACCTTTCATCACCGATTCGTAGGATTTGGCATCGAATACCTTATCAATCGTCGGGACTTTTCCTATGGAGCCGGGTTGCCCCAATACAACAGCACGGAGCCGGGAAGTTTCGTTTTTTACATGCAGGTTCATAAACCGTATTTTTGACAAAGATACAACGTGTACTTTGTTTTTTAAACAGGAAAGCACAAAAAATGTTGAATAATTGCATAAATATTTATCTCTGTCAGACAATGAACCGGTTGTGTTATTTATAAAATTCTATCCGGGGAGTTGGACTTCTAGATTTTGTGGTTGTGTATTTTATTCAGGTGAATGAAAATCTTCAATTTAATTGGGGATCGTGTTTTCCAAATCGCCAATTTATACGCTCTTACGCGATTTGAAAATCACGGGTCCACATTGTAATCAGTTGTTAGCTTAGGCATCCTGTTAGTTTGTCAAATTAAGACATCCTGCAGATAATCATTTAATCTTATAGAAGTTGCATTCTCTGTGATTATAAAACAGGTTGGACTGCTTTATAATCACAGAGGATGAATGCCTTTACGAAACAAATAAAAAGGCAAAAAACAAGAAGTTGAAATGGGACTCTGTCAGTTGTTTCGCAATAGCATTACAGGTTGCATCATATGCGAAAGATCGTTATTGTCTTTCCATCATCTATAAAAAATACGTATTTTTGCAACCCAATACGTTGAAAGTTGATCACACTGACCTGATGAAACGAGACTTTGCTGTCATTCCACCAACTCAGAAATAGCAGTCGTCAATACGAACATCATAACTTGCCTTTAAAACAAACAAAACATTTTAAATGAAACAACCTACCGGCATTGGGCTCTATTTGTCGAATGCATCGAATAAGAAAGAGATTCTGGAGCTGATCATGGCAAACCGTTTTTTGCGCGAGTATATCGACTTGAGCACCTTAAAGGGCGTCCTGCATTCGACTATCACCATCGATCGCTTTGTGGAAGATGAGTTGCGCCATGACAGGTTCCTGATAACAACAACTGAAAATTCAAGCCTGGGATCTATGTCCAGTGGCCAGCAGAAAAAGGCCTTGTTGATGTATCTGATTGCCCAGAAGCCGCATTATATGGTCCTTGATGACGTGTACAGCAACATTGATAAAGCCACCCAGGAGTCTATCACGGTCACATTGGGACAATTGGCCGAAAGCACATTGCTCATTCAGGTCTTTTTCAGGAAACGCGACAAGCTGCCCTGTATCGATACCGTGCTAACGATTGACGAGAACAATGCCATCGTGAAGGAAGAAACCGCCGGAGCCTTTATGGCAACTGCAACAACGCCGGAAGCGAGGCTACAGCGTTTCAGGCTTCCGGACGAATACGATGAGGGCCACGAAGATATAAATCCGTTGATACAGCTGAATGCGGTATCGGTGCGGTACATTGAAAAACCGGTGTTGGACAAAGTGAGCTGGACAATTGAAAAAGGGGAATTCTGGCAACTGGTGGGGCCCAACGGTTCCGGCAAAAGTACATTGCTGTCGATTATTATTGGCGATAACCCGCGCGGATATGGCCAGGACATGATCCTCTTCGGGAAAAAGAAAGGCTCGGGTGAATCAATCTGGGACATCAAACGGCAAATCGGTTATTTCACTCCTTCCATGATCCTGCAATTCACCCGAGACGACACGGTGGAAAATATGATTATCTCGGGCTTAATGGATTCGGTGGGACTATACGTCAAGCCAAGCGATCTGCAAAAAGACATTGCCAAACGTTGGATGGAAATGCTGGGGCCGTCGTACCGCAACAAGTCATTCCAGAGCCTCTCGATCGGCCAACAACGCATGGTGATGGTCGTGCGGGCCATGGTAAAAAAACCTCCATTGCTTATCCTGGACGAACCTACCGTGGAACTGGACGATGAAAACAGCCGGCTGTTTATTGAAATGGTGAACGTCCTTGCCTCCGCAAAAAAGATTGCCATTGTGTACGTATCCCACCGGGATGAACCGGACCTGAAACCGGATAAGATTCTGGAACTGGTACCGGGGGCGGAAGGATCTAAAGGAATAGTGTCCGGACTGTGATTCAGATGATTTAATGATAAATATGATTATAAAGCCCTGCGAGAGTAGGGCTATATTTTTTAAGTGATTATTTATGAAAAGTAAGTATATTTGTCGAATTTTAATATGAAAGTATAGAGATTTTACAAAAACAAAGATAGTACTTACAAAAGAAATGAAGATAATTCTTAACCAACACTAGAAACTAAATGACGACAATATTAATGACATATCTATTTGTACCTGAGATTTGGGGGACAGTTTCAGACTGGGTAATGATTGCTGTTACATTTGCAACAGCTCTTCTCTTATTATTAACGTTGAAATCACAAAAAAAAGTTCAACAAACACAGAATGAATTATTTAGAATTGAAAAAATTAGATTCAAAGAAAGCATAAAACCTATGTTAAAGTACTCTGTATCTAAAGATCAAGCAAAATCAGACAACAAAAATAGAAAACTATTGACAATAGAAGTGATTAATGAAACAAGTAGTAGTGCGTTGAAAATCTCAAGATTTGTCGCTGATAACGAACAAACAATACAATTATTTAGCGGAATAGTGAGTCTTGATAGCAAATGTGATCATTTGACTAAAGGAGATAAGCCTTTGTTATTTCATTTTGGAATTAACTTAGAATCAGCAGTATTTTCTCATTACATTATTTTTATTATGAAATATCAAGATATAGCTGAAACAAAATATCAACAACGCGTTATTTGTATTTATGACGAAGACTATGGAATTGAAATTCATCCCAGTTTGCCTGAAATAACAAGTTGACAAAAGTGATAATGTATAAAAAGTAATAATGTATAGAAAGTAAGTTTATCATTTAGATCGCGACTTGAAGCCTCACTTATGCAACCGCAAAGCAATCATTATAAAATATTTCATATTACAGTTTCACTTTCAGGCAACTTTATTATATCTTTGCATCGTGAACAAAAGACAGAAACAGCGGACTATCGTTTTTTACAAGGACTACTTTCAAGAGTTCTTTGAAAAACAACGGGACAAAGTAAAAGATAAAATTATCTGGACTTTAGATCTAATAGAAGAATTTCAGATAGTTCCTGAAACTTATCTCAAACATATTGAGAACAGTGATGGGCTTTTTGAAATCCGGGTACAACAAGGTAGCGACATATTTCGTATATTCTGTTTTTTCGACCACGGTAAATTAGTGATTATAACAAATGGATTTCAGAAGAAAACGCAGAAGACTCCTAAACAAGAAATTGATAAAGCGCTAAAAATAAAACAAGAATATGAAAACGATAAATAATAACATCCTGACACTTGGCCAATTCAAGGATAAAAACTACGGCAAACCCGGAACAGAGAAACGTGACAAACTCGAAGAAGGATATGAGAATTTTAAAATCGGGGCATTAATTCATGATGCCAGGCTGGAAAAAGGTATGACCCAAGAAGAACTGGCAGTGAAAGTTGGAACAACAAAATCATACATCTCTAAAATAGAAAACAACCTCAAAGAAGCCCGCATTTCGACACTTCAAAAAATTGTAGAGGTTGGCTTCGGGGGACATTTAGAACTTTCTATCAAACTATAGTCTTTAACTTTTCCAAAGTCTGGAAGGTTGGAAAAGTTAAGTTACGAAAAGCATACAATTACAAAGGCCGGAAAGAACAATTCTTTCCGGCCTTTATAATTTAAACCAATGCTTACGCTTATTCCGACACTTCTATTTTCAGGATTTTATCACCCTGACGAATCAGGTCAATCACTTCCAACCCTTCCACTACCTTGCCAAAGCAAGTGTGCTGGCGGTCCAAATGGGAAGTATTTTTCCTTGAATGACAGATAAAGAACTGGGAACCTCCGGTATTACGTCCGGCATGAGCCATAGACAATACTCCCCTGTCATGATACTGGTTGCCGCCATCCAACTCACAAGGGATGGTATAACCCGGTCCGCCTGCACCTGTACCATCCGGACATCCGCCCTGGATCACGAAATCAGGGATAACGCGATGGAAAGTCAATCCATTGTAAAAGCCACTTTCGGCCAGTTTAATAAAGTTTGCTACTGTCTTGGGAGCATCCTGCTCGTAAAACTCAACCTGCATCTCCCCTTTTTCGGTAATGATTTTTGCCGTTTTCATACTTATGTATTTATAATTGTTTTAATTTTAATGGAGCGCAAAGGTCGCGATGTTTTTCGTTATTTCCAAATATCCGGGGCCGGATTCATTTTATTTAAGTCCTAAGAATATCTTAATGGCATTCTAAGCTTATTCATCAGATTCATAGTGCATCCTATAGTTCCAATCCTGTTAACATAGGGTTCTGAACATACGACATGTTATCTTATGTAGATATTTTATATTCAAATAGCTCAATAATTAGTTACAATTTTTAATGTTTTATGTATATTTGCACATAATCATAAAACAAAAAAGATGAAAAAGATATTCAAAGATTATAAATTAAAAAACATTCCGTTATTAATCGCTATCATTGCAGTTATACTAAGCGGACTACAAATATATAACTCAAATAAAATTTCAAAAGCTGATTTTGGATTTAAATTTTTAAATAACTTTAATAAAAAAGAAACAAAAGATTTAGAACTTATGTTTGATAATGATTTATTGAATTATAGAACTGCTTGCATTGATTCAGATAGCATCGCATATTTTGAATTTGATTATAAAAAATACCATGCTTATCCTGATACTTTAATACTTCAATTAAAACCTAAAAGAATATACTCTGCATATGAAATTGATAATTATTTATTAATGCAATATGAAGATATAGGTTATTATGAAACTCATAATTTAATTGATATTGATTTTATTTATTCTCATTTTGGTTATTATCTTATCACCACATATGAAAATAAAAATATCAAGAGATATATTAAATTTATAAAAAGTGATAAAGAAAATGGCAATTCTGAATACTGTAAATATTATGATCATATTTATAATAAATTAGTTAAAAGATAATTGATATGAAATTTATTTTCAGGCTATTATTCAGGTAAGCACAAACATACAAATCTGTAATTTAGCTATTTGTATATAAAATAAGTGATTGGCATTTGCATAACAGTAACCAAAATAGATGTTGTCCTAACCATCTTTTCCAACCTTTGAAACTTTGGAGAAGTTGCAAACTAATCAGCGTAATGCGACTTGAAGCCTCACTTAGGCGGAGGAAAAGATTACATACCCCCACAAGGTTTCATAACTTTGCACCTTCCTTAAAGACATATCCTGCCGGACTTGACTGCTTATTTTTAAAAGGATTACACTTACCGGTATTTAGTTATACCCCAAAATTTTGATATCCGACATGAATTCTGCTCTTTCAGGGGACAGACGGACTACCTTTATCCTACACTTACCACGGCCATTGGGGGCTGCTTGTCTGTTGTTACACGCATTGCCCAGAAGACGGTTTCCCCTATCACCTTACTCCTTTTCCATTCTATAATAGCCTCCTTGGCACTCTGTGCGCTGGTACGGATTGGCTGGCAAAACATGCGTATCAAACGTGGAGACCGTAAGTATTTTATTTTTATCGGTGCCGTGTGTTATTTCGTCTCTGTGGGAGCACAAGTAGTCGGTACTTAATATGCAGGCGACCCGATGGCTTCGCTTATCAAAGCCATGAACCCGGTGTTTATCTCTTTTTTTGCCGCACTCAACCTGAAAGAGAAACTTACACCGGGTAAAATCATTGGCACCCGGGCTACCTTGGCCGGGGCTTACGAGATACTGCGTGAGGTGCATGAAGTTGGAGCCATCCGGGGAATATTATACCGGGGAATCGTGGCTACTGCCGTACCCAACCTTCTCTGGAAGAAGAGCCTTTCCATTATCGAAGCCAACATCTGCTCCCTGTTCTACCCTATCCAACTGCTGGTATCTGTACTGCTGGTTATCAATCTTTTAAACGAAAAGGCGAACATGAACTTTGGCATAGAGGCAACCCTTATTGTAGAAGGAGTTATGTACGCCCTCCTCTCCGAAAGAAAACGAGCAAAGAAAGAAGTAGTAAGAGGCAAGAGGTAAGGAGTTGGTAGTAAGACATTTTGGAATTTTACAGGAAAAATAAGTCCTGCATGTTGACCTGTAACTAAACACTTCCGCACAACGTCCTAAATTGAAAGAACAACATAAGATTATCCACATTGCAGCCTAACTATCAAAATTATACTGAATTATCCAAAAAACAGTCAACGAGTGTCCCGTTAATTTTAAAATGGTGCATCTGTATGAGTGAAGCCGTCACTTCTTACGGTGCTGAATTAGGATTCGTGACGGCTTCACTATGCTTTTTAAAGGAATTACCGTCAAAACAGCCTTAACACAACACTAGTGTTATGTTAAGTTGAAAATGTCGTCCTAATTATCCGGCAATCCCGAATGAATCGGGATGTTAGGTATCAGCGTCTAAC
>JAUZOM010000090.1 GCA_030706465.1 Bacteroidota bacterium | reverse complement strand
CCGATAAATATGGCATAATCCTCGGCACATCGCACTGCGAACCCATGATGCGAAACACCAATGCCGAATGGAAATATGCCGGCACGGGCGAATACAACTATATAAGTAACAAAGAAAATGTTCTTAAATTTTGGGAAGAACGGGTTAAGCTTCTTTCGGGAGCCGATAATATTTACACCCTCGGAATGCGCGGCATACACGATGGACCTATGAATGGAGCCAAAACCCCGGAAGAACAAAAAAATGCACTTGCCAACATTCTCAAAGACCAAAAAGACATATTAATTAAAAATGTAAACCCCGACATTGAAAAAATACCTCAGGTATTTATTCCGTATAAAGAAGTACTTGATGCTTATAAAATGGGGCTTGAAGTTCCAGATTATGTTACTTTAATGTGGACCGACGATAATTATGGTTACCTAAGACATTTTCCCGACGAAAAGGAACGCGCACGCAAAGGTGGAAACGGCGTATATTACCACGCTTCGTATTGGGGCCAACCACACGATTACCTTTGGCTTGCAACAAACCACCCGGCACAGATATACACCCAAATGAAACTGGCTTACGACAAAGGAATCCGAAACTTATGGATACTAAATGTAGGAGATATTAAACCTGCCGAATATTTAATTGAACTTTTTCTGGATATGGCATGGGATATTAACGCCATCGAAAATAACATCAATGGTTTAGATAAGCATCTTTACACATGGTTACAACGAGAGTTCGGCGAATCAAACGCGAAAGAACTTCTCACGGTTATGAACGAGTACTACCGTTTGGCATACATACGCAAACCCGAATTTATGGGCAATACCCGCGAGGAAGAAAAAGACCCGAAATACAGAATTGTATCCGACTTCCCTTGGAGCACAGAATATATTAAAAAACGCATAGCCCAGTATGCAGCTATATCCGACAAAGTAATTTCAATGTCGGGAACCATTGCTGCACACAAACGCGATGCATGGTTTCAACTTGTTGAATATCCGGTACGATGTGCTGCCGAAATGAATAAAAAGCAACTTTATGGCCAGTTGGCTCGACATGGATTAAGCGATTGGGCTTTAAGCGATACGGCATTCTCTACAATTGTAACATTAACCGAAAAATACAATACGCAAAATAACGGAAAATGGAACCGGATGATGGATTACAAACCACGAAAACTGCCGGTATTTAACATTGCTGCGCGTACAAGTGTCGAAAACCCGCTTATAGAAGAGCCAAAACCTTTGTGCGTATTTAATGGGGTCGAATACAAAGAATTCGCAGGCATTAAACCAATAGCTCACGGACTTGGGTACGAACGCGGCGCTATAAGTTTACCCAAAGGCACGTCTGTAATTTATAACTTCGAAACAACCGGGTTAGATTCCATTAAAATTGAAGTTGCATTAGCTCCCAACCACCCGGTAGAAGGAACACAAATACGCTACGCTGTTTCAGTTAATAACGAACCTTCACAAGTAGTCGATTTTAGAACCGAAGGTCGCAGCGAAGAATGGAAACAAAACGTATTAACGAATAGGGCTATACGCGAAACAACACATGCCATTCCCCTGAATGGCATGAAAACCCTTAAAATTACAGCAATAGATGAAGGCGTAATTTTAGATCAGGTTATACTGTTCACGCGCTAATATGTTTTCGCCCAGCTTTTGCAGTTTGTTAACATATGTGAATATGAAAAATAAAAACTGATGAAAAAAAAACTACTTACAGGCTTTAGCATTATTTCTCTTGCTAATAAATACAGCAATCTTTGTTAACGCTTCAAATCCGAACGATAGCATCGCAAAAAACTTTTCCGCAGCAAGGGGTTCAACTCCTTATGTTTTGTGGCAATGGATGAACGGTTGTGTAACCAAAGAGGGTATTTCGTACGATTTAGAAGCATTTAAACGTATTGGTATAAAGAATGTGCAACAATTTTTAGTAGGTGGCATAGAGGCCGACATTAACGACCCCGATATAACCATACTTGGCGATAAATGGATGGAACTAATGCGCTTTTCGCTCGGTGAATGCCAACGTTTAGGTATGGATTTTGGAACGCATAATTGTCCGGGGTGGTCGGCAAGTGGAGCGCCGGGCTTAAAAGTTGAAGAATCAATGCAAAAACTGATATGGGAGAAAACCTCATTGTCTGGCAGTACTTCTACATCAACCCCTATTACCAGGGCAAAAATCGATACTCTATGGAATTATTACAAGGATATATGCCTGATTGCTATCCCCAAAAATGAAGCGGTTCTCACTAGGGATAAAATTATAGTTATTACAGATGGCCTTGATAAATCTGGCCAGCTAAAGAATGCCCTTCCTCAGGGCGAATGGGATGTTTTACGATTTGGACATACCACAATCGGCAAAAAGAATTTAACTGCACCGGTATCCGGGCAAGGGTTGGAAGTGGACAAGCTGAGCCGGAAAGCTCTAACTAGTTTCTGGAGTTTATACCCCGAAAAACTTTTGGCAATGGCTGGAGAACATGCTGGAAAAACGTTTAAGCGATTTGAAATTGATAGTTACGAAGCCGGAAATCAGGACTGGACACCCGATATGGCCAACGAATTTATGAACCGTCGGGGATATGCAATTTATCCTTGGTTAGTTGTTATCGCCGGATATACCGTAGAATCGAAAGATGTTACCGCACGCTTTAAATACGACTGGCAACGTACGATAAACGAACTGTTTGCCGACAACTATTATGGCTACCTCAATGAATTAATTCATAAAGTCCCGGGATTGGAATTTTTGGTAGAACCTTATGGCACAGGAAAGAAAAACTTTGACGAACTGGCGATACGTGGCATTGGCGATAAGGTTATGTGCGAATTTTGGACAAAACCTTCCACCTGGGGCTGGGAATCCATATTGCCCGTTTCTTCCAATGCACATGTTAACGGAAAAAAAATTGTAGCTGCCGAAGCTTTTACCGGGCAACCACAGTATGCTTTTCAGACAGATTTAGCCGCATTGAAAGTTTCAGGCGACCAGGCGTTCAGCGAAGGGGTTAACCTCTTTGTACTTCATGCAAGCGCCCATCAGCCTTGGCCACAGGTAAAGCCGGGTATGACGATGGGTTGGTGGGGAACTCAATTCGGGCCATCGCAAACATGGTGGAACCATGGTGCAGCCCAGTGGGTACAATACGTTACACGATGCCAAAATATTCTTCAAAAAGGATTATTTGTTGGCGATTTGTGCTACTTACAACTGTATAGCCAAAAGAAAACCAACATTCCGCAAGGGTATAAGGCTGATATTTGTAACGAAAAAGAATTTTTTACCCGATTTTCGGTTAAAGAAAAGAAGCTTGTACTACCCGATGGAATGTCGTACCGAATATTGGTACTTCCCGACAGTTGCAAAATAGAACCGGAGCTTGCCCGCAAAATCGAAAAATCAGTTAACGATGGTGCAATTGTTGTTGGAAGTGGATTTACAGGTAGTCCGGGGTTAAACGGTTTTGCAACTACCAATAGCGAAATTCGAGCTATTAGCGAACGTTTATTTGGTACGTTTGGCGCAAAAGATCAGATGGCAAAAAATGTTCGAAATATTGGTAAGGGAAAAGTTTATTGCTGCTATTCCGCTCAGGAAGCTTTGGAAAAAGAAAATATTTCAAAAGACATTGAGGTTTTGAACAACGAAAAAGACGTGGCATGGATTCATCGCAACGATGGTGACGAACATTACTATTTCATTTCCAATTCATCTGCAAAAAATAAATCAATTCAAATAAGCTTTCGGATAAGCGAGATGCAGCCCGAAATATGGAATCCGGTTACAGGACAAATAGCCAATGCGTTGGTTTGGAAAACCGATAATAAGCGAACAACAGTATCCCTCAATATGGATGCCAATGGCTCGTGCTTTGTTGTGTTCCGTAATAAAAGTAAAAGTGCTTCGGGGGTCATAAAAGCCCTAAAGCTAAATAACGATACTGTCAACGTTAACGATCACCTAACATTTAATAATCAATTAATTTTATATTCTAAAGGCGTTTATAAACTAATCTTACAAAACGGTAAAACCATTACAAAAGAAAACAATAGCGAGCCGGAAAAGATTCTTTTAAACGACGATTGGGATGTTCGTTTTCAAGAAAATCGGGGTGCTCCTTCATCGGCTCATTTCGCGAAACTTATTTCGTGGCCTTTACATGCTGATTCCGCTATTAAATTCTTTTCAGGAACCGCACATTATAAAAAAACATTTCGGCTCAATTCCGAACAATTTAAACCTACCAAACGCATACTTATAGATTTAGGCGAAGTAAAAAACGTTGCCACTATTACAGTCAATCAAAAAGAAGTAGCGGTTATTTGGAACCCACCATTTTCGGTAGATATTACCGACTATTGCAACTCCGGCGAAAACTTGTTGGAAATTGCAGTTACCAATCTTTGGCCAAACCGAATTATTGGAGATAAAACTCAGCCCGATGATTGTGTATGGGGTGCAATTCGCAGCTTCCCACCTTTTTCAATTGGTCGCAATCTTCAGGTTGTACCCGATTGGGTTAAAAATAAAGCCGAACGCCCAAGCAAAAATCGTATAACCTTTTGTACTGTGGATTTCTTTAAAAAAGATACACCTTTATTACCGTCAGGTTTAATCGGTCCGGTTCAAATAACGGTTGAAGATACTTGGGATATTTATGGTGTACAATAAAAATACCTTATATATGATTATCAATTATTTACATACTTTTTTGCTTTCATGATTTTCAACTTGGCTTTTTGTACCGGAGTATTTTGTCAGACAGCTGCCGACTCCATTTACGTAGCCAAATACAAAGCCGACAAGCAATGCGCCATCAGCTACACTTTCGACGATGCGCATTTGGAGCATTACACGCTTGTTTTTCCAAAGTTCGAAAAACTCGGATTTAAAGCTACATTCTGGGTTAACGGCAAAACTATTGAAGATTACGAGAAAGGGTTACCCAATCATACTCCGAGAGCATCTTGGAAAAACCTTAAAATCATGGCCGAACACGGGCACGAAATCTCGAACCACGGCTGGAGTCACAAAAATTTGGTTAACTTTCCGCTGGAAGAAGGACGTGTTGATATAGAGCGAAATGATAGCGCCATTTTGGCAAATATAGGAGAACGCCCCATAACCTACTGTTACCCCAACAACAGCAAATCTCCCGAAGCTATAAAAATGGCCTCTGCAAACCGCATAGGTACACGCACCAAACAATTCCAGGTAGGTAGCAACTCGACAACCGAAAACCTCAACTGCCTTATCGACACTTTTTTAACTAAGCGCGA
The DNA here is from genome assembly GCA_030706465.1 of Bacteroidota bacterium. Lineage (GTDB taxonomy): Bacteria > Bacteroidota > Bacteroidia > Bacteroidales > Paludibacteraceae > Paludibacter. The sequence continues at coordinate 11,609 of JAUZOM010000090.1, read as the reverse complement.
GTGGGGAGTGCCCATGATTCACGGTATTACAATCGGTTACGATGCTTTTAAGTCGGATTCCATTTTTTGGAACCACCTCGACAAAGTAAAAACCTTAGAAAATAAAATCTGGGTTGCCACCTTCCGCGATGTTGCCGCCTATACTGCCGAACAGCAAAATATTAAACTCGAAACCATTCAAAAAGGTAAAAATTGGATTATAAAACCAGTTCTTACCCTCGATAAAAAGCTTTTTAAATACCCTTTAACCATGGTTTTACAGAAAAATGGAATCCGGAAACTTTCGGTTAAGCAAGATTCTAAAAAACTGGCAGTGGAAATTCTTCCCGACAAGGCGATGTTCGATTTTGACCCAAATGGAGAGGAAATAATAATTACTACAACTGTGGGATCATTCGAACGCTGATGTAAGAAGAAAAGTAAGGCGAAATTATATTCTGTTGCGCTCTTAAATAGTGTAAAACTTAAATTAGAAACAAATATGAGTGAAAGTACAAAAAACCGAACTAGTTTTTGGATCTCCCTGGTGCAAAAAAACGGTATGATAAAACCCTTAATTGAAATAACAGGAATCTTTTCAATTATAGGGTTGATTGGGCGTTTTTTCAATAATGCTTATTTCGACTGGCTGCGCTGTTGCTGTATAACAATGCTTTGTTTTTATTGTGTAACAGCATTAGCTGGTTCACCACAGGCTCCGAGCGATACAAAAATCATAGACAACTTTTCCTCCTTAGGTATCGACCAGCCACAGCCCAGGTTTGCATGGATATTACATGATAAAGAACGCGGGCAAATTCAAACAGCCTATCAGGTAATGGTGGTGACAAAGACAGACAATTTCGAAAATTCGAATAACGTGGTCTGGAATAGCGGTAAGCAGCTTTCAAATGAACAGTATGGCATTGTTTACAGCGGCAAACCCTTGCTTTCAACTACCCGATACTTGTGGAAAGTGAGAACATGGAATAAAGACAATGTGGCATCGCCCTGGAGCACTCCTGTTAGTTTTGTAACCGGCTTTTTACGTCCAGGTGATTGGGCAGCAAACACACAATGGATTCGTCTTCCGAAAGCGATAAGTAAAGAAGTTAATCCCTTGCCGATGTTCAGAAAGGAATTTACTGTAAGTAAAAAGGTGAGCAGTGCCTGGCTGTATATCAGCGGGCTGGGTCAGTTTAACAGTTTCCTCAATGGCGCGAAAATCGGTGACAACGTGATTGATCCAGCCTGGACAGAATATAGTAAAACGGTGAATTATGTGACTTTTGACCTGACCTCAAAACTCAGGACAGGAAAAAACGCGATAGGTGTAATGTTAGGCAATGGTTTATTCGCGCGTAAAGCCATGCGTGATTTCGGCCCTTTGGTCATGATTGCTCAGCTCCATATTAACTTCGCCGACGGTACATCAACCGACATTGTTTCAGATAACACCTGGAAAGCAAGGGAGAGCCCTTTTACATTAACTACCTTCGACGCCACGGAGCACTATGATGCCCGATTGGCGGTAGAGGGCTGGGATTCACCGGGTCTTGACGATCGGGAATGGGAGAACGCCGTGGTCGCTAAAGCTCCTGAGGGGAAGCTTATCGCTCAAAGTTCACCTCCTGTTACCGCCCGCAAAACGTTTGAACCCGTTAAGATAAGTACGCCGGCTCCCGGGATTTTGGTTTACGACTTCGGCCAGAATATGAGCGGAACATTCGATGTTGTTTTGCGCGGGCAGCGAGGAGCCGTGGTCACCATCTTTCCCGGTGAGGCGACCACCGCCGATGGACGCATTATTCAGGGCCGCACATCCGGCTGTTTATATACATTGAACGGTAAGGGAGACGAGCATTGGCGACTAAGTTTTTCAAGCATCGGCTTTAGATACCTTGAATTCAGAGACGTGGCTACCGAAACCTCAGCAAGCACCCTGCCAGTGGTGGGTAAGGTTAACGCACAATTTGTGTATACCGCCTCCCGTGAAACAGGCTCATTCCGTGCATCAGACCCGCGGTATAACCAGATTTTTGACATGGTGTTAAACGGTCTTCGGAGTAATATGATCAGCATTCATACCGACGGACCTAATTATGAAAGGCTTGGATGGCAGGAGGTAGTATATACGATTTTCCCCGGCTCATCCTATTATTTTGATCTTCATAACCTGTACTCTAAAATTGTAGAGGATGTGAAAAGCGCACAGCGTGTGTCAGGCATGAGTCCGAGTATTGCGCCCAATTACTGGTCAACAGAAAATACACCATCCCGCGGTGTTTTTGATGATTCACCCGCATGGGGCGCATCGATGATCGCATTGCCGTGGCAGCTATACCAGGTTTACGGAGACAGCAGCGTTTTAAGGAATGCTCTGCCTAATATGAAAAAATACCTGGCCTATCTGAAAACGAAAGAAACTCCGGCAGGTGTGGTCAGTTACGGACTGGGCGACTGGATGGCTCCTGGGGGTACTTCAGTACCCAATGTAGAAGGAGCTATATACGTGATGGATACTAAAATTATGTATGAGGCAACGAAACTGTTTAAAACACAGGATGCTAGTTATTTTAAGGATGAATATGAGCGTGTCAGGGCGGCTTATAACCTTAAATATTATGATAAGGATAAGAAAACGTATCTTCCTGCCTCTCAGGCTAATTTGTCTATGCCTTTAGCCTTCGGAATCGTGTCGGAGGCTGACCGCAAGGCCGTTATGGAGCAGCTGGTGAAAGTTATAGGGAATCCTGTAGCAATTGTTGATTCATCGAGGGGTTCAAAGCCCGGACAATTCGGACCTGTTTTACCTGATCATATTACCACAGGAGACATCGGGACAACTTACCTTTGGCGGACACTGGGTGATGCCGGACAAGCGGATCTGGTTCAGAAGATGATCATGCAGGAGGAGAGGCCAAGTTACTGGAGTATGGTTAAATATGGATTTACAACTCTTCCGGAGAATTGGAACTATCCCAAAACGCGCAGTAACAATCATGATATGTACGCAGGTATTTTTGAATGGTTTTTCAGGTCGCTGGGCGGTATCTCTGCGGTAAAGCCAGGATATGAAGAGTTTGCGTTAAAAGCTGTTTACCCGAAAGGGCTTGACAGTGTTAACATCACTTCAGGAACAATTAGGGGACTGATCCGCTCTTCCTGGACAAATAAAAACGGTCGCATGAGCTGGAAAGTCACTGTACCCGTAAATTCAAAAGCAATCCTTTACATCCCGTATGCTACTGACAGGACTATCACAGAAGGAGGAAAAAAAATCTGGGCAAAGGACAATGTTTCAGGAAATGTGAACGGCATTAAATGGAAAGGATCAGAGACCGATGTCGATTCGGGAAAACAGTATATCGTTTGGACGGTCGGCTCTGGCAACTATGAATTTATATGGTAGTCGGCAGGTAGGGACTCAGATTTTCGAAAGGTTAATAACAACACTCATTTTACCTTTCTTTGCCCTTGGTTCTTGCATGTTTGGTTTAAAAACAGAACTTCGATTAAGTTTAACTATTACAAGTACAATTATGACTAGAATTTTATTCGTTAAAAACATGTGGAAGTGCATTATGTTTATGATGCTTGTCCCGGTATTTGCTAATGCATCTGTCTGTTATGAAGGGCCGTCAGGCAAACACGATTCAATTGAACAAAGTGGTACAGAAAATCAAAAAACCAGGAATGGTGTACCGGATAGCCTTGCGAAGTTTAGTCTGGTCAGCAGTTCTCATATGGGTGTTGCTGCTGACTATACAAAACCCTTACAACTTACATTTAATCAGGATGTTGATGAAAATAAGCTTAAAAACATTATAATTACCAAGGGTGGAGCAGATCGCGAGCCAATAGGAGCCGATACCAAAATACTTTCTGGTAAGTGGGTACTGTCAAGCACTCCCAGAAAAATTGTTTTCAAACCAGCCCAAAAATTCAAGCCTGGAATGTTTGTCTCGATAACTATTCCTGAAACGTTTAAAAGTTTGTCAGGGGTGGGTTTTACGGGAGGGAAAGATCTGATCAGCTTCATCATGGATAATGGGGAGAAGAAGGGTCAACGTACAACCAAGATAGACACTTTAAAAGTAGTGGATAATAACCTCATTCCATTAATGATCAGTGTGCCTAATACTGCCGAGAAGCACCCGGTTATGATATTTATACACGGTGGTGGCTGGTCGGGAGGCAAACCAGCCTTGTCATCTGCTTCATTGCCTTCTGGACATACTGCAAGTTATCTTTGCGATAAATTGGGTGTAGCGGTGGTAGGTGTTGGCTATAGATGCACTGGTTCCAATGGCAGCTTTGCCAAGGCCAAGGCCGATATAGAAGACGCGGTAAAATACGTTAAAAAACATGCGGCTGAGTATAATCTGGACCTTAGCAGACTAGGTATTTGCGGCGAATCTGCTGGTTCTCCGCTGTCCGCCATTATTGCCCAACAGGATAAGGACATCAAATATTACATTGGATGGAATGGTATTTACGATTTTGTAAATGATAATGATGGGGAGTTTGGTCAGGGGAATGGTTACGGACAGGAGGAGCCATCTGCCGAGGCAAATTCGGCGTTGTTTCACATCCGGCGACCGTCACCTCCAATCACCCTGTTGATACACGGAACAAATGACTTGACAATTAATTATCGTCAGAGTGTTGCGTTTGACAAGGCCATTAAAGACGCGGGTGGATATTCCAAACTTATCCTGTTCGAAGGCCAGCCACATTGGTCATATTATGCTCCACGCGGAAAATATGAACTGTCAACCCTTTATCAGATCAAAGACTTTTTAATAAAAAAGATGGATTTAAAGGTGAAATAGCTGTGGCTATGCTTCATTCAGTAGGTGAAAGTAAGTGATCCTCGTTGAAGCCACTGCTTAGTTAGCCAGTGAATTAAAAACTAAAAAGCAAAAGTTATAAAAACAAGCAACATAAAGAATAAAGAGATGATGAAAAAACATTTATTGAAAAACGGGTTCTTAATAACCTTCTTTCTACTGTTATCACTATTAGTATACTCACAGGATAACCCAAGAGTAAAGGAAAATTTTGACTTCGACTGGAAGTTTAAATTAGGCGATGTAAAAGAATCAATTTCTCAGGGCTATAACGATGCTCTTTGGGAGGACGTACAACTTCCACATGATTGGAGCATTAAGCAAACGGCATCGAAGCCAAAGCCCGGCAGCAGCTGGATGGTCGCCAGTATGGGTTACCTGCCGGGAGGCATTGGCTGGTATCGTAAAACCTTCACGGTTCCCCAATCGTATAAAGACAAAAAAGTCGTGATTCAGTTTGGCGGTGTTTATCTTCAAAGCGATGTATATATCAATGGCAAACATTTAGGGTTTCACCCTTACGGTTATACCACATTCGAGTATGACCTGAGCCCCTACCTCAACTTAGGAGGGGAGAATACCATCGCCGTGCGGGTCGATCACAGTAACTGCCCTACTTCACGTTGGTATTCAGGTTCGGGGATTTACAGGCATGTATGGCTGGAGGTGACCAATCCGGTGCATGTAGCTACCTGGGGAACATATATCACAACCCCCGAGATTTCAGAAAAGGAATCGAAAGTCAACATCGCCACCACCATTGAAAATGATACTCAAAATCCGGTAGAAGTTTTGGTACAAAACCAGATCGTTGATAAACAGGGGATGAAAATTGCCATGGGAAAGTCAAAGTTTCAGCTTGATAAATCAGGAAAGAAAATCCTTCCGCAGTCCTTGGTTCTCCCGAAACCTCACCGGTGGTCAACCGATGATCCGTACCTTTACACTATGGAAACAACAGTGATCGTTAAGGGTAAAACTGTTGATCAATATAAAACGCCTTTTGGAGTTCGGGAAATACGGTTTGATGCGGATAAAGGCTTTTTTCTCAATGGAAAGAACATGAAAATGCAGGGGATGTGCCTCCACCAGGATGCCGGTTCTTTGGGTACTGCAGTTCCCGACCGATCCTTCTTGCGCAGGCTTCAGATTCTCAAAGAATATGGCGTCAATGCTATCCGCTGCTCACACAATCCACCTGCATCGGAGTTTCTGGACATGTGCGACAGCTTGGGCTTTCTGGTCATCGACGAAGCATTTGATAAGTGGAAAGGCATGTATTACAGCCAATATTTTGATGACTGGTGGCAGCGTGATTTGGATGCGATGGTTCTCCGCGACCGGAATCACCCGTCTGTGGTTCTTTGGAGTATTGGAAATGAGACAGGTGAGCAACGTGATAAAACCGAAGTAGGGGGTAAACGCGCCCTTATGCTGAAGGATTATGTTCATAAACTTGACCCCACCCGTTTGGTGACCGCTGCACTTCAGCCCGATAAATCGAGAAGTTACAACTCAAACGGATTTGCGCAGGCGCTCGACGTTGTTGGGTACAACTATCAGGAACCCTGGCTGAAAGATGAACATAAAAAATATCCGGACCGCATCATTTACGTATCCGAGGCTTACCCGTATTACCGGGGGAAGGGCCCTGAATACAAAGCGTTTTACCCGGTAAACCCTTGGTACGACGTAGCCGATAACGATTTTGTTTTCGGCCAGTTTATTTGGGCAGGTGTGGATTATTTGGGAGAAAGCAGCGGATGGCCCAGCACTGGTTGGGTGACTTCGCCATTCAATGTCTGTATGTTTGAAAAACCAGCTGCGGCATTCAACCGGGCGGTCTGGAATTCTGAGCCAATGGTACGGATCGCGGTTGCCGATCAATCGTTGAATATCGATCCCGGCAAGCCGCACTGGGATTGGCCATTTCTGGCAGATCACTGGAATTTTCCCCAGTACGAAGGGCACGTAATCCATGTGGTAACCACGACAAACTGTGACAGTGTCTCGCTGATTCTGAATAATAGATCCTTGGGCACCCAAAACACAGCGGAGTATGCAAACAACACAATCGATTGGTATGTCCCGTACACAGAAGGCACCATTGTCGCCAAAGGGTATCGGGGCGGTCAAGAGGCTTCAACCTATGAACTGAAGACAGCCGGTATGCCAGCGCAAATTCAGCTGTCAGCAGATCGCCTGCAGATTGAGTCCGACGGACAGGACCTTTCGCATATTACCATTAAATTGATAGATGAGCATGGCATGTTGGTTCAAAATGCGGACCAGAAAATTACCGTAGAGGTAACCGGCAACGGCAGGTTGCTGGGGCTGGACAATGGAGACCTGAGAAGGAGTTCCTTTTCAGGCGACTCCATTGCAACCTATTTTGGTAAAGTACTTACAATTGTACAATCTATTCGTAAACAAGGAGCAATAAATGTAAAAGTTACTGCAGATGGTTTACCTGAAGCAACTTTGACGATATTGGGAAAATAGTACTATTTTTCAAGGCTTGAAACTAAATAAGTAATGAGAATGAAATAATGTCGCATAATTTGGTTTAAAATTCTGACTCACCCACTGCATGAAATGGGCAACATTCAAGTCTCTAATGCAACTTTGGTTAATTGGTTAAAGATATATAAAGGGGATCGATATCCCAATCGTTTTTTGGGTCTGTTATTGAGTTTGTCCTCCACCCACTGCACCTGCTGATCCGAGACTCTGTCAAAGTCTGTTTTCTTAGGGAAAATACTGCCTTATCAGCCTGTTTGTGTTCTCGTTAGCGCCTCTTTCCCAGCTGTGATAAGGGCGGGCGAAGAAGAAATCGATGTTCAGGCATTCTCTGATCATTTCGTGTTTGGCAAATTCTTTTCCATTGTCGGAAGTGATGGTATGCAGGAAGTTCCTGTAATCGTATAGCAAATTGATGGTTGCCATGGCCATCCCTTTTGCTTCTTTGGAGGCCACTTTCTTGATCTTCACCAACCCTGATCTGAGGTCATTGGTGGTTCCATGGCTCCTTTATGATCCTTGCCGATAATGGTGTCCAGCTCAAAGTCTCCCACCCGGTTTTCTCTTCCACGATCAGAGGTCTTTGGGATATGTCCACCCTATTCAGAATTGGGTGGTCTAAAAAATCTCGACAGAAAAATTGCTTACATTTAAATTTTCTGTCGTAGGAAAAGATCAAGAAGAGTATTTAGTGGAGAGTTCAAGGCCAAAGTAGCCATTGAAGCGGTAAAAGAGGAAAAGACGATTTCCGAACTGGCTCAGATTTATCAGGTACATCCCATCTGATAACCTCCTGTTTTCGTCAATGGGACACCCAAAAGATATTTTTATTTCATAATTATATCAAAAAGCTCCTGTTGTTCTCTGTCCATCTTTAGTTTTTGATTTTTTGTTTCCTTGGTGTGTGGGAGCTGATATCTGATTTGATACATATTGTGTGTTATTTCCTGAGCCCTTTTCAGACTTAATCCGGATTTCCGGGATTTAAGCAAGCGTTCCAATTCGAGCATAATTGTATATGCAGTGAAGCAAATGCAAATATGTGCCTTGATCCTATTGTATAAACGATGGTAAATTGGACGTACCCGAAGATCGGTTTTGTTCATACGGAATGCCTTATGTAAAGCTTTACATAAAACATATAAACAGCTCAAGCAGAATTTTCCTCTCAAATACTTTCTGGGAGACAATGATAATGCAATAAAAATTCAAATCTATTGTGCTTTGATTGCCAATTTACTAATGACAGTCATTCAAAAAATGCTCAAAAGAAGTTGGGCCTTCTCAAATCTTGTAAGTTTTTGCAAAATACACCTGTTCAATTACATTCATTTGATCAACTTTCTTGAAAATCCAGATAAAGACTGGCTTAAAACAATACAAATAGAACAACAATTGCAACTGTTCTAAAGTGACTAACTATTTAAAAAATGAGAAATCATAAAAACACATATTCTAATTCAATTAGTTATGAGTTGAAAAATGAGTTTTGTATTTTTACCGGACAACAATGTTTGGTTTTAATAGTTTCAATCCTAAATCGCAAAACAAATACCAAATATCCATTTTGCCTTGATAACATTCTAAATCTCTAAGTCCATTAAAAGCGTTACGGTTGTCATATTCTTTTATGTATGGCGGATTACTAATTAGTGTCTGGCTTTAAACTAGATTTCTCAATAAATATGCGGGTTCTATGATCGATACAAAAAAAGTTCTTTGTATCTTTGATCAAAGATAATCTCTTGAAATTTTTCAATGATTTGCTTTTAAAATTTGAGCAGCCCAATTGGTCAAGGCAGCCGATATTTTGTTTAATTGATTCTAATCTTGAAAATCACCCACAGATTATTTTAATGATGAAAGGGGACATTATTGGCCGTGATCCTGTCTCTCAATTCGGTCGCAAGGACACACCAAGCGTTGAGCAAATAGTACGGGCAGCGATATTCAAAGAGGTGAAGGGTTACGATTATCGGGAACTGGAGGAAGCACAGATAGACTCAAGAGCCTGTGAAACCTTCATTAAACCTGAAGGTCGCGATCCATTCAGTTTCCAATTTTTTCATAAATACATCTCCAGAATTAAGCCTGAAACGACTGATAGTCATCTATTTGTGAAGAAAGGGTGGTCTTGTAATCCTTTTGCAGTTTCTTCATTGCCAATTTTTAGGTACTTCTCCAGTAGTGCTATTGAAGAATGTCCTGAGAAGTTCTTTATCTCTCTTAAAGGGATACCTGCTCTAGCCATATTAGTAAAGCAGGTTCTCCTCCCTGTATGTGATGATATTACTTCCCATAGTTCATAGTTTGTCTTTGTGGTTTGACCCTTTCTTTTTGTTGAGATTGTAACTGGTCGTTTTAATTTTGCTAGGTGTGCAGCTTCCTTTAAATACTTATTTAGTTTTTGATTAGATATTTGAGGAGGGAAGCCATTATATTTTTCTAAAATGTCTGAAACATAAGGGTTAATAGACATCATCATAGTTTTACCTGTCTTTAATGACCTTGTACTAAGAAAACCTTTATTGGTATTTTCTGATTGTAAAATTACAGCATCACTAAATCTTAGTCCTGTGAAACATTGTACAATAAATATATCCCTTACCCAATCCCAGTGCCCTGTAAGAGGAGCAGTAGCAAATTGACGTACCTCATCTTCCTCTAATGCAACAGTATCTACATCTTCTGACATCTTTTTAAATTGGTTGAAGTCAATATTTGTATGTAGTTTCTTTAAATAGGTTGCATTCATAAAAGCCTTCAATTTAGAACCAACAGTACCAGCATAATTTATTGCAGATCCTTTTTCATATATCATGTAATCCATAAGATCCATGTAAAAATTGATATCTACTGTTTCAAATGAAGGTTCTTTTTTGTCTTTACAGAATTCCTCTAGGATAGATTTCATGGCATAATAGTTATCTGCTGCCCTTCTTCCTTTTAAACTTACTATATTTTCAATGTGTTCGGTAAGATGTTGATAAAAAGACTTACCTTTCTTAGACACCGGTACAACACCAAATGCTTCCTCATCGAACCTTTGTTTAAACTCTTCTTTTGTTAGTCGGGTACCGTCTTTTTTAAATTCTCTTGAAAGATTTTGTTACCAGAAATCAAATATGCATGTATTTCGGCAATTAAGGATGTATGTTTCTGAAGTCAAAAATAGGTTAAATATTAGTGCTTAGTTTATTCTCAAAGATGTTTTTTCGGTACTGCATGCGGTAGCTGTTTCCGGTTAATTTTATAATTTCGCATCGATACAAGATCCGGTCCAAAAGTGCTGTTGTCAAGACAGTGTCTTTAAGTACATCGGCCCACTCCTTGGGAGATTTATTGGTGGTGATGATCAGTGAAGTCCTCTCGTGCAGATCATTGATCAGGTTAAAGAAACTCACCGCATCTTGCTGTGTTACGGGGAACATCATGATATCATCAATCACGAGCAGGTGGGACTTCATAATACGTTTGTATTCCACTGCAGCCTTACGGGTAATGTCTTTCATCTTTAACACCTTAACAAGGTTCTCCATGGTCATAAAATAAGCCCTGTACCCTTTTTCCACCGCATCAAAACACAGCCCGGCAGCTATGTACGTCTTACCTGTTCCGCTGGGACCCATCAATATGATGTTAAAATTTTGTTCGATCCAGTGGAGTTCCCGGAGCTGGTTTAGCTGCCCTTTTTCTAACCCGTTTGAAACGGTAAAGTCATACAGATCCAGATTGTAACTCAATGGCAACCGGGCTTGCACGGTTCTTCTCTCAAGGTCTTTTTCCTTTCGGAAGTTGATCTCTTTTTCCATAAGCATTTTAATAAGCTCCCAGTAACTGGTTTGATTCTTTTCTGCCTGTGCCACCACACTTTCAAGATGAGTCGACATAGCCGTCAAATTTAACTGTTTGCATTGTTCTCTTATCAATTCTGTTTTAGTCATCGTATAAATTTATTGGTTTATGATATTTTCGTAATCCTCAATGTTACTGGTATCAGGGGTTTGATTGGCTTTTTCCAGATTGCTTTTGTCCATAAGTTTAATCGCGTTTGTTTTTACAGGTACCGTTTCATCGAGCACGAAAAGTACTTGTTCAAATTCATGGCCATTAAGAAGATCGTTTAACAGGCAAAATTCTAATGCTTTATCGGCTGTCTTTTTTTCAAAATGGCCCAATGCTTTTAAGATCACCTGCAAGTGATCTCTGATGTACCTGGGATGAAGTTCTTTTATTTTTTGAAGGTAATGGGTCGCT
>JAUZOM010000009.1 GCA_030706465.1 Bacteroidota bacterium | reverse complement strand
TGATCGCTGTGGAAAAAATACTGAACAGGAGGCAATATTTTATCTGCAGGAGTTATAAGAGACGTGCTGCCCTGCTGTTTGCCCTTGTAAACAACACCTAACGAATCGTACCTTTCTTTTATTTTCTCCGTTTGAGCGGCAAACCCGACAGTAAAGTCCTTGCCTCCTGCTTTTGGTACGGCGGCATCTATTGGATTTTTGTTGTCGTTGGCAGCATTGTCGGTTGTAAATATATCAGAACTTCCCAACTCACTGACTATCCGCTGGCTGTCCATGTAGATATGCTTCGTGTAATAACCTCCGTTATTTACTACTAAATACGGACTGATATACGCTGTAAAGTTTGTAGTACCCGTCCGTGCCCCGCTAAGCACCCCGTTTACCGAAACACCTTCATTGTCTCCGCTCATCTTAACCGTTCTTTCTCCACTCGCATCATAAAAATAGTTGGAAACAAAACCGTTATCACTCAATGCTAATAATCGATTTTCTTCATCCCACAGCATTTTACGGCTATTATTCCCTATCCTCGAGGCGCTGCTGGTGAGTATGCTTATCTGGTTGCCATTGGCATCATAGCCGTATTGTTGCACTTTGGGGTTTCGTGCCTGGCTCTCACCCGTGGCATACCGATACGTTGTGTCTGCAATATTACTAATTTGTTGTGAATTATTGGTATAATGGTAGGCTAAATTATAGCCTGCATATAATGATCCGTCGAATTGCACCCCTGTCTGATCGATTTTCTGCTTCTTGGACATTACGTTGTGCATGTTATCGTAAGTCATGGCCAGATTGTAATGCGCCTCCTTCGGTTGGTCTTTATTATAAACACCTGTAGCACCGGTAAGCCGGTATAAACCATCATACGAATAATGATGCTCCATGGTACCACCCAGTCCACTTGCTGAGGTTACAGCAGTGTTTAGTACATCAGTTACATTGTTTACTTTATCGAATGTATAAGCGTTGTTCATAATCATCTTATTGTTGGCAAACACCTTCAGGTTACTCAACTGGAGGGTAAGCGGATTGTAGGTATAGGCAGTAATCGCTCCGTAATCATTTGCTCCATTGCCATACTGCATGGAGGTGCGCTGCTCAAACTTATTGTACACGATATTGGATACGTATGGATATCTATAGCCGCCTTTTGTCCCGGTGATACCCGTAAGCAAACCTCCCAGGCTGTAGGTATAAGTCAGCATCTCACCATCTGGATACGTCATGGTTTGTACCCGGTCCCAGCTATCGTAAGTCCATCTGGTCACATAGGTTGCCACTGCCTGGTTGGGGATCACCATCGTGCGCCTAAGCTCGGTTACTTCACCCATTCTCCCGTATTTGAACTCCTGACACCCGCTGCCGTCTTCCTGGTACACAAGGCGTCCAACCCGGTTGTCACTAGCTCCCGAGGCACCGTACGTGTATGTTACATTGTTTTCCGGATGGTCGGGATACGTGATGGTTTTCAGTCGGTTATAATCATACGTGTAAACGATCTTTTTCTTTTCATTTTTCAGGTTTGCCGTTTGCTTGGTCAACAGGTTTCCGGCAACATCATATTCAAACAAAGTGGTTCCCGAGGCAGGATGGGTAACCTGTGTGCGCCGTCCTGCTATATCATATACTGAGGACGTAACCTGATTTTTGGCATCGGTCACACTGATCAGTTGATTGATGGCATCGTAATCAAATTTGGTTGTGATCTGTCCATTTGGTCCCGAATACTGCTTGGTTTTAACCGTCAGCCCGCTGCCGTTGGTATACGTGGCTTGACTCCCTCCCAGTGCGTCCGTAACGGTTGTTTTCAGATACCCGCTGTCCAGGGCATAGCTCATAGTGGTCGAATTTCCATCAGGAGAGGTGGTTGATAATACCCGGTCCAAAACATCATACGTTGTTTTGGTAGGCGGTTGGGTATCAAACAATGGATTGAATTTAATTTTATTCGTTGTATTTGCCACTTCCGTAATTGGATAATACACTTCCTTTACCCGTCCAAATGCATCGAACTTGGTCCGTCCATTAACAATCATCCGGGGAGAAGAACCATTCCCAATCCTGCAATCTTTTTTCACCTGTATGGCTCGTCCGAAACCATCAACAAAGGTAGCTGTCTCAAGATCATTGTCTGGATTGGAGGGATCGTAATGGTTGGTTAAGGCATAAGCTACTGAGTCAATGCTTCCGTCCGTATTTTTCGTTATTCGCGGATGATACTCGAATTTCATGGTATAGGCTTTTCCATTCGCAATCTCATTTGGCCCTTGTATTGCACTTACCCTCCCCAGGTTGTCCAGCATGGTGTTCATCACATTTCCATTCTCGTCGGTGGCTTTGCAGGGTATGCCATATTTATAGTTGTAGTTATCTAATTTGCTGACATAACCGAATGTATCTTTTATTTGTGTAGGATACATATTATACCTTGTATCGTAATTATAAGTATAAGACATTTTCGATGGCAATACTTTGTGAATTATATTGCCGGAATAATCATATTTAAACGTTGTAACTGCCGAGTCAGTAGAGTTTAGGTACTGGACAATATTTGTTAAATGAGTCCTATTAGCCGGATCTTCATAATAAGCCCGAACATGACGGCAAACATTATTATAAACATCCCGCACAGTCACTTCGGTTGGTAAACTCAAAATATGTCTGGTTTCATCTGATGTATAAACAATATCCGTTACATAATTATAGAAAATACTTCCAACTTTATCTGAATATTGACAGCTTTTAAGATCTCCATAACGTTGCGGTTCACTAGAATCATTATGCTTATGCACAAAATATTTATATGTTCTCAGGCTAGTTACAAGACTATCGGTTTCACTACTTCCGAATACAATTGTTTTGGTCGATTGCAGAGGTAAAAATTGAATATAAGGCATAGAATATCTGCTCGAAACTTCTTTTGAATCGTATGTCAAATTTGAATTTGTTGGCTTTGTTATTAAATATGTATCATATACATTTGAAATTTCGTGATACTTCTTACCACTTCCATCTGTAATAAGAGTTCTTAATAAATCACCCTTTTCATATATATTAGCAACACTGAATTCTAGGCTAGTGATGCGATAAACTATATTTTTATTTTCAGTATCAATATTCTTGATTATCACTTTTGCAAATCCAATAAATTCACGTTCGGCTCGGTCTCGCCTTCCACCTGAATACTCGAAGGCTGTTTTTATTAACGGCCCGTCACTCCCGATACCATCATTTACAATAACGGAATCCATGACCCATTTCCCTCCCGGATGATCGTAAGTGGATTTACTTCGTTCATAATCGATGGTAAAACTTCCGCCCAAAGAGTTATAGACACTTTTTAATTTGTTGGTACATCCAATTGTTGAACGTTGTACTTTAATGAGTGAGCTTCCAAAATCTGCGCTTACTACATCTGGATAACCATCTCCATCCACATCGCGCATATCATAAGTGGGCCTGTTAATAGTGGTTGAAGCAAATGTACTGGGAGTAATTGATAACTTAGCACCAAAAATATTTACATTTAAAGTAACTGCTGCATTCAGACTTTCACTGGTTGAAACAGACGATGAAATATTTTTAGGTGACCAAGGAATAGGGTCCGAAAATCTATTCCCTAAGTTAAATGCAACTGTACATGATGTACTTGAAGATCCAATGCCAATTAACAACAGATCTTTATTCCACACTTTGTCCGGCAACCCATCGCCATTTACATCCATAAGTGTATAAGTAGTTTCTGACCATGTAGCGGCAATACCAAAACCTAATTTAAAACTTCCATTACCATAATCTATACCAAGTCCTAGTCCCGCATTTCCTGAAATGCTCTTTCCTGATTGAATATTATCTATTCCCCAAACCATCGGATCAGAAAAACTATAACCTAAATTAAGACTAACTTTTATTATTCCATTTTCTTTGAATATTTTATCCGGTAACCCATCGCCGTTTATATCACTGAAAGTTGCTGTTACATCATCAGTATTGAGCGCAGCACTTATAGATGGTGAAAGTATAGATGGTGAAAGGCTCGTCTGAGATTGAGCCAGAGTAGATGAAGCACTTGCTGCTGCATCTGCACCTTCACTGCGAGTAGATAATGTAGTCGGAGATATAGCTCGGTTTAGCGGAATACCTCCACCTAAGCCAATCCCTTTACCGCTACATTCTGTTCTATTAATATCAGTAGGTAATATGGACGCAAAATCACCGTTTTTATAACCACGTGAATTTGAATAATCAATTCGGTGTGTATTTTTATCGTTTATAATATGATCCGGATATCCATCTCCGTTCATATCCATGTAGGCCATTAAAGTCTGGCTTGTCCCGGTTGAAACATTCCCACTCACTATGGATGCACCTCCGAAAGCTCCTTCACTGGTGCTATGTGTTTGTAAAATTGGTGCATCAAGTATTTCATCTATTTCAGGTGGAGCCCCAATTCCTTTCACCCGATAAGATCCGTTTACAGCTGTGAAGGCATTTACATTTGCCATAGTTTTCATATTCAAACGTCCACTGCTCATAACGTAGTTACCAAAATCTGTACTGATTTTAATATAGTCATTAAGTCCCCTCCAATAAGCTCCGGTATTTGGGTCATATCCAGGTGCCATAGGGAAAAAAGCCATTTTGGTGATTTTACAACCGGCCGAATCTTTAGGTAAATTCAATAGCGATTCATTTATTTCTTTTCCAAATCGATCGTCTGCAGCATTATATTCAAATTGCCCCCAACCCCGCCACATTGGTCCAAAATCTACATCGGTATTACTTTGTATACAATAGATATTTGCATCAAACGTCTCGCTATAATTAGAGATGGGATCTTTTACATTGATTCTGAAATTTCCGGGTAATGTTTCTGAATCGAAATAAAGGTCAACTCGAAATTTTGAAGGCCATATGTAATCTGAAGCTGATGGATTATTGTGGTCATATGAACCTATGTGTGCATCCGTGGAAGTGCATTTATTATTTACAATAGAATAATGTCTTTTACAAAAAACAATACCATCAATGCTCCCAACCATTGTGAAGTTTCCATTCTTTGATCCATTTGTAAAAGGTTCAATTGTAACACCGGAAGATTCCAACACTCTGTTATATTCAGGTTCAATATCCGTTGTAGGGCTAATTTCAGAGAATATATTATATTTCACCCCCGCATATATTGTTGTATCCCTTCCGTTGACAGAGTAATGTATTTGAGGGTTCCACGATATTTTATCCCAAGGTACATCTGTTTTAGAAGAAACTTCGAAACGGATCTTCGTACCTAATATTACACTGTTATCAATTGCAAAATTCAATTCATTGTTAAAGGTAGATGTTGTGAATGTTCGGCTGTATACCTCTTTTTTAGACTGATAATTTGGGTTCTGAATTTGTCCTGATTTTGTAACCAAAAGAGAATCATTTGAGATAAATGCCTTTAATGTGACACTATCAGAAGTGATACATGACTTATTAAAAGAACCACTAATTCTTACGGTTGGAACACCGCTATCAATCTGATTATAGCCGAATTTACTTACTAAGTTTCCTTCATTAGAGGCGTAAACTGTTGAATTATATCCATTCATATCAAAACTTGCATCTTGATATTTGTATCTGATTTCCGGGCTCCACCATACATTGTCATAGTCACCATTGCTACTCCTATCGTTTCCGCTTTGCAACCGGAAATAGACTTTTTGTCCTTTTTTTATCAATATATCATGAACCAGGCCCATATCCGGAGTGTACTCTGTTGCATCCCCTTTAGGTATAAACTGACTCCACTTTTCAATTTCGCCCACTTGAATTGCTACTCTCACACCATCAGATTTGGCATAAGCTATGGAATCAAGAGTCTCATAATCATCTGCAATAAACATCTGAACGGATCCATCGATGTCAATAACACCATCAAAAGGAGCTTTCCATACACGTACTACATCCTGTAAAGGGGTTGCCTCAATCATATCAGTATTTTCGTCCGAAACCACCGTAGGTGGATCGGTAAAAGCATTTGTAGTTGTACCTGGTACATTTGTTATTGGATTTGGTGTATCACGGCTATATTGTGTAAATATTGGTACGTCAACCTTATTGATGCTTGATTTAACTGAATCTCGCGAATTAAAAAAAACCCGCCCATTGCTTACAATATCGATCAGCCCATCATTGTTCACATCCAAAAAATACACAGGCGTTTTTGTATAGGTAGAACTGCCATCAGTCCCTATGTTAAGTCCTAACTTTCCACCTCCTACTTTGGCTTCCCCACCTCCTGTTATAGTCGTTGATGTTGTTTCAGAAAATAAACCAGGCCCCGTAATTTCTATTTCATCACCGAATGAACCTGGAAGACTATTTATTTGCGGTCGAAACCAAATGGCATTATTTTTTATGTATACATTATCAGGCAGACCATCGCCATTGATGTCTATAAAAGCAGATAATCCGTTGGTTTTCGAAGCGGAAAGACCTACATTTAGACCTGCAGTATTTCTGTTTGTGATATCAGTCGGACTGTCAAATCCAAATCCAACATAAAGTGATCCACCCAATGCTTTAGTTTCACTGGCTCCCAACGCTGTTGCATTATTTGTGTAAATCATGTTTGTTGGAACTGATGCAATACTTGAATTTATAATACCTGCGTTCTTAAACAAAGAGCTCTTGAAACTTTTTAAATCCCACGACTCGCTAGTTGGCTTATATGGGTTATAGTTATTCCCAGATTGTACATCGTTGTAGTAATCGAAGGTATGACTGGCAATTTCATTTCCATAATTGTCTTTCTGAGTTACTTTTTCAAGTACGGTGCTACTGAAAGCACTTTCTTTATAACTAAAAGCATAACTTCTCAATAAAGTATCTTCAAAATTAATCTTAATTTCCTGTAATAATTTATTATTGGATACCAAAAAACCATAACGACCATTATTCGTTTGTTTGGTTTTCATTGTGGCACTATTGTTGAAATTTACTGTTGTCATTACTTTGTCGACCCCTGCATTATGAACCCCTGTTTCAATTTTACTCAGGTAAATGGAAGTTGCTGATACAGTACCGCTTACTGTTTCAGGTGCTATGGTGTAATAATATTCCGTATAGTCTCCATGCACTTCTTGCACACGTTTTAGCTTCCATTCTGCTATAATACTGTCGGTTGAGTTTGATACTTTACCTTTTAAAACAGCACCATTACCACCATAAGTATATATAGTTCCATTTTTATCAGTAAGTTCCCAATAGTATGTGCTCGGCGTGTTACCTTTACGAATAATTCTTGAAAAGCTTCCTTCAATGCGTGGGTAAAACTGACGATCAGATGAACGACTTTCAATGATAACTCCTTGATGTGATACAGCTGCGTCACCTGTAGAATTATCATAAGTTGTTGCCAACATGGTTCCACCCATACTATAAGTTTCTGTCTCTTTAGTTGTATCATACCTCGGCACTCCCCATCTCGTATCCACCGTAATGCTCGGCACATTCAAATCCCAACCTTCCCCTAACCATCCACTGCCGCCATCGCTGTTATACTGTATCGCCAGGTTCGGGCTCATGCCGTTCCGGGCGGGTGGCATTTCCAGGGAATAACTCAAATTAGCTGAACCGGTATTGTTAGCCGTTGGTGGTGTTATCAGTTCTATCTTTGCCATGGGATCTGCTGCCTTGATTCCGTTCATCATCGTGGGAGTGAATCCCTGAGTCTCGGGCGATTCGGGGCTCTTGATTACCCCGTTGATCATATCGGTGAAGTGCGTGGTCTTCGATACCACCATGCACAAAGCTTTATCCACCGTGTCGCGCTCAAGTGCAATCCAATGGTTGGTGGTATTATCGAAATAGAAGGACTTAATATCGTTTTCAGTATATCCGTCCGGTATTTTAGTCCGGTCATATTTCAACGCCACGGTAGCACCTTCTGTAAAATGCTCTCCATGGGGCAAAAAACGGAATCCCTTGTGTCCATCCGTTACATTAATCATTCCCATGTCCAGTGCCGGCAAGTCCATAAAGCGCAAGGAGCTCAGTGAAAAACGTTGGGTAGCCAACAAAGCTTTATCATCGACTTTCAGTTCTGCATCTTTTGTTTGCAGTGTTTCTGCTTTTCCTTTTTCAAAAGTCTTACTCCTTTTTTCTGTCCGTTCAATCAAGGCATATTCCTTATCGGGCTGTGCATTTCGATTGAAACGAATCTCTTTAGAATAGGACTTTCCATTTATTTCAGCTGTAACTTCCACCGTATTTTTACCGTTGGGTGTTACAAGGATTTCAAATTCACCATCATATACACCTACTGCCTTGCCATCGATGCTTATGGTAGGTTTATCATCTTCAACTCCCTGTACAAAACCATGGAGATAGGCTTTGCCGTTATACAAAGTAGTTCCACTATTCACAGCCAGTGGTGAATCGTTATTCCCTTTTTCCACTTCAATGCACAGGTCGCTGATTTTACATCCATAACCTGCATTCTCCGGAATTCCAAACAAAATACGGTTTTCACCTTTCTGCAACCATCCAGCATTCAATTGCACCCGCTGCCGATGTGTGCCGGTGTCCTTTCGGGCCAGGTAACCACCCATGGCCAGGCGGTCGTTCACGCTGCAAGCCACGTTGGTGTAATCGTCCAGCCCTGTGAGTTCATAGGTTAACCATACCTTGTCATTCTCAGAAGGTGGGTTGTCCATCCTGACGGTAAATACATTGTCGGCAGGATTGTCCACTTGTTTGCCGTCGTAAAGACCAATAATTCCTGTTTGATGCAAAGCTGGGTAGGCCGTCAGTTTTACAGGTACAATATTATTCAACCGATGACTTAAAGTCATCGCAGGAGTCACTTGCTGTCTTGAATTCATCGGTTGGATAGGTTTTTCTGAGGACAACTGAAGTGAATCATCGGAAGTTTCACTCCCTGAGGGTTGGATTCCTTTTTGTTGCTTTGCACCACTGTAATTCGGGTCCTTCACTTTAAAGGCAACTTGAATAGTAATGAAACATAGTATAACCAGTATTAAACCTATGGCAGTTTTGTTATTTTTAGATGGAAACATATACTTATTGTTATTTTTTTATGTGATTCAATTAATGTCCAATCTTGGCCATGACTTTCGTCGATAATTCGCCATCGCTTGTGATGGCTTTAACGACGTACACTCCTGAATTTGGCAACTTGATATCAAGGGTTTGCATTGTTTCACTCGCAGCCAACTCCTGTTTGTAAATCAACCGGCCCATTAAATCGTACATAAAAACATTGGATACCGATGGTTTGGTTAATTTTAATTTTACGGTGACTGTCGACAAATCTTTCAAATTCTTATAATAAATCGATAGGGTGGGTTTCTCAACGTCGGATTCAACGGTATCTGAATTCTTTTTAGTTTTATTCAGGGGGGGAGGAGTTTGATAACCGAATGTAAATACATTTTTGCTGACTGTACTCCAGACGATATTTTTAAATATGATCTTTGAACGGCTGACATCTATACTATCGGGCAGGAACTTATCCGAGAGTGAATTGAACTCTCCTGTCCCTGAACGGTCGATAATCAAATAGGCATCGGATGTATGACTGGCAAATCCGGTGGCCAATGAATCATGATAAGATAACTCGATCCAGTTTTTGGAAATACTGTTGGTATTCACCATCCATTTTCGTTGCATGGTCGTATAGCCTGGCATAGAAGTATTGATGGCTGTGATCGGGTTGTTGTCATCTCCAAACAGAACATATTGGCCATCATTCATAGGAGTCTCTGGTTGACAGCCCATCACCAGCAATCGGTTGTCTGACGACAAGTTATTCCTGTTGTTAGCAAAATAGGAATCACAGGAATCACTGTAATATGGAGCTTCCTGATACGAAGTAGTAGCCATTTTTTGGTTTAAACTTAACAAGTCTTCCCGTCCATAACCGGTTATCCGGTTATTATAGGTTACATTTGAACAATAATCCCATATTACTTTCCCTTTTCCTGAAAGATATGATTTCTCCATATTCACTCCGTATTTAATGGCTAAATAACTTTCGAATATACTCCGTTCAACCGGTTGTAGTACCTTGCCGAAAATAAGCAGCTCTGGTGTATAACCTTTAAATCCTTGGAAGTTATTCAAAGTTGAATTAAACGTAGAGGTATTGTTTGTATTTGAACTCAAAAATGAACTACCTAATGAAATAATTGCATTTTGCTGTTCCCCCCAAAGTGTCGTATTGGGCTTATTAGATTTATAATAGCTTGCAACACGCATTGAACTTTCACGTGCTTTTTTAGCGGATGTAGTACTGTTCGGTTGGCAGAGCAGATTCTTTAGAGTGTCATTTCCGTAAGGCAATGAATTTTTCCCGCTTTCAACGCTTGCAAATACATTGCTTTTACTGAACACAATGCTTTCGTTTACTCTGCCGTTTAATGCAAAAATGAATTTATCGGTATTATTTACTTCCTTTTTGGTTCCCCATGCTCCTATGATGGTGGCTTGTGCCAGATTGCTTGTCCCGATGATAATTTCTTTACTTATATTTCCGGCCGACAGATCGATAGCCGGATTAAAGTTATAATTCATTACCGAGTCCCTTCCAACTGTATATTCAGTTGATTGTAAGTACTTAACCAAAGGTACATTATTGGGCGAGAAATCTTTCCATTTGTACCTGCCGTTTATATCATCCGTTTCCTGTATGGTTTTAAACCAAACCACCGGAACAATCAAGCTAATATCCAATAGTGTCCCATCCGGATTAATAATAGTCCCATTTGTTTTATAAATAGTCCCTTCGGGTGTTATGATAGTCCCATCAGGTTTTATTTGTGTCCTGTCGGGTTTTATTATTGTTCCGTCAGGTTTTATTTGCGTCCCATCAGGTAGTATTTGTGTACCGTCAGGGACCGTGATAGTAATTGTTTTATCGATTCGTGCCCTAAAACTTTGACCGGGAGTGGCAGAATATCTAAAACCATTACCTAAAGTGATATAGTCCCGTGCCACATAATTTTTTGTTATCATCGATTGGTCGGTTGTCAGATTGAAATTAAGCTGCGGGGTTTGACACCAACTAATTGCTGTCCCTAAACTGAGTAGTATGAACAATATAAAATGTTTGTATTTGTATCGCATAAGCTGTTGACAAATCTCCAAAGGGAGACTATTGGACTTTTAAGATTATAAAAATTTAAATCAATTAAACATTCTATCAATATATCTAAAGCATTGAGATTCGTTATTTACTACTCCTTCTTTTGGGCAGGTTTTACGGAATTCTCTATCTTTTTAGTTCTTGTTTCAATTCATTAATCTCCTTCTGTTGCTCTATCAGATACAGTGTCAGCTCCTCAATCTTTTGAAGCAATTTATTCTGCATTTCACCCATACTCAGGCCATTTTTGGTAATCTCACTTGCTGATTTTATTTCAGGCAAGTGGCAGTGAGCCTTTACATATTTTTCCACTTCGCTTAAGGGCATTAGTTTATAAGTGGACTTAAACACATAATCGGCAGGAGGAAAGGCTATGTCAACAATTACTTCTCTAGCATGGATAGTACCATTCACATCGAGCAAGTAGTTTGGCTCTGTCATTCCAATACCCACATTTCCATTATAATGAATGCGCATTCTTTCTAAAAGCCCTTGATTTGGATAACTTGTAAAAAATCGTAAAGCTCCTACAGCTCCGCTGGGCGTATAATTATACCCGGAGGATATACGTGCCGCAGTTTGATCTGTATCATGAATAAAGAAATCAAGATCAATTCTGGAAAAATCGGCTCCATTATTATTTGTGGATAAGGCAAGTTGACTTCCCGAAGATTTAAAGATTTCCAATTTATAATAGGGTTTGGATGTACCAATCCCTACATTGCCAGTGGAATCAATTCTCATTTGTTCGGTGTAATTTCCCTGCCAATCCGAAATGGAAGGTGTCGACATTTTTCCAAAGGAATGATAATTTCCTTTACCTACTGCCCATGCCGGATTAGATCCCAATTCCTTTACTAGCCCTGAGGAGCTGAACCCAATTGTTCCTTGGTCGCCAGTAACATAGATGTTTTCCGCACTTAATTCACGACAATTGATGCTATTATCTGCATACATATCTCCGGTATACAAACTTGATGCGGTCATGCTTCCAGAAGAAGATATTGTGGAAGCAGATATCTTTCCATACACATCCAAGTCTCCTGCAACTATTTCTTTTCCGGTTACAAATACATTTTGACTATTCGTATAAGTTGAATCCACCTGATAAGATATCGTAAATACATTTCCTGTCAAGGGAGTGCCATAACTTTCATCTGCATAAATACTTATATATCCATCCTGCGAGGATAAAGTGGTGGCGGTAGAATTGTCAAATAATTCAACATTGCTATTGCCATTGTTATAATCTGACATAAGCATTAATTTTACAGTGGAGGAAGTACAATGTACGGATATAGCTGAGTTAGCTGGTACCTGAATAAACCAAACATAAAAAGGGTATACCCACGAAGTCTGAGTCAAACTTCCACTGGTATTTGTACTGTTGACATAATTAAATTGCGAATCTTGAGCCCTTATTGGTAATGAAATAAACGGAAAGAATACAGCAATCAAAAATAGAGTAGTTGATTTCATATTTGGTTATTTGTTTAGTTTTAATTCAGATATTGCAATGTTTCTACGTTCTTTCTGTTTTGCTGTAAGCTGACTTTTTTGTGCCTTGCTTAATACACTATCTATATTTGCCCTGTATTCCTGAAATGCTTTACTAAAGGCTTTCTTTTGTTCAACATTACTGAGCGAATGACTATTCTGAATTTTAAGTGCAAAAGTTTTTGAACTTGCCAAAAGTATTACCTTCTGACTATCGGTCAGCACAATGTCTGCACCTATTCCGGCTATTCTTTTGTTTGCAAAATCATCGACATTGTCAATGGTAAGAGGATTTTCTGCAAAGATCAGGTTTGAGAACAAAAGAATGGCAACGATAGCCATCCTGAATTTAATAGTTTTCATACTTGTTATTAATTTATACTTGTTTGTTACTCCTTATATTTAAGTTCATAGAGCATGTTTACGTATTCACTTTAGAACAATTTATAATTACACAGTTTAACGAAGCAAAAAAACTTTTGATTTTTTGCTTTGTTAAACTTGATTTAAAATGCATTTATTAGATGAAATATTTACAAAATTTAAAATAAATAATTTGTATTGCAAAATTAAATGATTAACATATAAACAACTGATACTTTTTTACCTAATGATAATGGTAAAATCACATTATAGGTATAGAATAGTAATGTTAATTGGCAATGTCCTTGAAGGGATTAACTTCATTCTTAGCGGATACCTTCAAACCGCATTTAAATGTACAAATGACAATGTCTGTTGGTTAGAAAAGGATTGGGAGATATTGTCTATTCTGTTTTTTACAAACAAATGTACAATCCGGTGGTCAGACCGGGGTAACTTATAATATCATAATTCGCCGACCAAAAAAGACTCTTAGTCAATTTGACAATAGCACCCACCGTGATTTGAGGCCTCCACATAATTGTCCATCCACTGAGTCCATAAGGACTCATTAAAGAACTATTATTATATGCTTTATAATCATAATTCTTTTTATTCGTAGCTGCATAGAGATCGACTCCGGCTGAAATTTTGGGACTGATAATTCTATTGGTAAATACATATTCAACCTGCAGAGGGATTTTATAAATAGGACCATCAACCTGATCATAGGAAAAGATTGAACCATACTGAATGTTGTATAATTTGTATTGACAGGTTGTATACATCATTCCCCCCTTGATAAAAAGATTCTCAGTGATTGCCGGCATCCACGCATGGGCAAGTATGCCGCACTGGAATTTAGCTGCTTGTGTGGAGTTATCGTCGTAAAGCCCCTTGATAAACCCGCCTGCTATTTCAAGATTTACTTTGAATGCGGGCAACTTCTTCTCGTAAATAATGCATTTTTCACCATCACACACCGCTTTATGGTAATCCGTTGCCAGCTTGATCAAATTCTCATGGTTGGGCCATTTTATGCTGTTAATTTCGGATCGTAAATTCGGAGCATCATTTAAGTAGTAGCTCAATAATAGGGTGCTTTCAAAAGAGGGAGTCTTTTCAGTCTGGGTTCAACCGTATTTCGGTCTTATTTCAGTCTTATTACCGTCTAGGTTCAGAGGAGGTTCAGTGAGGGTTCAGTGAGGGTTCAGTGAGGGTTCAGTGAGGATTCAGTGAGGGTTCAATGAGGTAGACCTCACTGAACCCCCTCGAAACCCCCTCTATACTCCCTCTGAACGGTCTCTATACAGAGCAAGAACCCCGGAGGAAGTAAGACTGAAGGAAGAGGATACTGCCCGGGAAGGAAGAATCCGAAGTGAAACAACATCAGGGAAAGACCTGGAATCCGGGTAAGGATCGACTTCAACACCCCTCCAACTTCGTACGATGGCCGGCTGCCGGATCAATAGTCAACTGAGATTGTTCAGGTGTATAAAATGGACATTCAGTTAGTCCACCTACTTAAGTTGTTGGAATAACGTATTGTCTCGCTCTATTTTCGGGTTATCCCTCTTGAATGGTGCTTAATAGAAGAATAACAACACCTGTTCCACCTGGTTCCAGTGTACCGAAATACTTACTGAGGAATGGGGAAGGAGAGATGAGTATTGTCCATAAATGGGTTTATAAAAAAGTAAACAAGAGTCAGGATGATACTTACAACCTGTAGATGCTGCTTTCTTTTTTCCCTTTTCTCCTTATTGGTTCGACCTTTCTTTCGCAACCTGTTTTTGGTTTAGTCGTATATGTTCCCTCTATAACCTGTATCTACATAAATAGGGAATATATACGGGTTATATAGTAGATATCTCTGAACAGATAGTGAACAAAAGATGAACGGAAGGCTGAGCAAACTGATCCGAAAGCTGTATTTCAGTCCGGGACTGCAGAGTTCAGCCAGGCCAGGATAGTGTAACACAGCATCAATTGTCGTTAGGAACTTCCGTAGGCATAGTCCCGGTTCCCTGAATCCAGAAGAATGCTCGCAGCATGCGTTACGATATTCGGAACAAAATTGGCCGCTACTTATATCTTTGGAAGAACCAAAAAGAATAATGAGTCCTCGTTATACCGGCCCCCGTGCAAGTATTGAGTATGCTTTGCAACTTGAACTTTCTGTATTTTGGTTTGATGAAACACATGATTTATTAATCAAAGAACCGTTTTGATTGCTTTTTTGATGAAAACTATTGTTGTGAATTATATTAATATAAGTCGATTTATTATCTTCAATATTTCACGGTAGAAATCACAACAGGTCCAATAAGTCCGGATTTTTGCAGAGGACTATTTGTCGTATAAGGATTTATTGAACACCATGTTTTACGTTGGTCTTCCGGCAATTTCAAATCTCCAATCAGACGGTTTAACCAAGTATTCACGACTTCTATTTTTAATTCATTTGTTCCTTTCTTTACCAATGATGTTATATCAAGGGAATAAGGAGCTGTCCAAACTCCACCGGCAAAAACCCCATTTACCGATATTTTAGCCATGGCAGTTACTTCTCCCAGATTGATAATAACCCTTTTGTTAATTATCACTTCCTTTAAATTGAAGCTGGTTTTGTAAAATGCTGTTCCTGAGTAATACTTTATTCTTTCATCTGTTGATGTAGACCAATCTTGCAATACATTAAAAACAATTGGTTCGGAAGGACCTCTTTGTAAACTGTCAAATTGGACTGTCCATGGGCCTTTCATATCAGTCAGTATGATTGGTGTCGGATAATTAGCTTCAATATTATTTTTCGAAGATTGACCTGCCTGCTTTCGAAACACAATGAAAACACTTTCATAAGGCGCCAGTTTCAGGGGGACTGAAGTTGTGAGTCCCTTTTGGGAGTAAGCAGCAAGTGTCCGATAAGTACCGGTGGTAGCTTCCCAAAGCTCGGGCTGAAGACCTTGTACCCTGAATTCAGGAGTAATTTGTTTGTCGTCTGCAGTTTGGTTCGATATAAAATAGATTTCACCGTTGCCCAATGTCCTGTGACCATAATGAATCAGGTTATTTTTCGGCAATTTGCAGTCAGGTACACAGTTGATCAAAGCAAAGGCCTCTGTCATGTTCATTCCGTTGATCACCATTCCTTTCCCATATTTGTGAGATTTAATGTTCACCCCATCTACATTTCCCCAGAGTTCTTTGGCCATTCTCTGAACCTGCTGATCAGCTATTGGTTGATTTTGCAAACTCGGTGAACGGCTTGGGGCAGGTCCCAATATAGTAGCTCCATCATTTACCAGTTTTTTTAGCTTAGCAAGCAATTCAGGACGCATAGTTTCTAATTTCGGCAAAACCAGAATACGGTATTGCGTGCCATGAGGCAATGTAATCAGTCCATTTTTTACAGTCATATGCTTCTCAATCACTTCGGCATTCATATAATCAAACTGATAGCCAACCGGAAGGGCAGGATCAGTAATTCCTGTCATTTTAGGAGCATCTTCGCCAATAAAATAGGCTACATCGGCTACATTCAATCCTTGTTGAAGCATATAATTTGTCCTCTTCAGGTATTGAGTATATACTTCCAATTGGGAAAACCAGGTGTTCTTCCGATTAAATTCGTTACCAAAGGATGCATTCACTCCCGGGTTTTTGTCTTCGTATGGTTGACTGATATAAAGATGGAGTAAGGTATTGTTAATACCTTCGGCAAAGAACTTGTCGCCACGTTGCTTAATTTTGGCCGGATAGCGGCTAAAAGCATTCCCTCCACATGTGTTTGATTCAGCCGAAATCTTTGTCTTCCCATAAATATGACCGCAAGAACTGGCAGCACGGTTTTCTATATTTCCCAAATCCCCTTCACTCCAGAACTCACCGGCTATTTCGTCCGACTGTCCACCGTACATAAGAAATTCGCTCGGGAAACCCCAATGGCCGTAACATTCAAGCCATGTTTTCAACCCATATTTATGACTGATATCTCTCAGACCCCCAACATAATCATACGCCACTTTGTCAGCTACCAACCGGCGCATATCCCAAAGGAATCGATCAGACTCCAATTCACTATTTACAACCATTCCTTCGTAGACAGGAAGATAAGGAATCGGATCATATCCATATTTCAATTTGAATTCATTCAAAAACCCATCTGTAAAATTTTCTCCTCCTGTTTCGTAACTATCCTCAACAACCATTTTGAACGTTTTTCTATCAGCTTCGGGAACCCGTTTTAGAATTTCTCCAATAAATGCATGAAAATGATCTTCCACAAATCTTTTACTCATTTTATCTACTTCATAGCCTGTGGCTTCTGGCGGTGCAGGACTGTTGGTGGTACCGGTGGGGGTCATGCCGGTCCGGAGGATTATCCAATTTCCATCGGGTACTTCCCAATTAAGTATTCCGTTGGATGCAAGGTTTCTTGTTATATCTATTACTTTAGAAGCATCAATCACAGTAGCTTTATCATCCACTTCGGACTGTGGTGCCCATTGGTATTCCTTCCAATAAGGGAGCGGAGTTTGATGCATCTTGGCCAGCGTTTTTTCGGAATAACGTTCCACACGTGGAGCTGCTGCTAACTCCACTTCAGCCAATCCGCTGTTGGGACTGGCATTTTTAATTATCAGACGGAAACAACTTGACGTTGCGGCAGGGAATGAGACAACTACCGGTGCATAAGGTTTAAAACCAACATTCAAAGCCGGATTGGAACGATTAATTTCAAATTCTGAAAGTGTTCGATAATTGCCGTTGGCATCTTTTGCCTGGATCAAAGCAGTTGCAATCATAGGACTTTCGGTAGGTCGAATCGAAAGACTGCGGGCTGTAAAAAGTCCTTTGGCCTCAAAATTAACTGTAAACTCAGTTCCGGATGATAAAACAATTCCCGTTTTTATATCTCCGTCAACGATCTTTGCGAGATCAGTTACAACCGGAATAGAACTTATGGTTCCGTTTTGACAATTCAAAACAAGTTGATTATCCTTTGGTGCCGGATAAGCTATTACTTTTACGTCCTGAAATAACTCGAGGGGTTTCTCTAATTTTTGTGATAGCTTCAAAGGTCCTTTTACATGGATTTCAGAAGCTGTCAAATAGCGCATAGCGTTCTCTGCTTTTATCCATGGGCCTCCAGACTGACTCCAACCCGGGGAGTTGAAGATGCCAATTTCAATATTTAATTTTGTACTTGTTTTAAGAGCGGCATGAAGTATCTTCCACCAATCATCACTCAGCATCTTCACTTTTCCGTAAGGAACATCATTCAGGCCGATATTGCCAATAAATGCGCGGTTGATGCCCGCTTTTTTCATAGCATATAAATCCTTAATGACACCCAGTTCCGATATATTATCCGAAATCCAATACCAATATACAGTGGTTTGCATTGAGTCGGCAGGAACAACGAAACCACGTTCAAGGGTATTGCTTTGTATGATGGTTTTGTGTGGCTTTATAGCAGCCAATAATAATGTTGATGAAAAGAGGATAATTAGAAGAAATGAGATTTTCATGATATTGCAGAAATCTGAAATTAGTTTCGAATTACTGATACGGCATATTTATATGAATGATAAGGATTACAAAGATAACGAATGAAGACCTAAAATCCCGATATTATTTTATCTGAAGGTAATACGTGCGTATATGTTTTTTTGTATAGTATATTTTTATTTTCATTTGACAATGAAATTATCATTTTATCAATTCACAACCACTTTCCCGGAATAACCCCCAACCCGAATCACATATACTCCAGCAGGCAAGGAAGTATTTGCTTGGCGACTTTCTATCAGTTGTTCTTTTATTTTTACTCCCGAAAGACTGAAAACCTGCATAATGCTGCCTAGATCAGCATTATTTATCATAAGTTTTCCAGCTTCACTTGTTATTTTAATATTGCTCTGGTTGATAGATGGTAAACTGGTGGTCATTTCGACGATATTCAGGAAATCCTGCCATTGATTAGCTGCTCCATAAGCAGATTTCGAATCCTTTGGAACATATAATATAGTACTTGATTTATTTACACCTCCAAACACATTAATAGAATTGGATAAATCGATAGGAGTTAATCGGGAAGAATAAATAGACGATAACCCGCTGCAACCCTTAAAAGCAGATTTTTCAATTGTTGTGACAGAATTTGGGATTGTCAAACTACCAGTTAAACTTCTACAACTGGCAAAAGCGCCACTACCTATTGAAATTACTGAATTTGGGATTATTAAACTTCCAGTAAAACCACTACAACTGGAAAATGCAGATTTACCAATTGTTGTTACTGAATTTGGAATTGTTAAGTTGCCGGTTAGTCTATTACAATTAAAAAAAACCAAAGTATCAATTGATGTTACTGAATTTGAAATGGTTAAATTCCCATCTAAGCCACTACAACCAGAAAAAGCAGATTTGCCTATTGTTGTTACCGAATTTGGAATCGTCAAATTACCGGTTAACCCACTACAATTATCGAAAGCGTAATCACAGATTGTTGTAATTGAATTAGGAATTTTTAAATTACCATTGAAGCCATTACAACCGGAAAATGCATAAAAGCCTATTGTTGTAACTGAACTTGGAATTATTAAATCTCCCACTAAGCCGCTACAACGGAAAAAAGTGTCAAACTCAATTGTTTTCACCGAATTTGAAATTTTTAAATTACCATTAAAGCCAGTACAATTAAGAAAAGCTGCTATACCAATTGTAGTAACGGAATTTGGAATTGCTAAATCACCAGAAAAACTGCTACAACCATTAAAAGCGCCTTGACATATTGCTGTAACAGAATTTGGAATTATTAAATTGCCTGTCAGTCCACTACAGCCGCTAAATGCATAATTGCCAATTGAAGTTACAGCATTTGAAATTTTTAAATTACCATTAAAACCACTACAATCCATAAAAGCTAAATCCCCAATTGTTGTGACTGAATTTGGAATTGTTAAGTCGCCTGTCAAACCATTACAATATACGAAAGCTCTATCTCCTATTGTTTTTAGAGAATTTGAAAGAGTTAAACTACCCTTAAAATTACTGCAACCTGCAAAGGCATAACTGCCAATTGTGACAACAGAATTAGGGATTGTTAAACTGCCTGTAAATCCACAACCATCAAAAGTGTAATTGCCTATTGTTGTAACAGAATTCGATATTATTAAACTACCAGTAAGTCCGCCGCAACCAAAAAAAGAAAAATTACCAATTGAAGTAACCGAATTAGGGATTGTTAAACTGCCTGTAAATCCGCAACCATCAAAGGTATAATCGCCTATTGTTGTAACAGAATTCGATATTATTAGATTACCCGTAAGACCGCTGCAACCCAAAAAAGAAAAATTACCAATTGAAGTAACCGAATTAGGAATTATCAAACTTCCCGTTAAACCTATACAACCATCAAAAGCATGATCAGCTATTTTTACTACTGTATTTGGAATTATATAATCTCCAGTTTTCGAGGTTGGATATTGAATAAGAATTGTTTTATCTTTGTTGAAAATGATACCATCTGAGATTGTATAGTTAGGATTATTTGCATCGAAATTTAATGTCAATCCATCACAACCCCTAAAAGGACAATTACCTATTGATGTTACTGAATTCGAAATAATTAGGCTGCCAGTCAGGCTACTGCAATTAGAAAAGGCGAAATCGCCAATCGTGGTTACCGAATTCGGAATTATCAAATTGCCCGTTAAACCTGTACATCCGTAAAAGACAGAATTATTTATTTTTGTGATTGAATTTGAAATATTCAAACTACCGGTAAATCCACTGCACCCGGAAAATGCAGAGCCACCTATTGTTGTTACCGAATTAGGAATGGTTAAATCTCCCGTTAAACTGCTACAACCGTAAAATGCAGAACTATCAATTGAAGTAACCGAATTTGGAATTA
The DNA here is from genome assembly GCA_030706465.1 of Bacteroidota bacterium. Classification (GTDB taxonomy): domain Bacteria; phylum Bacteroidota; class Bacteroidia; order Bacteroidales; family Paludibacteraceae; genus Paludibacter. Next base: position 20,629 of record JAUZOM010000009.1, on the reverse strand, counting down.
TCAAACTTCCCGTTAAGCCTTTGCAACCATAAAATGCAAAATCAGCTATAGTCGTGACTGTACTTGGAATTATATAAGAACCTGTTTTTAATGTAGGATATTCAATAAGAGCGGTTTTATTTTTATTAAATAATACACCATCTACCGATGTGTAGTTTGGATTATTTGTATCAACGCTTATTGTCAATCCTGTTCCGTAAAAACCAAATTTACCTATTGATGTTACAGTATTTGAAATGGTTAAATTCCCAGATAAACCACTACAACCACCAAAAGCTCCTTCACCAATTGTAATAACAGAATTTGGAATTATTAGGCTACCTGTCAGGCTTGAGCAATAAAAAAAAGCATAATCGCTAATTGAAATAACTGAATTAGGAATTGTCAAACTTATAAGGCCGTTACAAAAGCCAAACGCGTATTTTCCTATTGATGTTATACCATTTGGCAATATAACTGTTTTTAGTTTAAATGTATCAAAAAAGGCGCTATCAGGCATGTCATTTGACGGATATTGATTATAGGCTACAATAGTTGCGGCATTAATATCCAATGACGTAAGTTGTTTAATTTCTTGCTTCATACATTTAATATCCCGAGCATCGATATTACCTTTGACAGTGAGGTCGGTAATGCTCCCTTTTTCTGTGTAAGTCAACAAAGACGAAAGTGTACCGGGCGTAGATATGTTAATAGTTTTAGAAACCTGGGCTTGCATTACTGTTACAAGTAGGATTAAAAGAAAAATAGCGAAAACTTTTTTCATGGGTTGATTTTTCATGGGTTGATAATAAGTAGTAAGAGCACTCGGTAAAGTACCTCTCCTTGTGAGAGGTACTTTACCGAGTGCAAGGCAGAAAATTATACGACATTATATTTTGGTCATTACTTGTGTTTAGAATTATCATTCTTCTTTGTTTACGTTTTTCAACAAGGTTCCCCCTTCGTTATATTTTTGAGTATTGGGAATATTCGCTTTTCCAATGCCTTTTTTCATTAACTTCACCAGTTCAGGAAGATAATTTTGATAGACCCCACGCGGATCCGTTTTCTCTTTTTTACAGATAGAAGCAGCCATTCCAAGCACTTCACCCATCATACCTCCGGTACGCATAAGCCGTACGGTGCCCAATGCTACATGAGTTACACTAATATTTCTACCTGCCATCATTAGGTTTGGCACATTGACCGAATACAAACAACGAAATGGAATAGGGTAGGGGTAAATTGCGGTATGTTCTGCAATGGACTTAAACGCTGCCCCCAAGAATAATCTCGAATTTTCAGGGTCGGGAGTATGCAAATCAATTGTCCAGGTAGTGGAAGCTGTTCCGTCCGGATAAACATTTGCTTTTGTTAAATCTGTTTCAGTAAGTATATAATCGCCCACCAAACGTTTCGATTCACGCTTGCCTGCAACATAGGCAACCCATTCCAACTGTTTTCTTGCAAATAAATCTTTTTCCTGTGAATTATTTTTCAGATAGGACCAATTTGAATAGACTACCATCAAGCCATAATCCCGTATTCGCTCTATTTCAGTTAGTTGATTCATACCCATACCGGTTTCCCAGTCCCAGTCGCCGCGAGTTATTTTGTATGTTTTACTTTCGTTCCAGGGCAATCCCCATTTAATATCGGGGAATGACGATTCGTTGGCTTTGCCAATAGCAAACCATTGTACCGACGAACCCATAGTGAGTGAATCCGTTTTTTCAGGAGCACGTGTTTCGCCATACTGCCTTGCACTTTCTCTTCCGGTCATATACTTAGCTCCGGCAAGTGTACCGATTGTTGCATCACCCGTACAATCGGCAAAAAGCGGAGCAATAAATAATTTTTTTTCTCCTGTTTGGATATCTGTGGCCTCAATACTCATAATTCTGCCATTCTTCATATTGACAACATTAGCTCGATGATTCAGAAACAAACTAATATTTTTTTCAGCCTCTATAGCCAGTATCTTTTTGTCGTCTTCATAGTTGCCTTTGGGTTGTGCATTTCCTTCTTTAGCAGGTCCTATCTCGTTTACCAGGTTTCCAATAGCAGGAAAAGGTTCAACCCTGATTCGCCCACCCAAATGCACCCGAACCTCGGAACTGTTATTTCCACCCAAAACAGGCCTGTCTTGAATGAGTGCCACTTTTAATCCCAACCTGGCAGCTGATATAGCTGCACATGTTCCTGCCATACCACCTCCCACAACAACAAAATCGAATGTACCTGCATTTTTGGGCTTTACTGTAGTAGGATTCAATTCTGCCCGTAGAGTTTCGATCCTTTTGGTATCCAAAGGTGGAATAAAGTTTGGATCCGAACTAAAAAGAATAGCATCACAACGGCCATTAAAACCAGTTAGATCTTTCAAAGTGAGAGAGACTGTTTTAGATTTTATTTCAATACTTCCTCCTTTTTGCCAACTCCATTCATCTGACTCTGTGCCAAAAACCGGTTCAAGAACAGAGCTATCTACTATTAACTTGAATTTTCCGGGTGCATCTGTTGTATTCCAACGGCCAGCCCAGTTACGGGTACGTACAAATACATGATATGTTCCGGTTTTTGGAAATTGTACAGTGGTTGTGGCATTTCTGACTGGAATGCCCATACCGTGAGCCATCAGGTAAGGTGAACCCATTATATCCATACTCTGTTGGTCGACTACCCAACCGCCCTTTTGGGCAAAACTTTCGGCTTCAACCAATATTGTGTTATTGTTTTTTGCATAAATTGTAGTAAGCAGAAAGAGCATTAAAGTGATGAATGTTAGTTTTTTCATATTTTTTAATTCATATTTTTTTTGAATGATAGACAACTACGTTGACAAATCATTGGTGTTCTGTGAGGTAATATTTATTTGCTTGATAAACTGATAGTATCTATATTCCAACCTTCTATCTGGAAAGATAAATTTTCCATGTCAAGATTTCGGAGCGGAGCATTTATTGTCATTGTAATAGATTCAGCAGGTTTGAGTGTAATATAGTTTGAAGACCATAAACTAGGTAGTACTTCCTCGCCACTACTCATTAACATGGGACGAACAAAAAAGGCTAACTGTTCGGATGGATTTGTAATTTTTAGTGTCCATTGACAGTGTGTGCCTATGTGCTCTTTGTTAACAATAGAAGCTTTAATTTGTGCTTTATTCATGCCGGACATTGGCTTAAAGTCATCATCAGGAGATAACCAATATGTATTTCTGGAAATAATTTTTCCTGTTTCGTCTTTCAGCCTCAAAACCACAAAAGAAACATCCTTTCTTTGAGACAGTACTTGAGATAATGGAATTACTTTAGTTACCGATTCTTTTTTGATATCCACAACTTTCGTTTGGTGGTCAATTAGTTCCGAATTTACAGAATAAATACTGCTTTCAACTGTTAGAGCTTTAGTCCCAGAATATGAACGGTTTACAATAGTTACAATTTGATTATCCTGACTGAATTGTATGTGAATCGGCTCGCAGGCATTTTGCATAGAATAATAACCGGCATTGGGTTCCAGATACCAGTCGTACACTTGCCACGCCACACTAGGGAAAGCAGCATTCAGCTTCCAAAGCATTACACCACCGTTTTCATTCAGCTTGTTTCCTGCCGATTCAAAGATCGCCTGATAACCAGTAGCATTCATTAACTGCATTTTATCTGAAAACTCTTTCATTGAAGTTGGTTGTCCATAACTATTAACCATACTTTGGTAATAAGACTCATATTTGCAGTTATCATTGGCTGCGTCGTGATACCCCCAACTATTATTGAATGGGAATGGCAAGGCTTTATCCCAGACCAGGTTAGGAATAATCTTGGGAAGAATATTATATGGCGGTTGTGAAGGCAGACCTGTTTCATCCTTAAATACCCAATCTTTGGCATTATTGGCCAAATCATAGTATTCTTTAGGCGTTTTCCACGAATAAGGGCCACCACTATATACTCCAGACTGCTTATTATCAGGCCAGGACCCTTTCCAATCAGCGGGTAATTTAGCAAAACCCGAAGAGCTTGGAATAAACGGACGCGTGCCATCAAGCTGAATAACACAATTTCTCATGGCATCGTAAAGCTCCTTGCGGGCATGGCCTTCGTTTCCTCCTGTCCATACCAGTAAACAGGGATGATTACGTATCCTTAAAATTGTACTGGTTACGTTTTTAATAAATACGTTAGCCTCCAATGGCCAGTCGGCTGAGCCCTTGAATTCTCCGTTCGTATCGCCGGTAATCCAGAAATCCGACCAAACCAACAAACCGTTACGATCAGCAGCATTAAAGAAATCGTCTGGAGGAGTAATTCCACCTCCCCAAATACGTATCAGGTTAATATTAGCGTTTCTACATAGCCGTAATTCATTGTCATAGCGAATTGAATCACGATTAAGCATCATGTCAGGCACCCAGGCACCTCCTGTCAGATTCACTTTTTTACCATTTACATAAAAATCACGGCGCAAGAATTTGCCTTTCTCTTCATAAGCGATACTACTCACCGTTCGAATTCCAAAAACAAAGGTTGTATCATCCGAAACTGCATTACCAATCACATATTTCAATTGGATGCGATAAAGATTTGGAAGTCCGTATCCGTTAGGCCACCAAAGGTGAGGATTTATTATGCGTAGTGATTTCTCAGTTTTCGGATTAAGTTTTATAAATATGGATTTTTGAGCATCAAGCGTAATCGTATTCGAAAATTCAAACGATTCACCCTTGAAGTTTTCAGGGCTGATCGTAATGTTCAGTGTTCCGGATTCTTTGATTTTACTGTGATTGATTAAATTTAACGATAAGGAAATATCAGCAATATCCTCAGTTGGAAGATTAGGTAGAGTGGTAATAAGTTGTGGCTGACTAATGATGGAAGCCCCGGATGTTCGAAGATAAACCGGTTGCCAGATACCCATATTTCTGTCGCGTACAGGAGGTATCCAGTCCCAACCAACAGAGCAAAGCATGGTTACATTTTTGCCAATATCACCTGTTGGCCCTCCATTAGGATAAAATGAACCCAGCGCTTTCAACTGTTCCGTTGAAGGAGTTCCAGGATAATCAAGCGGGTATATCTTCACTGCCAGGTAATTTTGTTCCCCGGCTTTAATCAAATGGCTGACATTCATGCTGTACTCCAAAAACATACCTGCCATTTGAGTTGAGTCTGCAATCTGTTCTCCATTCAGCCAAACTGCGGCTCTGTAATTGATACCTTTAAAAATCAATTGAAAAAAGCGCCCCTTATCTTCTGATGGAACATGGAAGGTTGTCCGGTACCAATATGGCTTTTTCCATGGATTCGGGCTATTTGGCAAGTAACTGTATTGTCCCAGATTATACTCCTTATTAAAACAGTCCGAAGCATCCGGAATAAGCATATTATTAAGTCCTGAGTATGGATCGGGATAAATGTGATTCGCAACTAATCCGCTTAATACTGTAGACGGAATATGAACTGGAAACCAATGGACATCTGGTTTATAATTTTGAGTAGAAAGAGTTGACCCGGAAGCAGAAACCAGTTCCGATGACAACAATTCAAAATTTGTTAGTTTCTCTTGTTTTATTGATTGTGCCACTGCGCTATTACAAATAGTTATTTGTAATAGTATGATTGTAGTTAAGGTGATATAAATATTTTTGTTCATTCCTGTTTTTGTGTTTAAATCCTGTGAAAGATACAAATTTAGTCATATTTATCAGTTATTTTGTCCTACTATTGTTCTCAATCGGTTATAGCTATGGTCGGTTCAAAATTGAAAGAAAATTTCCGGATTTACACCGTTAAATCTAAATATAAAAGGCACTGTTCTACTTAGAGATATAATGAAGGCGGAACTTTTACCAAAAAGAGTAATTTCAATATCTGCAGGATGATGAAATTTGATATTTCACCAATGTAATATTTCCACCATTAGGCTGTACATCATAATAAAGATAGCGATTTCCATTTTCTACCTTTGGAGTTAGTGTTTGGCTTATATTGTTTTGAATGACTCTTACTGTTTTCCAATTGGGTGACACTTGTGTTTTTAAAGTAAGCGGGAAATTGAATATCTTAGTGTCAAGGTTGTGGGTAACTGATAACACGAGTCGTGTGGAAGAATTCTTTTTTATGGCAATGGAAATGTGCTGCTTTTCACGAATATACTTGGTGAGTTCATTGAAAGTTCCACACCATACGGAATCCAATTTGGAGGCAACGTATTCAAAATGTGATGTAATGGAATCCTGAACCATTTCCCCCCTATTTTTACCTATTCCATGAGCAAGTATGATAAGCCATTTTCTGTTTTTGATAGCATAGTCCAGACAATTGTTTAGTTCAGTTGGATAAGTGGCTCGTAACTTGGAACGATTGAATGTATTCTGAAAGTTTAGCCGATACCAATCTTCATCGGTCGGATTTAGCGTATTATAACCAATAGTCCCATTGCGTGCAGCAAAGTGATGTTGTTTTATCAATTCGTCGGCTGATCCGGAGTTTATTATGTAAGGATTAGCCATTGTAATCATATCCTGTCCGGATAATTTCGACTTCAGAAGAACTTGGGCCCCGTTTATTTCATTATTTAACGAGTCGAGGCCTGTGGCGCTGGACCCGAGCTTATCGAAGTAGATATGTGTCATCGAATGATTGGTAACATCAAAATGTCCATCTGCAATTATTTTATTCCAGAAATTCCAATTGGAGGGTGATTTGTCTGAAATCCATCCAGCAACCAATGCCATAGAACCGCGTAGATTCAGCCTTTTAAAATCAACATTGTATGATTGGATGGCGCTTACAACGCCATCATCCGTTGTAAAAGTATAGGCCGCCTTTTTATTGTCTTTCAATTCGCATACTTTTGTAGCTCCAATACTACCACTGTTTGCATTTAATGAGCAATGTAAGGTTATTAATACAACAAGGGTCCTTATTAACCAACCTTTTTTATACTTGTTATGCATTCTGGTTTATTTGTTTATGTTTACTTATCCGTTCTGAAACAAGAAGCAGGCAGACCTTCCCGGTTATATAGATTTGAACCTTGCGGGTTATCTGCCCAAGCATATCTGACTGCAACCGGCAAGTTTATTTTATCACTCCATACGATCACTTTGTTTCCAATTATTTTTGCTTTTGCCCATACAAATTTTTTATCAGCCCCCGCAATAGCGAATTGTTTTAATTCTTTTCCTCCTTTCACAATCAGTCCACTTCCGATATTTGAGAAGGCGATAATTATTTTATTTCCTTCAATTTTCATTTTTAGAAAGGTTGGGCCTAAGCTGACTATTTTTTTGTCGTGGTAAGCTACCTTCTGTGCTGCTAGTGCAAGCCGCTTACCGACATCGTATTTATTGGAAGGATGGACATCATTCCATTCGCCTAAGTCATTAATCACAGCCATGCCAGTATGAGGCAGCGAAAGTGCCATGGATTGTGACTCTTGCAGTGCAGCCAAGTTACTCTCGCCAGGCTCGTTTACTGCCGGATTGAAGTTTGCCAGTTGAACATATAAGAACGGATAATCTCCTTGTTCCCATTCGTTTCTCCAACTATTGATAAGTACAGGAAATAATGATTGATATTCTTTGGGGTTGCCACAATTTCCTTCACCCTGATACCAAATTACACCTTTAATGCCATAGCCAATGAGGGGTGAAAGCATTCCATAGTACATTGAAGTAGGCTGATAAGAGAAGTTCGTTATATCTCCTCGTTGAAGAGGCTTTGAAGTAATGCCAATTTTATATTGCCAATTGCCACTTAAATCAATTGAAGTTCCGTCAATATCTAATTTGTAGGGTTTGTCTTTAATAAATCCACCTTCGGCATTTTCGCTCAAAATGCGGATCATAATTGTATTTTTACCTTTTTTCAAGAATTGTCCATCAACTAAATATTTCCTGGAATTATATCTGTTACTAACAAATCCAATTTTATGACCATTAATGTAAGTCGAATCGCTCATGACAATATTTCCTAAATATAATGTCGCATTTTTTCCTGCTAATGAGGTCGGTAGATCAATGTCTTTCTTTAACCAGACTATGCCAGCAGTGATATTTTTTAGTCCTGCACCTTGCCAAAAATCTGGCATTGATAAAGAGCCCCAATCATTGTAATTATCTGAACTATTCGAAACCCATCTTTCTTGCAACCCTTTGTCGTTTTGTTGTACCTCATTATACCACTTATCAGTAATTCTTTTGTTGTTTTTGCAAATTTTATTAACGATAGCTGTGTCTTTATATTCAATTGCTTTAGCATAATAGGCAGGAAACTGTTTTAATGCAGATTCGTTTATCCATGCTTGAGCAGGGGAGCCCGGATAACTACAATTAATGAGCCCTATCGGAACTTTATATGTCTCATAGATTTCTTTGGCAAAAAAATAACCGACTGCTGTAAAATTTGTTATCGTTTTTGGATTGACTGATTGCCAGCCTAAGTCAGTTTCAACATCGGGGGTTGCATTAAATCCATATTTCCTTTTTACTATAAATTGTCTGATTTGGCTATTTTCTGAAGATACAATTTCTTTCGCATACTTATCAGCCACAGTTCCCATGTCAAATGACATATTTGATTGACCAGAACACAACCAAACATCGCCAATAAGTATGTCCATTATAGTAATTGAATTACTTCCTTTGATAATCATTTGATATGGGCCACCTGCTTTTGATGGTTTCAATTTTAAATTCCATTTGCCGTCTTTACTGGTCACTGTATTGTAGGTTTTTCCCTTAAATTCCAGTTGTACTTTTTCTCCGGCAGAAGCCCAACCCCAAACAGGCACTTCTAAATCTCGTTGTAAAACCATTCCATTATTTATGAAACAGGGGAGCTTAATCTCCGATTGCACAGAAAAGTTGCCTAAGCAGAAAAAAAATAGTAAGAAAGAAATTAAAGATTTATGATTCATTATCATATGTTTTTTTAGTGATTTTATGATGGTGCTAGTTCTGGTTTATTCAATTTACAGTGTACTATTTTCCGAAACGAATCTGCACTACATAGTTTCGATTTGTTTTAACTTTAGTCGGTTGATTCGACATGTATTTAGATTTTTCAATTATGTTTTCATTCTTTGAATAAAATGCAAAAGGTTTTTTTGATTTTTCCCATGCTTGGAATAAACCAAAAGAAACAGTTAATACTAAAATTACCATAGAGTAGTTTACAATTTTTTCCTTCATAATTATTGTTTAAAGTATATAAGTGGGTTTACTGTCGGATAGATTCATAAAGTGAAATTTACGGTTTTTGAGCACCTACAATTAAATTGGCTCAATAAACAATTGATTCTAATTTAGATAAATTAAATTAACTTCCAACATTATTATTAATTAAAGCTTTCTTAAAAACATGGATTCAATTTGTATTATTGCCGAAAGGATCAAAGATTTATAATTGTTTCGACCATAATATTTAAATTCGGGATATTCTTCTTAATCGGGGAGAATAACTAGAGTGGATATATTCTCTGTTCTATTTTCTAATAAATCTGTTATCTTTTTTGATAAATCCGTACGTAATCAACTTCGTAATTTATCGGGAATACTGAGTTGGCTGGCTCTCCACCATTTGAACCTAGAGCCAGGTTCAACAACATAAAGTGTGGTTGTAAAAATGGATTTGAATCATTGACATTCAACGTTTGTTTTAATAAAGTACAGTTATATAGCACATCATCCATATATAAACAAATTGAGTCCTTTGTCCAATCCATTCGCCAAATGTGATATTTCCTGGACCATTCCCTGTCTTGCAATAATAATTGGGACAATGGTTTCGAATAAGAATCCCAAATAGCTACATTCTCTATGGCTGAACCCCAACCTACATTTGCTAATACACTTGGAACGTAATTCTTTCTGTAAAATTCCATTAAATCAATTTCACCACAGGCGGGCCATTCGTCGTTTATTCCGAGTGTCCATATAGCTGGCCAGGAGCCTTTTGTTGTGTCTATTCTGGCACGCACCTCAAATCGACCAAACAGCCACGAATGTTTCCCTTTGGAATGAATACTCGATGAAGTGTAATTAATAGTTTGTCTGCTAGTTTTCCAATTGGTGCTTCCTGATACATAGCTTGGATTTGGAAAATTAACTCTGCGCCCCTCAATGAGCAAACGTCCATTAGAACAGTTTGCATTGTCACTTTGATACCATTGAAGCTCATCATTTCTAATAAATCCTGACTCAAAAGTCCAATTAGCAGGATCTGGTTTCCCTTCATAATTAAACTCATCACTAAAAACCAATACCATGCCTGGGATTTGCTTAGACGCTGATGTGTCAGGTGAATAAGGATCAACTGTTAGTCTTGCTATTCCGTCGCTGATCATAGTAATTTTAGCTTTAGAAATTGATGAATTTTGAGAAAAAACCGTAATCGAGAATAACAGAAAGAATAAGATGGATAAGTCTTTTAATAAAGTACACATGAATAAGTTTTTCATTAATATTAAATGATTTTTTGCGAAAGCCGCTTCCCAATTTATATTATAAATAAAGTGTGAATGTTATTGAAACTAATAATTATAAAGAATTCAAATAAAACATTTTATGGAATTATTTGAATTTGATATTGGCTGTTTGTTTAGTGAATAAATCTAATTGGTCTCCATTTAGAACTTTAACTCCATTCAACATAAAGTTGTCGAATGTAACATCTTGAATTAAGTGATTAGCATCGTAACCTCCAATTGTAGAAATGGAGTATCCCGGATTGTAAGGCGATAAGGTTACAGTTATGTTTCGGAAAACAATATCGAGCACTTGTCCACGTTCTTGGTCCTGGAAATACCTACTTTTAATTATGCGCATATCAATCAGTTTGTCATAATAATGTTCCACTCTGATATTTTCGTAAAGAATGTTACTAATAAGAGCTCTGTCGGAATTGTGAATGCCAAATACGCCTCCAAATCCGTGGACTCCTAAGATGTCACAATCTGTAAACCGTATATTTCGAACAGAAGCTGTTCTTAACTCGTGACCTATCTCTAGTGCCTGACCTCCGCTATATGATATAAAAGAACAGCCTCTAACCTCAACATCTTCAACATCCTGACTGAAATTTCCATATTTGCCCATATCAAGCGCTTTGATGGCCACGCAGTCATCCCCATTTCTGAAGAAACAATTATTAATCCTGATTTTTTTCGAACCAACAATATCAACTCCATCGGTGCTGCTAACAGTTCCAAGCTCTTTTACATTTTGGACAGTGACGTTCTGACAACTACCCAAAACAATCATCCAGGAGGAGGGCTCTATCATGATAATATTCTCTATTAAAGCATTTTTACAGTCTTTGAATACTATAGATCTTTCTTCATCAATTCCTTTGTGGTAATATCCTCCGTCGAGTATTCCAGAACCAGTTATGCGAACATTTTTAGCAGACGAAGCTCTTATGCACCCACGTACAACTGCACCTCCTTCAATATAAAGAGTTTCATTATCCTTAAGTTTAAGTTCCCCAACTTCATAAACCTGACCGGCTTTAAAGTATTTCACATTACTGTCCGAAATAGAAGGAGCAGTCGAATTTATTAGGTTGGCATAAATATATAACTGAGGCATGCCATTTACTTCAACGGCTACTGACATTGGTTTAGGTAGCTGAAATCTGACATGATTACCATCAATGACAGTTTTTATTCCATTTTTTAAAGGAGAAACAGTCACGTTTTTTGAGGCATTTGGCATTTCAATTTCAACGGTAACAGGCCCATCACAGGCAAAAGCTGCAAATGGAGCTGCAGAAGTGCTGTAAACAAAAATATCTTTGTTATTCACTCGTACTTTATAATCGGTTGATTTAGGACTTAATCGCGGATAAGTATAACAGAGCACATTGCTTATTTTTGGTTGATTTACAGAATCGCTCTGGGCTAAATTACCGCCAGATACAAACTGAAAAATGCAGAGTAATCCTAAAATAATGGTAAAAATGGAGTGTTTCGTTTCTTTCATTATTGTGTATTAGAAGTTGTTTTAAAATTATTTCTTTTTATTGGAATGTGGATTGGGTTTATAATTAACTAGTTGTGCCACTCCGAAGTAAGAAGCGTTTTTCCAGGTCTGGTTAAAAACATATTCTTTTCTGGCTTCATCCCATTCTAAAGCCGATTCGGCACCATGAACAGAACCAATAAAGTTATCACGAATTGGTTTTCCTGTGCTATGATCATCGTCACAATAGGCTGTTGCCAACCCCATAATTTTTCCAGTATAAAGTTTGTCACGGTCATTTTCAGAAGGGGAATCGGGTTTATAAGTATCCTTGTACACTTTTAATGAAAATTCGTATGTGTACGTGTTCCCTTTTTTACGAAAAGCAAAGTCAGGTAAATGGTCGCTATAATTACGTATATCTGTCCAGCTAGTTCCAGCAATATCTTCAACAGTCTTCTTGTGTGTTATTTTACCATTTGCAGGCGAATTTACCGAGATATGATAAGTAAACGCATTTTGAGCATTTGTTCCCCATTTTACTCCATTTTCGCCTGTTTCATCGAACACATGCATACCTCCAGAGTGATCCGGATCTAAAAAGACTTCGAATATATCGTAATCGGAATAGTTCCGAGAGTTTGCACCCTCATAAATAAAGCCATCCCGAAAAACGTCATCAGTGATTTCGGCAACAAAATAAAGTAAATTAGTTTTTTCTGACCACAGCACTTTAAAGCGACCTGAAAAATCTTTGGTTGATATATGTCCTTTCCAGGGCATCCATACCTGATCGATGCTTATCCACTGAGCTTTGTTCCACACAGCATCATTTGCCTTTCCATCAAAAACAGGAGCTTTATCTACTAGCATAATCTTTAATGTGTCAGGCTGTTCTGCAAAAGTTGATGGGGTGACAAACAAAATTAATAATAAAACAATAAAACAGTTTCCTTTCATTTTATCGGTAGTTTTATTTCAGTCTTTTGTTGAAACTGAAATGTTAATATACATCTTTTGCATAGAATTAAAATTGTATTATTGACATTTATACTGTATGTTTATAAATGCTGATTATAATACTAAATTAAATTTTGATGAACGTATTCACATGTTAAAGGAAGTATTAAACACAACCTTTTTTATCCTTTTTATGGCTATATTGATAAAAGGATTAGAGAGTTCATTTGACCCTTTTGCTTTGTTAATTGACTTGGACACTTACTCTCTGACGAATATCTGCCGATGAAGAACCAATCAAAATGGTATACTTTCCAGATTCTACCTCCCAATTCTGAGTTTTATCATTGAAAAATCCCCATTCTTTTACAGGTAAACTAATTTCAACTTGTCTACTTTGATTTGCCTCGATGTTCATCTTTTTGAATGCTTTCAGTTCTTTAAGTGGTCTTATAACAGTTGATTTGTTATCCGAAATGTAAATTTGAGCGACCTCAGCACCTTTTACCTTTCCAATATTTTTAATTGAAAAGATAAGTTTTACCGATTCCTCTTTGCCGTATTTTGTTTTGTTTGTAACAGGTTTACTATATTCAAAAGAAGTATAAGATAAGCCATGACCAAAGGCAAATAATGGAGCAATCTTTTTTGTGTCAAACCAACGGTAACCAACTAAAATTCCTTCTTTGTATTCTTCATTAGTACCATCGCCAGGATAAGATAGTTGTCCAAATGATAGTGCGGCATTATCGTCCAGCTTTTTTGGAAAAGAAAAAGGTAATTTGCCGGATGGATTTATATCACCGGAAAGAACATTGGTAATGGCATTCCCAGCTTCAGAGCCAAGATACCAATTTTGTACAATGGCAGGTATTTTATTTATCCAAGGCATAGACACGGCATTCCCACTGCATAGGATGACGGCCACATTTTTATTGACGTTCAATAATGCAGAAATCAATTTATTCTGGCCAAAAGGCAAATCCAATGTTTTACGATCACTACCTTCGGCATCCTGGAAATGGTTTTTATTCAGTCCGCCGATAAATAATACCACATCGGCATTTCTAGCTATTTCAACAGCAGAATTTATCAGGGAATCTACATTCGCATCAGAGGAGAATTCTTTTCCATATTCAGATTTTCCTGAAATATAGCCTTGGGAATATATTATGTGATCTTTACCGTACTTCTTGATTAATCCTTGTAAAGGTGAAACTTCATAAGCCACTTTCAACGAAGAAGATCCCCCTCCAATAACTAAACTTCGTGTGGCGTTTTCACCAATAACAGCAATCTTCTGATATTTTCCAACTGGAATTGGGAAAAATTGTTTCTCATTTTTCAATAATACTATTCCTTCTTCGGCAATTTTTAAGGCCGCTTCAGAATGTTCTGGACTTACAAATTTGCCAAATGGGCGGTCAGCACTCATGGTTGTTCTGAAAATCAGGCGTAAAATACGACTCACTTTATCGTTTAAAAGTTGTTCGTTGTATTTCCCCGACTTCAAGCCTTTTAGGAATGGATCTGCTAAATAATATTCCGAATATGATGAAGTTCCATTAGTGGTTAATCCATTAGTGGAAGTCCCCATTTCGAGATCCAGGCCATTATTTGCAGACTGATCCGTGTTATGAACGCCACCCCAATCGCTGATTACAACCCCATCAAACTTCCATTCTGTTTTCAATATTTTATTCAGCAATAAATCGTTATGGCAACAATGCTCACCTCTGAATTGATTGTATGACCCCATAATTGACCATGCTTTTCCTTCTTCAACGGCAGCCTTGAATGCGGGGAGATAAATTTCCCGCAATGCACGGTCGCTTACTTTTACATTAATACTCATTCTATTTTCTTCTTGATTGTTCAATGCAAAGTGCTTCACACAGACTGCCACTCCGTTTTGTTGAACACCTTGAATATAAGGAACTACCATACGCGACGAAAGATAAGGATCTTCGCCCATATATTCAAAATTACGGCCGTTGAGTGGAGTCCTGTATATATTAACGCCAGGTCCTAAAAGGACCGTTTTGTTTCGATAACGTGCTTCTTCACCTATAGCTTTCCCATAAATCAATGCCATTTGGGGATTGAAGCTTGCGGCTAAACAGGTCAATGCCGGAAAAGCAGTACATGAATCGTTTGTCCAACCAGCACCACTCCATTTGTCCCAAAAGACTTCTTCGCGAATACCGTGAGGTCCATCATCAGTCCAAACTTCAGGAATTCCAAGACGAGGAACACCTTTGGAGCTGAATTTCGATTGAGCATGACACATTTGGACTTTCTCCTCTAAGGTCATTAATGAAAGAGCATTTTCTATCCGTTTTTCAATGGGTTGATTTACATCTAAATAAATAGGTTTTTGTGCTTTGACAAAAATTGAACATAGTAAAAGACAAATGATACCAAAGTTTATAATTCCGTTTTTCATATTATTGTTTGTTTTGTTTTTTTACGTCAACCCTTTAGACAGGTCTAAGTGTCTGGTTTGCTTATTTACATTGTTTTTTTTTGAATTTGAAGCATTTATTTTTTTGTGATTCAAAAAGAACATAATTTGTAACTATTCACCTCAATATATGGTATACTGAACAAATATTGTGAAAATGTTTGTTTTCGAATGTACAAATCAAGTTGTATAAATACCAGCCTCCTAAGAAATATTATTTAAGTTTATATATTTGGCAACCAGCCATTAAGAAAGCTCCAACACCATATACGTCTGTCATATCTTGTGTTACGCTTTTGGGATCAGCACCAATCGGTTGTACCCAACCTAGTTTGCCATCTGGTTGAACCGCAGATCTTAACGCTTTCCATGCCTTTTGAACTATAGGTTTGTATTTTTTTGCCGGCAGAAATCCTTTATTTATACCCCAGGCTAGACCATAAGTGAAAAATCCTGAGCAACTTGTTTCTGGCATTGGATAGCTTTGTGGATCTAATAGGCTAGAATGCCAGAAGCCATTTTTATCTTGTAATCCCGCAATTCTTTCCATCATTTGTTGGTAAAGTTTGATATATGTTGTACGGGTTGGGTGATTTTGTGGTAAGTTATCAATAATCATACACAGTCCCCCGATTACCCAACCATTTCCTCTTCCCCAAAATATTTTTTCTCCATTGGCTTCCCTTTTGTTTTTGTATCCCGTATCCCGAAAAAAGAGGTGTTGTGTTTGGTCAAAAAGCGTATCGTAGGTAACTTTAAATTCTTGATCCATGAAATTTGCATATTTACGATCACCCGTAATTCTGGAAGCCCGGGCGTAAGCTGCGGGAGCCATAAACAAAGCATCGCACCAACTCCAGCGCTTGTCATTTCCCTTTCGTGAAAAATCCAGATCGCCGAAGGAACGATTAGCCAACACAAAATTCATTCTATCTAAAGTAGGCTTAATCATGCAGGAATCTTTGTATTTTAAAAATAGCTGCAGGTAAAGTTGGCTAACACAAATGTCATCAGCATGATATAAATTGGGGCCGGGTTTGAATGCTTCTTTCTCTCCAACGGCTTTTAAAAACCGGAAGTATTTATTTTCTTTACTAAGTGTAGCCCAATCAAACATGCCAATATACATAGCTCCATTTGTCCAGGACCAATAGGCATGTGAGTCTTTATAAATTGAGCCCGTTTTAACTTTTGCTTCGAAGTGTGTTAATTCCCAATCTGCAACTTGTTGCATGCTTTTAAGGATGTCTTTTTTATTAAGTGCATTTCCTGCGGTGCCTAATAAGCTAACAAAACATAAGAAAATAATAAGGTTAATTTGTTTCATGTCTTTATCAATATAATTTTACTTTATCAATATATGGTTTTATACAAATCATAAGTTCATGCAAGTATTACATTTTTTACTTTAAACGGTTCAGAAGATGAAACTATCCCTTCCATACCATTGGCAACCGTGATACCATAATAGTTTGAGGATCAATTTTGTCAGTTTTAAGTATCCAGGGATCAGCTAGGGCAGATATTTGTACTGAAGTTGACTCTAAAATAAGAACGGATACAAATATGCGAACTCTCTGCATGAATGGATTGTGTTTCATTCTGTAATGGCTCTAAAGTCATGTGTTTAGCTAGTATTTATTTTCTTTGTGTATGACTTAAAGAGCAAATACAACTTTTTGTTAATGTTAAAACATTTCAGATAGCTAAAAATAGCACCTATAAATAAATTGCAAAATTATTTTGTGTGAATTTAATGAATGGCAGAATGATTAGATGAATCCATTCTTCATGGCGTTACAAAATTAGTCACTTTTCACTCTGCAAATGCGTATTTATTTATCCTACTATGATACTTTTTTGACATTCTTTATGGCTCTCTGTAACCAGTCCCAGCTAGTTCCTGTTATTAAAGGAAACATCACATTCTCCTACAATTGTCAAGATAGGACGGAATTAATGATTCTCCGATTTTTCCCAAAATAAAAAATACAGCTACAAAATATGAAACCTAAACAACCCTAATTTTTGACCCCTGAATTAATTCTCTTATGTAACTAAATTTTAATTATCGCAATATCAGCATTTTATAAAGTTGCTTTTATTGGGGCTTTTAGCATCCTTTTGAGGAACTACTAAAGAATTGAGGTGCTTTGATCTTTGTTTCTGTTCAAGTTAGTTATACCAATACAACGTACTAAGAACGAATAATGGGAAGAAAATAGTGAACCAATTATGTACCCCGGACGAAGAAATACATAAGCTTGCATTGCATTACAGTTATTTGTACTTGTTTTAAATGAATATATAAAATATCGTAGAGATTAATAAAGGTTTCTTCTTTTGAAACGGAAATAACCTGTTGAGTGGTTGAGGATGTATTAACCTGAGTTCGGGATAAGAGGTATAGACGATTCAGAAAATTTACTCCATTAGGAGTTGCATATCAATAGAAAATCGGTATACATCCGGTCATTTCTCCGTAGGAAATACACACAGTACCAGTTGTCAATATCCTACAGACAATATTTCTTGTAAGATTAATTTTTACTATGGATATTAATTACCTCACTTGCCCCGGCCTGTCGGGAATGGCAAATTTAGTTATCTAATTTACTGTTTAATAGAATTATTCCTTATCCCGAACTCAGGTTATTAATCTCTTTAAGGTGAATTTCCTGCCGCTTGGAGTGAATATCTATCGTCGACATGAACGAACAATACCTGGTTAATTGTGAAATAAATCGTTCATTGGTTGTCTAAACTAAAAATAACTCCAATGGATATAAAAAACCATTGGAGTTATTTCCTTGAGTTATTATTAATAAGAAACTAAAAAACAACTTTTTGGGTAAGGATTGTCGAATTTTGAACACGAATCAAATAGATACCTTTGTTTTTTAAGCTGATATTTACCTTTTCATTTCCTGTGCTTCTTACAGTTTTAACAACGGAACCTTTGACGTCAAAAATAGTTATGATAGAAGCCTCCTTTATAGTTGACAGATCAACTATTACTTTATCTGACTGAGGATAAATTTTTGCTTTTTCAGAAAAGGCTGTTGATACCCCTGTAGTTACAGAACTGAAAGCAATATCAGCTAGTCGGATCTCTGTGGTGCCTCCATTTATTGCTGTAGCAGTCATTCTATAATAGCTATAAGCCGTCGTATTACTAAAGACAAATGTTTTTGCTGTTTTTCGTGCAGTCCAAGTGATATTGCTTTGTGCGTCAAGGCTCGTCCAGGTTGTAGCATCATTCGACCCTTCCAAAACCCACGTCATTGGATCGCTGGTGGATGAACTGCCATTAGATGTTAAAGTGTAATTATTGAACGTTTTAGCACTGGAATATTTTATTTGTAACCAAACCGGGTTACTAGTTGAAGGCATAGTTGCTCCTCTCCAATCAGTAGTGTTGATGCCATCTATAACATTTGCTATGGGGTACGCATCGTCACCGATTGCATTGCTTGTTACTACGGGTGGTGTTACAACAATCGCTGTTCCTGCTTCAAATTTAAAATTATCAGAATAAGTGTCAAATATTTGTACCGGCGAATTAGAACCCGGTTGAACCATAAACTCAGAGAAAGTTTTACCAACCATACCGATATCACTCAGATTTACAGTAATTTTAGTCCATTGATTGGCCAGTACATTACAAGTTAGTGCCTTACTCCCCAGGGCTGTTGATCCTGATTTAAATGTCAAAGTAATCGCTGTAATCGGCGAGAGGGAATAAATCTGAAAGGAAAACCGATCCCATCCGGTACAGTTTTGGGCAGTTCCAAATTGAATATCATACCCACCTCCAGCGTTACCTTTTGAGGCGTCACGCGTCCATTTTAATGAATGTGCAGAACCGTTTTGTGCATCAATGGATGGATTTGCAGTTGTCGACATAACATCTCCGGCAAAGCAAAAGCCTCCCACACCAGCGCTCCAATCTGGTCTGACTGTTTCAAGATCAACTAAGACTTTTTCAGTGTAATCTGATTTTTCAGAAGGAACCTGATATACTAATACATCTGAATTTGAACTAGCGGCATAAGAAAAGCTAATAGTTGAAAGACTAAAACACATGGCAAGTAAAGTCAGCCTGGAAAATCCATTTAAATAAGTAATTTTTTTCATTTGTGGTAATTTTTTTGGTTTATATGATTGTTTTTTAAGGTAAAATTCTTTATTAGAAATAATGCGATTGTAAGTTTAAAATGAGTATATTATTGGTTTGTTTTTTTTGCTGTTACTCATTTCTTATTTCAAAAAATAGTTTTAATTGATATTTGATATTTGATTATCGGGTATTTAAACCTTGCTAAGGATTATTTATCAATAAATTGATAAATTGCTCACGGTGAAACTCTTCTTGAGTAATATTAAAGTCTAATTGGCATAGGTCTAAAGTTTAGCTGATTATTCGAAGTTTGCTTATACAATTTAATTATTCTTAGTGTGATGAAAATCTATAAAGTTGCGAAAGCAAATTCAATTAAGAGAAACTAATAGTATGTTTATACTATTTACATTAAGTTTTCGTTTTTGTTCCGTTTCAGAAATTAAACTGTGCAAAAATAGACTTTCTTAAACTGAGAATATTATACTATTTTATCAAAATATAATACATTTACTACATTGATCTGAATATTACATCTTTTTTGAGCTAAAAAACCTTAAACATTCTGCTTTGACGCCAATAGTTATATCTATCTTAAAGTTGTAAAGTAACTCTTGAAAAGCCTCTGAACAGTCAAAATGATTCCTGACCAATTGTATACTTAAAATCCGATATGGCTGGTTATGAACTTTATTGCGTCTTGTTGTAGTAATGGAATTATAATGCTTTAAATGATTGTTATACATGGTTCTGCTGGCTGAATTAGCTTGTATCTCTAATCGATGACATCTAAGCTAAACCACGAATAAAAGGAGTGCATGGGATATGGAAATTCAAAACAGCATTTCCGGGTAAAAGGGCCCTGATTTTTTACGGCATGTTGTTCGTTTCACCGGATAGTGAACTGATTATTGTTTTTTGTGAGGACATATTTCTTTCTGACCGGTAGATGATGTTGATTAAAAGAGAAAGAATCGTGTTGATTAGTGGGATTTAATTAATTCCAATTTTGGTGCTCTTGGGGATTGTACAAATAAATAAATTTATACATTCGGGTTGATACGTAAAAATATACGTTATTCTTTGTTTAACAAACAGAAGTAAGTCAATCCAAAGATAACCCAACTAGCTA
>JAUZOM010000089.1 GCA_030706465.1 Bacteroidota bacterium | reverse complement strand
CCCTAAAAAGGACTTATAAAAAAGTTACTAAATAGATTGGAAATACATAGACAATACATAGATAATATGTATCTATATAAATACGTTTTGAATATGTATCATATAAGTATTATATAAGTATTATATATGTATTATATAGGGCCCCTCCCAGGGGTTTCCCGGGAGGTTCTGCACAGCCTGGTAGGAGAAAGAATCCCTGCCAAACAGATGGAAAACTGTTTAAGTAAACTCCTGCGAAACTTTAGTTAATTAAGTTAATCAGTCCAAAAGCCGTTTTTAATTTAATAACATGCACTCGTTCGGCTTCGTCCATAAATTTTTGTATCTTTGCACTCTTATGAAAAGTGCCTCATAATGAGGGCCTGAAAATAGCAATATTGTTTACGTAATAATACTTTTTTCTGTGAAAAAGATTGTTTTAAGTCTTCTGTTCTTATTAATTCTAGTTGCTGTGTTTGCACAAGTTCCTCCAAATTACCGATTTGTGAAGACGTGGCATGTATCCGATCGTTTTGGAACTGTCGATTCTATTCCTGTCGATACGGTTCATCTTAATTATCAGATCTCTAATCCAATCGATCGGTTCAGTATAGCCAATTCGTTTAATGGAAACCTGGGTTCCCCGATACAATCGAAATTGTATTTTGACCGGCCGGCCAATACGGATTTTATCTTTTCGAATGCCTATTACCCTTATCTGACCAATTTAAACAGTACCATCTTTTATAATACCAAGACGCCCTTTAGCTATATCGACTATAATACCGGCGGAACTACTTACCGGGCTGAAGATCATGTGAAATTTTTATTTACCGGGAATGTGAATAAAAAGCTGAATTTCGGGACAACGCTCGATTATATCTATGCCACCGGAGAATATAATAACCAGGCTGTACAGCGTTTTGCCGGTTCATTGTTTGGTAGCTACCAGGGCAAGCATTATTCCGCCACCGGGGTTATTTCCACCAATAACCTGAGTAATTATGAAAACGGAGGAACGGTAGACTCGATAGCCATTAATCCGTTGGGACTTGCCACCAAGGATATACCGACCCGGTTAACCGGATATTCTAATTTTAAACAGACTCAGTTTTTTTTCACCCAACAGTACAGTGTTGGTTTTGAACGGGAAGTCAAGGTTAAAGAAGATTCGGTAAGAATGGAATATGTGCCGGTAACCCGGTTTGCCCATACCCTTAAACTGGATGATGTCCGGAAACGGTATTTTGAACCAACCACTGATTCTACTTTTTATAAGAATACGTATTATCCGATAAAACAAACAAACGATTCATCCGCTTTGCAGACTATGACGAATACCTTTTCAATCAGCTTAGTGGAAGAATTTAATAAATGGATGCCTTTCGGGTTGACCGCTTTTGTTGAAAATGAGATTCAGCGATACACCTTTAATAAAGATAATCTGATTAAGGGAATGGACCAATCAACGACCAGACTGGGGGGAATTTTATCGAAGCAACGCGGGCAACGGTTTAAATACAATGTGTTGGGTGATTTGAGTTTAATCGGGTACAAGGCCGGTAATTTCCGCCTCGAAGGAAATGCGGGCGGGTTCTTTAAATTGTGGAACGACAGTATCACGTTGGTTGCTAACGGGTTTGTTCGGAATGATAGTCCGTCCTATTTTTTAGAACATTATGATTCCAATCACTTCCGGTGGGATAGGAACTTTGCGAATATCTACCGGACCCACGTCGGAGGAACTTTTTCCATTCCTACGCGTTTATTCTCTGTAAACGTATCCGTAGAGAATATATCGAAATATATCTATTTTGATTCGGATGCACTACCAGCCCAATTTAGCGGGAATATACAGGTCTTAGCAGCTAATCTGAAGCAGGATTTTCACGTTGGAAAATTTGGGCTGGAGAACAATGTTGTTTATCAAGTCAGTTCTCAGCAAAATGTGTTGCCATTGCCGGATTTAACCCTTTATCATAATTTGTATTACGACGATATCTGGTTTAAAGTATTGAGTATGCAGTTAGGCGTGAATGTACGTTATCACACGGCCTATTATGCTCCGGCCTATATGCCTGCCACCGGCCAGTTTTATACACAATCGAAGACTTTAATAGGCAATTATCCGGTAGCAACTGTTTATTTGAACTTTCATTTAAAACGCACACGTTTTTTTGTTGAGTACTATCATGTTAATCAACTGTTTATGAAAGGAGCTTATTATTCCATGCCGAATTATCCAATTGACCCAGCTGAAATGAAAATGGGTGTTTCCTGGAACTTCTATGATTAATTGACTTTCTTACCTTTAAACAAGATTTATATGAGTAGAAAAATACAAATTGGAATTGGATTTGCTGCTTTGGTAGTTTTGTTAAGTGCTTTTATTTGGATACATCATTCAAGGAATAAAATTCATGATTTGCCAAGCATTCTTAAATCAGGCCGTCTTTGCGTCCTGACGGACAGCAGCAGTATTGGTTTTTCGTCTAAAGGAAATAATGTTTCAGGATTTCAATATGAAATTGTAAAAGCATTCGCCGATAGCCTGAAACTGGAACTTGTCGTATCGGAGAAGAATGATATGAAAGCTTGCATGGAGGGACTTAGTAACGGGGATTATGATATCATTGCCAATTTTATACCGGTTACCACCGAATATGGAAAGAATGCTTTGTTCACAACTCCTTTTTTTACATCACGTGAAGTCCTGGTGCAACAAATTAATAAGGGTTCGACCCGTTCAAAGCTTATAACGAAGCATTCGGAGCTGGCAAACGATACGATCTATATTCCGGTTAATTCTCCTTTTAGAATGCGTTTAGACCATCTTTCGAACGAGATTGCAGAACCTATTCATATCTTTGAAGTAAAAAATAAAAGTTCGGAACAAATGGTGCATATGGTAGCTTGCGGCAAAATAAAATTTACCATTTGTGACGAACTATTTGCCCAACGGCTGAAATTGAAATACCCCAATATTGATGTATCCCTGCCTATTGGTTTTGCACAACAAAAAGCATGGGTGGTACATCCAAATTCCCCTTTATTGCTTGAGAAACTGAATGAATTCCTCGACGATTTTATCGGGAGCTCCGATTATTGGAACATTTATCGAAAATATTATTAATTTGTTGTTATGCCATTAAATATCCCTGTTACCTTGCCCGCAGTAGAAGCACTTCGGGAGGAAAATATCTTTGTGATGGATTCGGAACGAGCTTCGACCCAGGAAATACGCCCGTTGAAGATTGTGATCCTGAATCTGATGCCTGTTAAGATTACGACTGAAACCGATTTGATAAGGTTGCTTTCCAATTCACCCCTTCAGATTGAAATTGATTTCCTGCATATGGAGAGCCATACATCGAAAAATACGCCTATCGAACATTTGATTACTTTTTACAAAACATTTGATGAAATAAGCCGTAGCAACTACGATGGAATGATTATTACAGGTGCCCCGGTGGAACAACTGGAATATGAAGAAGTGAATTACTGGCCTGAGCTTACTAAGATTTTCGATTGGGCAAAATCACATGTGACTTCCACCTTATTTATATGCTGGGCAGCCCAGGCCGGCCTGTACCACTATTACGGAGTTCCGAAATATCCGCTTGATGCCAAGATGTTCGGGGTGTTCGAACATATCAAGTTTGAACAGTACAATCCTATATTCCGGGGCTTTGACGATGTGTTTTATGTTCCTCACAGCCGCCATACCGAAGTGCGGGCCGAAGATATCCGGAAAGTACCTGAATTGACGTTACTTTCCGAATCGCCTGAATCAGGGGTATATATGGTTATGGCGCGTAATGGGCGTGAATTGTTTATCACCGGTCATTCAGAGTATTCCCCGGAGACGTTGGATGCGGAATATAAACGTGATCTGGCCAAAGGGTTGCCGATCAATATGCCGCAAAACTATTACCGCAATAATGACCCGAACAATGAGCCGCTGGTCCGTTGGCGGAGCCATGCCAACCTGCTCTTCACCAACTGGCTGAACTACTTTGTTTACCAGGAGACTCCGTACGATCTGACGGCGATACATTAAGAGAACCCCTAACCCCTAAAGGGGAATAAGAATTGAACTATCCATTAGAAATTGAATGAATAAAGAAATTAAAGAAGAAACTAAGATTTGTTCCCCTTTAGGGGTTAGGGGGATAGAACTTCTTTCTCCCGCCAGGGATCTTGAATGCGGTTTGGCGGCCATTAATCACGGGGCTGACGCTGTCTATATCGGTGCATCACAGTTTGGAGCACGGGCTGCTGCAGGAAATTCCATGGAAGATATTGAAAAACTGGTTCAGTATGCCCATCAATATCGTGCCAAAGTGCTCGTAGCGGTAAATACCGTGCTGACCGACGATCAATTACCCGGGGCTGAAAAGCTGATTGGAGAAATATATAACGTCGGAGCCGATGCCCTGATTGTACAGGATATGGGAATATTGAAGATGAATTTACCTCCCATTGCCCTGCATGCCAGTACACAGACCGATAACCGGACCGTAGAAAAAGTACGGTTTCTGCAGAATGTCGGATTTTCAAGGGTGGTATTGGCGCGCGAGCTGTCGTTGAAACAAATTGCTGAAATATCCTCGCAGACCGATGTGGAACTGGAAGCTTTTGTGCATGGTGCACTTTGCGTGAGTTACAGCGGGCAGTGTTACATGAGCCAGGCTAATTGCGGACGGAGTGCCAACCGTGGACAGTGTGCGCAGTATTGCCGGTTACCCTACCATTTGCTGGATGCCGACGATAACCTGTTGGTAAAGAATAAACATTTACTTTCGTTGAAAGACCTGGATTTATCAGATTCCCTGGAAGAGTTGATGGAAGCAGGGGTGACCTCCTTTAAAATTGAAGGGCGCCTGAAAGATGCCGATTATGTAAAGAATATAACGGCTTATTACCGGAAGAAACTGGATGCTATCCTGGAGGGCACTACCCGTTTCCAGAAAGCTTCAGCCGGAAGAACGACATTCTTCTTTGAACCTAATCCGGAGAAGAGTTTCCGGCGGGGAGCAACGGATTATTTCCTGCACGACCGCAAGCCTGATATTGTCCAGATGGATACGCCTAAGTCACTGGGTGAGCCTATCGGAAAAGTGACTTATATAGGTCGTAATTTTTTTGAAGTACAAAACGGCATGATGTTGAATAACGGCGACGGGCTTTGCTTTATCAATAAGCATGGTGATTTGACCGGATTTAGGGTTAACCGGGTAGAACGAAAGCAAATATTTCCTGCCGAAATGCCTCAAATTACGGATGGGGTTATGCTTTACCGAAACCAGGATCAGGCTTTTGAAAGAGTATTAAAAGGAAAAACTGCCGAACGAAGAGTCGGAGTGGAGATCTTCTTTAAAGAAACGCCAACCGGTTTTTCCATTCGGATGACTGATGAAGATGGAATATCGTGCCTGCATGAAACAACCTGTGATAAGCAGCCAGCTCAAAAACCGGAAGCTGTGACCGATAATATCAAAAATCAACTTTCCAAGCTCGGTAATACCATTTACGAGGCAAAAGATATTAGTATCCAACTGGATTCACCCTGGTTCTTCCCAGCTTCGCAATTAAGCGACTGGCGAAGGCAAGCCGCAGAGAAACTGGATAAAGTCCGGGAAGAAGCTTACCTCAGGGTACCAAAACGGGAAGGCAGACCCGCCGATTTTCCGACAAAACAATTGACTTACCTGGGAAATGTAACGAATAAACAAGCTGAAACTTTCTACAGGGAACATGGCGTGGAAGAAATCAACCCGGGATTTGAAGTGAAAGCAGAAGAAGACGTACCCCTTATGTTTTGCAAACATTGTATTAAATTCGCAATGGGCTGGTGTCCGAAGGAAGGCTATAAAGCCACATTCAAAGAACCGCTTTACCTGAAAAACAACAATCAGTTATATGAACTGACTTTTGACTGCAAGAACTGCGAAATGCGGATTAGCAAATCGGATGAGTAGAAATTAAACTGTATTTTTTTTTAATTCTGTTGGTTTTAGAAGGTATTCCATGTCGCATTTCCGTGAAAATGACAGGGTGTTTTAGCAGCATGAAATATAGCCACGATTGTTTATTTCTTGATAAACTTATACCAAATAAAAATTCCGGTTTAACCAAGTGTTATGGTTAAACCGGAATTTCAGTAGAAATGTGTCTCTTGATTATTTAGCCATTATAGCTTCCACAATCTTAGCTTCCAATTCAGCAGCAAGTTCGGGATTGTCTTTGATTAAGTTTTTAGATGCATCCCTGCCTTGTGCCAGTTTAGTATCGCCGTAGCTAAACCATGAGCCGCTCTTTTTAATAATGCCATATTCCACACCCAAGTCAATAATTTCACCTGTTTTGGAAATTCCTTCACCATACATGATATCAAATTCGGCTTTCCGGAACGGAGGAGCCACTTTGTTTTTTACAACTTTTACGCGGGTCTGGTTGCCAATGGCTTCATCACCATCTTTCAACTGACCGATCCTTCGAATATCCAGACGAACAGAGGCATAGAACTTCAAGGCATTACCTCCGGTAGTTGTTTCCGGATTACCGAACATAACACCGATTTTTTCACGCAATTGATTGATAAAAATACAGGTTGTATTGGTCTTGCTGATATTGGCTGTTAACTTACGCAATGCCTGCGACATCAACCGGGCTTGCAGTCCCATTTTTGAATCTCCCATATCCCCTTCCAGTTCAGCTTTTGGGGTTAGGGCGGCTACCGAGTCAATCACCACAATGTCGACTGCAGATGAACGAATCAACTGATCGGCTACTTCCAATGCCTGCTCCCCGTTGTCGGGTTGTGAAATCAGTAATTCTTCGATATTTACGCCGAGCTTTTCAGCATAGAAACGATCGAATGCATGTTCTGCATCAATAAAGGCGGCAATACCGCCGGCTTTTTGAGCCTCGGCAATTGCATGAATTGCCAGGGTCGTTTTACCGGATGATTCCGGGCCGAAGATTTCAATCACACGACCTCGTGGATACCCACCAATACCCAATGCTACATTTAATCCGATGGAGCCTGTTGAAATAAAAGATACGTCTTCCACCTTGGTGTCACCCATGCGCATGATGGTGCCTTTCCCATGGTCTTTTTCTATCTTGTCCATTGCCAGTTGCAATGCTTTCAGTTTGTCGGAGGTTGGTGTTTTTACCTCTTCAGCTGTTTTTACTGCCATAATTGTATAGTTTTATTTTTGTATTTTTTGATGAATAATTCTTTAGATAATTTTCAGTGGTAAAGTATGTTTGCACAAAGATAACCATTTTTCTATTTCAACACTTCTAACTTTGCAAATTTCAGTAACAAAGATTTAATACCTTTTTCGCCAAAGTCGATTTCCGCTTTCTCATTTCCGTTGACCATACTTGTTTCTATTACCTTCCCAATGCCGAAAATGCTGTGTTTTACAAAAGCACCTGCCGGAATAGATGCGTTTTGCGTTGTAATTTTCTCTCCTTCGGTATTGCTTACTTTTATCAACCGTTTAGGACTGGCAGGCAAAATATTCTCTTTTGGGAAAGTACTTTCTTTAAAAATGGGTTTAGTAAACGAGCTTTGGAAACGGTTTCTTTCTATTTCCATATCATCATCCCAATCACCGATACGGGCTTGTTTTGGTTTGCTTTCAACAGGCATATCCAGGAATTGTTCGTCTATATCTTTGATAAACCGGCTGGGGTTTGAAAAGTTTGTTTTGCCATTCCGGAAGCGTGATTTGGCATAGCTGATAAAACAAAGTTCTTCGGCACGGGTGATGGCGACATAGAACAGGCGCCTTTCTTCTTCCAATTCCCGCTCGCTTTGTGTACAAAAAGGCGAAGGGAACAACTCTTCTTCCATCCCTACAATGAAAACAGCTTTAAATTCCAGCCCTTTTGCCGCATGAACCGTCATTAACGTAACTTTATCGCTGTTCTGTTCTTTATCGGTGTCTTGGTCGGTTAGCAATGAAATTTCAGCCAGGTAGTCGGGCAGGCTGGCTAATGCTTCACCAGCCTCTTGTTTTGCCTCACAAAATTCATGAATCGCTTTAAGCACTTCTTGTACATTTTCCTGTTTGCTTAGATTTTCAGGGGAATGATCGATATAGGTATCGCTGAGTACGCCGGTTGTTTTTACAATACTATTTGCCAGATCATAGGCATTCAGGGTTTGAACCTGTTCGGCAAAGACATCGATCATATTCCTGAATTGGGCCAGCTTATTTGCGGTTCCGGCGTTCACCGGAAGATTGTATTTCAACATATCGGTGAGCACTTCCCAGACACTCACAGCATGCAGTTGCGAACATTCAATCACTTTATTTACGGTCGTATCCCCAATCCCCCGTGCAGGATAATTGATTATCCGTTTAAAAGCTTCTTCATCATTCGAATTACAGATCAAGCGGAAATAGGCGATAACATCCTTGATCTCTTTGCGCTGATAAAAAGATAAACCTCCATAAATCCTGTAAGGAATGTTTTGTTTGCGGAGCGCCTCTTCCAGTACGCGGGACTGGGAGTTTGTCCGGTATAAAATGGCAATGTTCTGATAAAGATAATTGCCGGTATATCGCAAGTCGACAATATTATTAGCCACTACAAATCCTTCTTCAAAATCGGTAAAAACACTCAACACTTTAATAGGCTTTCCTGTTTCTTTTTCGGAGAACACCGTCTTACGAATCTGTTGTGCATTTTTATCAATCAGGCTGTTGGCAGCGTTGACAATCGTTTTTGTGGAACGGTAGTTCTGTTCCAGTTTGAAGATCCTGGCATTGTGGTAGGCATTTTTGAACTGCAGGATGTTATCGATATTCGCCCCGCGGAACGAATAGATACTTTGTGCATCGTCACCTACCACACAAATTTTTTCATGTTGCTCGGCCAGTTTCTTTACAATGAGGTATTGTGCAAAATTGGTATCCTGATACTCGTCCACCAGGATATACCCGAACAACTGCTGGTATTTTTGAAGGACGTCCGGATTGTTCCTGAAAAGTACATTTGTCTGTAACAGCAAGTCATCAAAATCCATGGCGTCAGCCTGCTTGCACCGGTTGCAATAGATCTTGTAAATATCTTTCATCAGGGGAACCTTTGATGCGACATCGGCTCTGAGCAAATCGGCATTGGCCAGGTATGCATCCGGGGTAATCAGGTTATTCTTGGCATAAGACAGGCGTGATTGAACAAAACCCGCTTTGTATATCTTGTCGTCCAGTTTCAATTCTTTTACGATACTTTTGATCAAACTCTTCGAATCCGCCGAATCGTATATCGTAAAGTTTTTTGTGTAACCGATCAATTCAGCTTCGGAACGAAGAATGCGGGAGAAGACGGCGTGAAACGTTCCCATCCAAAGATACCGGGCTGTTCTTTCACCAACCATACCGGCAACACGTTCTTTCATTTCCCGGGCGGCTTTGTTGGTAAAAGTAAGTGCCAAAATGGACGAAGGAGCCATACCCGTCTTCAACAGATACGCTATTTTGTAGGTCAGAACCCGCGTTTTACCCGATCCGGCACCGGCAATTACCAGTGAAGCACCGCCTGTATATTCAACTGCCTTGCGTTGGCTCTCGTTGAGTT
Organism: Bacteroidota bacterium; assembly: GCA_030706465.1. Classification (GTDB taxonomy): domain Bacteria; phylum Bacteroidota; class Bacteroidia; order Bacteroidales; family Paludibacteraceae; genus Paludibacter. Next base: position 7,405 of record JAUZOM010000089.1, on the reverse strand, counting down.
CATTTAAGAAGTCCATAAAAATATCTGTAATAATTTCAAAGTTGCTCCGCACACTATGAAAATTTAAAAGCTACTATACCTGCAGCAAAACCCGGTTGGGGGCTTTATCCTCCAACCGGTTTTTGTTTGTGCAAAGTTAGCAAATTGATTGGTTCAATACTAAAATAGTTTTCAACAACTTGTGGTTTGAGCTAAATGATGTAATTTTGCATCACTAATCAAAATCAAACCAAAAATTATGAAGAATTTTAGCCAATGGATATTTAAAATAATGGGTTGGAAGTCCGTTGTAACTGTTGAGGAGCCACCCAAAAGCGTTATTTGCGTAGCCCCCCATACCAGTAACTGGGATTTTGTAATCGGTAAATTGTTTTATTGGTCCCTGAACCGCAAATCAGGCTTCCTGATGAAGAAATCGTGGTTCTTTTTCCCTATGGGTAATATCCTTCGCCGGATGGATGGCATCCCGGTTGATCGTTCGAAGCGTACTTCCGTAACCGACCAGGTGGCGGCTGAATTCAATAAGCGTGAGAAATTTCACGTGGCCATAACCCCCGAAGGAACCCGTAAATCGGTTAAGAAGTGGAAAATGGGATTTTATCAAATAGCCCTTAAGGCTAATGTGCCCATTCAGTTGGCATATATCGATTATGCAAAGAAAGAAATGGGGATTACAGCCATAATAGCTCCTTCGGGAGATGAAATGGCTGATCTGGCAAAAATCCAGGCATTTTATAACGATATAAGTGCCAGGCATCCTGAGAGATTTTATAAAAACGATAAAGACAACGAATAGGATTATTGGCTCAATAGATAAAATGAGTAATAATCTTGTGATATGTCATCCTGATAAATTGCAATTTTCAACAATTATTTGTTTCAACTGTTCAACTATAAAACGAACACACAATTTATTATGCGCATAACCCTTATTCAGGATATTATTTTTTGGGCCGATAAAGCTGCCAATCTTCAAAAGGTAGAGGACCAGTTGATTTTGTTAGCGGGTAAGACCGATTTGGTGGTATTACCCGAGATGTTTACCACCGGATTCTGTACCGATAAACTTCAATTGGCCGAAACGATGGAAGGTGAAACTGTCCAGACACTTCAAAACTGGGCAATGAAATATAAACTGGCTATCATCGGAAGTTTTATTGCCATTGAAAACGGAAAAATATATAACCGGTCTTTTTTTGTATTCCCTACCGGAAGAATTGAAACAGCCGATAAACGACATCTGTTCACTTTTGGAGGGGAACATGAATACTTCTCGGCCGGAGACAAACGATTAATCGTAAATTACGGCGGATTTAATATCCTTGTATTAGTATGTTACGATGTCCGTTTCCCTGTTTGGTCCAGAAACAGAAACAATGAATATGATCTGGTGGTTTTTGTTGCTAATTTTCCTCAACGACGTATTATCGATTGGGATATTCTTTTACAGGCCAGGGCCGTTGAAAACCAGGCGTATGTTTGCGGGGTGAACCGGGTTGGCGTGGACGGATTTGGCATAGAGTACAACGGACATTCAGCATTGCTTGACTTTAAAGCCGCGACATTATTGAAATTCCCCGGAAACAAAACTTCTATTCAAACAGCAGAGATCAATATCGAACCATTACAACTTTATCGACACAAATTTGCCGTTTCCCTGGATGCTGATGAGTTTGAAATAAAATAGAAAATCTACAGGTTGATTTTTCTCTTACCATAAATCATTTCGTCGATAAACTCACCATTCCTGAATATGGCTTTTTCATAACAGGCTTCGAGCGCAAAGCCGGACTTTTCCAAAGCTCGTTGTGAATTTCATTGTTTCTCTGTCAGATATTTCCAAAAGCGTCTTGGCAGGTTTTGCCGGTGTAGCTTTGGATTGATGCGTTCCTTGATGGTCATCGAGTTGAAATAGCCTTTCCACAAATCCTGAAATAGTTTTTCGTCCTCTGCCATCAGTTTGGTATCCAGTTTTCCTCCCGGGAAATTTTCCGTCATGTCCAGTGTCATTTCAGTTACGTTTTTCTTATCGTAATAGTAGCCATAATTGCGTTTCAGGTCGTAGATCACCCATTTTTGATCGGCAAAGCGGTCGGCAAAATGCTCAATAGCGAGTGGCAAAACATTATAAACAGGGGATACCGGGGCAAAGAAAATATCGTCGGCTGCTTTTTGAAAACGAACAAACTGAACCAAGCGTAACCGTTCTTTGTCTGCTTTATTAGCCAGATTTCGCACCTGTAGCACATCCTCATCGGCAAAATTTATTTCGATGGAATGTTTGCTGTCGAATACCTTGCGGATATAACGGAATATCAGTTCGTCACTTCCGGGTTGTTCGGAGAGCCATACGTACTTCAGCATGTTACAGGTAGCGGCCATCAGCTTTTTTTGCAAACCTTGCCACACTCTGTTTGATTTGTAGTCTTGTGTGATAACGCTGTAACATTCATCTGTAAACAGCGGTTCAGGTTCACCTTCAGCCAGTAACCGATCGGGGAAAATTTTCCGGTTATAAGCATCGAACACAACAGTGAGCAACCCATCGAATGTTTTATCGTAACGAAAAATGATCATAGCAGATCCCTAACCCTGAAGGGTAATTAAAATTAGTTTTTATCAGGAATCAAACACCAGTGATAACTGCAGTTGATTATCTTTCCCTTTGCCTGTTTTTTTTGTTGTAAGCATTCGTCGTACATATTCAGGTGAAGCTTCATTTACCGTAAAGGCCGGCAGTTCGTTGCAGGTAATAAAATACTGAGCCTTTTTCATTACAATGCCCATTTTTTTCAGGGCAGTTGCATTCAACTTTCCATACCTTCTGGAAACCAGTATAAGTTTGGCCGATTTTACGCCGATACCCGGAATACGAAGTATCTGTGTGTAATCGGCTTTGTTTATATCCACCGGGAAATATTCGGGATGGTGTAATGCCCATGACAGTTTAGGGTCGATTTCCAGGTCGAGGTTGGGATGGCTGTCGTCCACAATTTCGTCCACCTTGAATTCATAAAAGCGCATCAGCCAATCGGCCTGATACAACCGGTTCTCCCGGACCAACGGGGGCTGTTTGAGTGCAGGCAGGCGGTTGTCATACGAATTTACGGGAATATAACCCGAATAATACACGCGTTTCATGCTGGGCCGCTGGTACAGGGCGGCTGAAGTATTTAAAATCTGCTTGTCGTTTTCGTCGGTAGCCCCGATAATCATTTGCGTGCTTTGCCCTGCGGGGGCAAAGCGTGGCGCCGAGGTGAATTTTCGCCGTTCCTCACTACTTTCAAGCACCCCTTGCTGGATGTAAAGCATGGGTTTAAAGACGCTTTCGTGGCTTTTCTCGGGGGCAAGCATTTTCAGGTTTTGTTCCGTGGGTATTTCAATGTTCACACTCAGGCGGTCGGCATACAGTCCGGCTTCGCGTACCAATTGTTCGCTGCATCCCGGAATGCTTTTCATGTGAATGTATCCGTTAAACTTATGGATTGTCCGAAGTTGCTTTACTACGCGTACCATCCGCTCCATGGTGTAATCTGGATTATTGATCACCCCGGAGCTCAGGAACAATCCTTCAATATAATTCCGGCGGTAGAATTCAATGGTTAGCTCCACCAATTCATCTACTGTAAAGGTGGCTCGCCGGATATCATTGCTCCGGCGATTGATACAATAGGCACAATCGTAAATACAATAGTTGGTGAGCATGATTTTGAGCAAGGACACACAACGTCCATCTTCGGTGAAGCTGTGGCAAATTCCCCAACCTGCGGCATTCCCTATGCCGCCCGGAATACTTTTCCGGGTAGTACCGCTGGAGGCGCACGAAACATCGTACTTTGCCGATTCAGCCAGTGTTTTAAGCTTCTCGAGGATTTCTTCTTTCATTTAGTACAAAGTAAAGGATTTTGTACGAGAAAAAAGTGTGAGAAGATATTAAAATTCAATGGGTGTTGATAAGTCGTAATCCCGCCTGGAGATGCTACGATTTCCGTTGCGGTCCGTAAATCAACACGACAATTCCACAATCGAAGGGTCTTGATGTTAGTAATTTCATTTTTTGGAAACTTCCGAAGACGGGCATTCCACATCCAAGCGCCGTTGGATTTACAAATAAATGCAGCTCATCGATCAAACTGGCCTCGATCAGCGTCCGGACCAAAGTCCCGCCACCGTAAACCATGATGTCACGTCCCTCCTGGTTTTTGAGTTTCACGACCTCTTCCACGATATCCCCCGATTCAAGCGTGGTGTTTTGCCAATCGGCTTTGTAAATCGATCTGGTGAATACAATCTTCGGAGTGTCTTGCATCTTGTGCGCAAAAGAATCCGTACTATCCGGATCTTCAGCCCGGGTTGCCCAGGTATTGATAAAACCTTCCGCCAGCTTCCGACCCAGTAAAATGCAGTCTATCGTTTCGGTGATTCTGGTTACATAATTTTTCAACTCATCGTCCCAATTCCATTCCAACCAGTCCATTTCGTCATTCGGACCGGCCATATAGCCATCGATGGACATTTGAACCTGCAATTTCAGTTTTCTCATACCTGGAGCCTTTTAAGTGGTTGAGGTTGTAACGTTTGGGAGTCTGTTTTTGTTTGCGTGGGCATGCACATTTGCGGTTTTAAGCAATCTTAATTTACGTTTCAATGTCGTTTACTTAAGCAACTGAAAAAAATGGCACGCGAATGGAACATTCCGTTCCAACGAAACAATGCGGATTTTAAAACGCTGATAAATAATGATAAAAACATAAAAGCTGCGATAATACGCGTTATTTGTATACGTTTTCTTCCGTCTAAACGGAATGTTCCATCCACATTCAGATTTTTAATTAACCTATAACTAATTCTTCTTTTTAACGGATGGTTGGAACGTTTTTTCTAATGCGGCAAGATTCTGTGATGATGGCTTCGCGGTTTTCGATCAATAAACGTAACAGTTGTAACAGAGCGATTTATTTCTTTACCTGACGAAACAATCTCTCCAGTTCCGGATCAAATAGATACCGGTGAGGGAGATCATTGACCCGTCGTTTAATGTAAACAATGCGGTCGGTAGTAATGGGGTGGGAGCTAATAAAAACGGGTACGGCTACATTTTCGCTAGACTGAAGCCGGGTAAACAGTTCGGTCATACCTTTGGGATTGATGCCGTTATCGATCATCAGGTCGGTACCTTCCTCGTCTGCCTGGCGTTCAAACTGGCGGGAGTAGGAGAGTGACTGCAGTTCCTGGACATTGTTGCCAATGACTGTCGTGATGCCGTTTACGTCACTGAGCGCAGCCGAGATAAACAGACGGCCGGACAGGTTGCGGCAGAGCATTTTCATCGAATGGCGGTTATTGATATGGCTTACTTCGTGACCGATTAATCCCGCCAGTTCGTCGTAATTATTCAGGATGTTAATCAGCCCGGTAAAGACGATGACATTGCCATCGGGCAAGGCAAGGGCATTTACGGTAGGGGAATTGATGACTGTAAAATAAAGTTTCTGTGTGTTCCGGAGTCTTAATTGCCGGGCAAATGAATTCAGGGCTTTCGTTTTTGCAGTATCAATGGAATTGCCGTTCAGGTATTGCTTATATAATTTCCTGCCCATTGAAATGTCATAACGATGTGGAATAAGCTTAACCGCCTTTTCTGCTCCCCAGGGAATAACTGCCAGATAAACAGCTGCAACGATCCCGAGAATAAGAACGGCCAGAACGACATGCGCTTTGGATTCAAGTTTAACGGCCCGTTGATAAAATGAAATTCGGCCTTTTGTTTTCAGATAGGCTATAAATTCTGCAGCAAAATCATTATCCGTAACTTTTATAAGTGCAAGGGGATGATTACTGCAGCGTATTTCCAGTGTATCTCCTATGTTTTCGAAAGAAGTTTCCCCAATAGCCCAATGATTGGTCTGGTTGGCTGGCAGGTCGAACCGGAGCTCGGCATGTGTTTTGTCCAACCACAATTCAATCTCTTGAGGCTTCGAGGAAATTCCATCAAAATATTGGCCGTAAACGTGATCCACTAGATTATAAAGTTTATGTCAAGGAAACCGGTCATATCATCACCGGTAGCATCATTGTAATCATCTTCGGTTTGTTGGATCGTATCCAGATCCATATTCCCAGCGAGTTTAATCCTGCTTGTCACAAAATTCATGGTACGGGTTACCACCCAGGCATACCCAAAGCCAAGGGTGAAAATAAAGAGAATAAAATTGACTACATTCAATTTGAAAAATTCACCTCCTGTAGCAGTAGATTTCATCCTGATTTGCTGGTTTTCTTTGCTCAGTGTCAGGTTATCGACATAATAGGCAAACAGGTCTTTTTGCCACCAGGAACCATAAATTCCGAGGGTAATGAGTGTCAACAGAAAGCCTTTAATATTCATTACCAGATATTTGGACCCGACTCCATTATATTTGAATTCGACATTCCCTGCGCGAACATTGCTCAGCAGGTAGCCCCTTAATTTCATTTTCATCCAGGCACCGTAAATTCCGAGCGTAATATTGGAAAAGAATGCCCATTTAAAGTAATTGATAAACAGTTCGGTCCGGTCGCCCCGGTATCCGAAACGAATTCCACGCCAGGAAGTACGCGAAAACCTATAACGGTATGATCCGTGAATAGCAACCGGTATTATGGCAATGATGGCAAAATAGAATATTACGGCACCCAGAACTGGCATATCAAAGTAAGCCAATAACAGCAATTGTCCGTAAATAACTCCAAAAATGATTATTGTTTTTATGAAACCGATAAACATTTCTCGTCCGGTTCCGTGAAAAGCAAACCTGTCGTTGTTAAGTGCCGTAGAGCCGTAAAGAAACTGCAGGTTACGAGCTTTTGCCCAGGGATAATAGAGGCCCAGGGTGATAATTGTCAGAAGCCAGTTTACGATTATAATCCCAAACTAGGCTTTCCCCTGGCCGTGGAAACTAACTTTGTAGTCTTTCAAATCTGAAATTTCGTTTTCCATTACTTTTTGATTCTTGATAATTATTGATGTTTACACGAATTGATGTTTACACGAATGTCAATCTTTTTTCCAGTGGCAAATATACATATTTCTACGGAACCATAAATGGTTTTGTTAAATAATTTACTGTAAAATTTCAGGGATACCCGTACATTTTACAAAGACGGATGATGTGGTATCAACGTAATAGACTTTATTCAGATTAGTCTACTATAGAATTGAAATCAAGAAATTTACCACGAAGGCACTTAGAACACTAAAATACACAAAGATTAAATTTATATTCCTATATTTATTTAAAGAGAAAGAACACAAAGGATAAAACATACCTGTTTTATATTTTAGCGGCAATGTTGAAAATCATTGATTTATAAAGATAAAAATACAAGTGTTTCTATCTTAGTGACCTATATTTTAGTTGAATTT
>JAUZOM010000088.1 GCA_030706465.1 Bacteroidota bacterium | reverse complement strand
TTAGGTTTACTACAGCTTCTTTCTCTGCAGTATTAAATCCAAAAAATGAATTCATAAATACATGGGTTCCCACCAGTGTATTGACATGCTCAATGGAGAATTTTTTATCAATGCCAACCTCTTCCTGATTTAATTTATCAATAGCTTTGGAAAATGCCATTTTTTGTTCAGGCGTTTTCACGCTATCTTTATGAGACTTGTAGAAAGCTTCGGACTTTTTATTAAATGCATTCTTGTCATTTTGGTAAGACTGTAATAGTTCGTTTTGTTTGGTACCTAGGATAAGCATAAACCCAGTTGTATCAACGGTTGCTGTCAGGTTTCCGCCTTCAAGCACAAAGGGCTGGCGTACCCGGTTGCCTGCCAGGTATTCATACGTCAGGTAGGCTATTTTAGCTGTGTCGCAAATACCCTTAAATGCAAAATTTTGGTTTTTAATGATCGTACTGTCGATTGTTTTCCATTCGCGGTTAATGCGCTCTTTAATAAAAATGGTTTTTCCGTTCAGTGCTTTGTTATCGACCGAGCCATGAATTGTAAATTCTGAATTCTTGCATGAATATGCGCAAAGTACTACTAATATGAATAATACAGTTTTTTTCATATAATTATTATTGTTTAAATGAATTGGTGGTTGGTGTTTAAATTCAAGGCCTTACCTTTGCCTGCAAAGATGCAAATAATTATTACAATGAGCAATACCTTCAAGATGGTATTTCTCTAAAATTACAAGGAATGAATTCTGCCGACTCTTTAAAATACATTGCTGACAAGCTTGCCAATTGGTATACGGTTAATAAACGGGACTTACCCTGGCGTGATATTTCTGATCCATACCGTATCTGGATCTCTGAAATTATTCTGCAACAAACCCGCGTTAACCAGGGAATGGACTATTACAACCGGTTTATAGAGCGGTTCCCTACCGTTGTGCATTTGGCGGAGTCTGATGAAGATGCGGTATTGAAATATTGGCAGGGGCTTGGATATTATACACGTGCCCGGAATCTGCATAAGGCGGCACAACAAATAATAAGCAAGCAGGGGGGCATTTTCCCTTCCGACTACAATGAGGTACTTAAACTTTCGGGTATCGGCGATTACACGGCAGCCGCCATCTGTTCATTTGCTTATAACCAACCCTATGCAGTAGTCGATGGAAATGTATACCGGGTTTTGTCCCGGTTGTTTGGCATTCAAACCCCGATAGATAGTAGTGCCGGTAAAAAGGAATTTAAGCTATTGGCGCAAAGTTTACTTTCAACGTCAACGCCCGGCCTGCATAATCAAGCCTTAATGGAGTTCGGAGCATTACAATGTATCCCGGCCAACCCCGATTGTATAGATTGTCCGTTACAGTCTGTCTGTAAGGCGTATGGGATGAATCAGGTTACACTGTTTCCGGTTAAATCGCAGAAAACGAAAGTGACAAATCGTTTTTTCAACTATCTTTTTATCCGGTTCCAGGATAAAACCTATTTGCAAAGACGCGTTGCCAGGGATGTATGGCAAAACTTATTTGAGTTCCCGTTAATTGAATCGGATCGATTGCTCAGCGCTTCTGAATTGATAGAAAATGATAGCTTCAAATCCATATTCTTTGATACCGGCGAAGTCGAGATCTATAAAATATCAAACCCGATGAAACATGTTTTGAGTCACCGGGTGATATTTGCGCAATTCATTTCGATCAATATTGCCAACGAAAATGAAATGCTGAAACAGTTTGTTCAGGTACCCTTTAACGAAATTGATCACTATGCCGTATCCCGGCTAATGGAGTTATTCCTGGAAAATGGAGATCACTGAATAGTTATTTTTGAAACAAGTATTTATTGACCATTTTTTCCAATGCGTCATATTCCTGATTACCCAATTCCGTCTTAAAGCTAGTCTTATTTCCGATAAAAACCATGGTTGGCATGGCTTGTACATTAAATCGTTGAGCTAAGTCAGGCGATTTGTCAACATCAATTTTATAAACGATTAGTTTACCCTTGTATTTATTCTGAATAGACTGCAGTTTGGGTGACAATAACTTGCACGGACCGCACCAGGTAGCATGAAAGTCCAATATGATAGGTAGATTTCCTACACGATTGAATGTCTTTTCTTTTTCGAAGTTCCATACTTTTTGTTTGAAGCTTTGCGAGTTTAATTCGATAATTTCAGTTTTAGCCTCATTTTGGGCCAAAGCGGTTGTAGCGACCATGAAGCATAACAAGATTATTTGAAGTATTCTTTTCATTTTTTATATTTTTGTTTGATTTGATTCTCTATTACTAAACGAGTTTTTGGTTCTGTTTGATTAATCAGGTTGCCTGATTTAACATTATTTCCACTCTCTTACGCTTCAGATTTGCTTTTTTAAGGCGTACTTGGCAACAGCCACCGTATTAATTATTTTTTTTCGCTCTATTAATCCGTTCAATTTTAAACTTTGCCTTCTTAATTTCTTTCAGAAGTTTAACGACATCCCGCTTTGTTATCCACAGATGATAAGTCTCGGTAATGGCTTTTTTATCACCATCCTCTAAAAAGTAAACATAATTTTTCTTCCCGTGCAAGGTTACCTTTATCCGCATGGAAGCATTTTGGGCAATAAATGCAGCTACCCCTTTATTTGCTTCATTTTTAAAGGTGACGATTTCCCAACGTTGTCCGCCATCGGTAAAACTGTGATAATTCGGATCGGATGTATTAATGGTGTCGGTATGGGCCGATAAATCGTTTGCTGATACTTCCAGGGTGGTGTGTTCCAGCTTTCCTCCACAGTAATTGCTGATCAGGTAAAAATCAGCATTTTCGTCTACATAAGTCTTGATATAAATTCGATTTGAATTACTTTCCGTTAGTTGGGTCTTGTAAATAAAATTACCGGTTTCCTGGTATACTTTATCTTTTTCGAACCGGAAATTTTTCTGGATTGAATCGGCTTCGTGTTGTTTTAGGGGTAGAATACTGTCGCAATAAGCTAATGAACGGGCACTTTCCCGGCGGGTTATCGTATCTTCCAAGGCTGCTGCCATCCGGCGTTTGTCGATCAATCGCGGAAAAAGTTGATGGATGCTGTCAATTTCAATTTTCGCTTCGTTCAACGAATTCCGGTTTATTAGTTGTTCAATATGCTTAAGTCGTATATCAGCCTCTTTTTCTTGTCTCTCCCTTGAATTACAAGATATAAAAAAAACAAGAGTCAACACAATAAATAATACTTTTTTTATACTGATCATAATTTTTATGCTTAAAAAACACCCTCCGATTGCCTTGAAAATAATTTTTCTGAATCAACATTGTTGTAAATTCAATGCCTACTGGAATTGGTCTGACATTCAAAACCAACATCCTTATTAATCTGCAAATTTAATTGATTTTTTTGATAATAGAAATTCAACAAGGTATAAAATAAAATGGGGTGTCTATTTATCTAAATCCATAAGTTTACAAAAAAGAGTAAACGATAAGGAGTAAGAGGCAAGAACTTGCAGGTACAGCTTTCCTTTTTCCCTTCTTCTCCTTATTTGCTCCACCTTTCTTTTGTTACCTGTTTTAGGTTTATATATGGGTTATATAGGAGACATCTCCGAATCAATAGAGAACAGAAGTCGACCCGATCTGGAAACAGGATTTTGGGTAGTATCCTCTGTAGTCATAAAAAACGTTGTCCTGTTATACTGTAGGACGATGGTTTATATTGTTGCGAGACAACTAAACAGGACCTGAAAAGAAGCCTTAGTTGTACTGTTTTATTTGTACAACCAGTATAAACCCCTGGCCGTGGATGGAAGAACTCCAGGACAGAAATCGGGGAAAGGGGAAGCATATTTACGGATTCTGATTTCAGCCTGGTGTTGCAGCGTGGTACCTAGTTGGGATAATATGACGCGGCAACAATTATTGATGGGTGCTTCCGAAGGCATATCCTAGTATACCGAATTCCGGGGAATCCTTGCAGCCTGCGTTGATCGTAGCTGGCACAAAATACGACTTCATTTTTCGACTGCCTTCTCGACAAAATTAAACAATACGTCGAAAAGCATCTGACAGAACAGTTATTCGCTTTTTTTGAAACCAATTTTGTTTTTTTATTTAATTAAGTAGGGAAGAAAAAACCGTTTTTTTTTAATTTGATTTTCGAAACGTTTTAACGGAATTTTTTGTAATTAACATCGCTTATATGGCTTGTTGAGATCTTTATTTATTTTCTCTCGATTGATTCATAATAAATTAACAAATAAAAGCTAAGAAATAAGCTTATGAAGTCTTCATTTCCTTCGCATGCTGAAAATAATTTATATATTTTGTCTATCTTTGCTTGAAATATTTCAAAAGAACTTACCGATGCGAAAGCCATTTATTCAGTTGTTGTTTATCATAGCCTTGACTTTGCAGTTAACTTCCTGTATAACAACGCACCAAATAAATTATCTTCAGCCAGCAAAAAATTTTATTCCTGCCTATCGTGATACCGTTTTCTATCGGGATTATCGCTTAAAGGAAGGCGACCGGTTATTTGTTCAGGTATATTCGATGGATGAAAAAACAAATGTTTTGTTTAACGGCGCTGGGAACTCAAGTGCCCAGATGATGGCTGGTTCTGGCTCGAATGATAACCTTGACCTAATCACTTATGTGATCCAGGCAAACGGGAGTATTCAGTTCCCGTTGGTAGGGGAGGTAAAATTAATGGGGAAAACCATCCGGGAAGCTAAAGAAATATTGGAGGAGGCTATTAAACCGATTCTGAAAGTAAACTCGGTGGATGTTCGTATGGTTAGTCGTTCCTTTAGTATAATTGGAGCGGGAAAGTCTGGACGATTTCCTTTTCCCCGTGAGAAAGTCAATGTTTATCAGGCCTTAGCCCTGGCCGGCGATCTGGGGTTTTATGCCGACCGGAGTAAAGTTAAGATCCTGCGTGTAACTGGAAAAGGCAACGAGATTAAGACCTTTGATATTCGAAGCAAAGATATTATCAATTCTGAATTTTATTATTTAGAACCCGATGATGTGATTTTTCTTCAACCAATGAACCAACAGTTTTTTGGTGTTTCTTCTTTTTGGACAGCAGTATCGACGATCGTAACCAGTTATTCTTTTGGGGTAATAGTCTATAAGAGTTTTTTCTAGAAACGCTTTTTGGTTGAATGTGCATATTTGGCTTTTATAAACAGATGGATTTTAAAATATTTATGAAAAATAAAACTCATATAGTGGTCCTGCTTTTGTCATTGTTTTTACTTTCATCGTGTTACAATTACAAAAGTTTACGCTTATTACAAGAAAACAATAAAAAATTACCTACGTATGAGAATTCAGCATACACCAACTACCGTATCCAGGTGAATGATGAAGTAATTTACCGGCTTATTACCTCTGATGAGACTATCTCCAAGATCATTTCACCGCAAGCCTCTTCCTCTTCTTCCAGCCAGAACCAGATTTCTTACCGTGTATATCCGGACAGTACGATTGATTTACCATTTATTTCGCATATCCCGGTAGCCGGACTTACGTTGAGCGAAGCGACAAAGGTGGTTGAAAAACGGTTTAAAGACCTTATACCCGATGCTGTTGTTAAATTAAGCCTGTCGAATAAAACATTTACTATTTTCGGGGATGCCGGTTCCGGAATATTCCCCATTTACAAAGAGAAACTGAGTATTTTCCAGGCCCTTTCCATGTCGGGGGATTTAAATGAAACGAGCGACCGGAAGCATGTACGCATTATTCGTGATACGGATAAAGGTACCCAGATCCTTGATTTTGACATTCGACCGAAAAGTATTATCGATTCAAAATACTATTACATCTATCCAAACGATATTATTTACGTCCAACGGAACTATTCAAGTTTCTACAAGGTAAATAGTTATACAGCCTTATTAGGGGTTATTACTTTTTCACTATCATTATTGTTCAGTGTATTGAACTATACCAAATAATTAAATATCATTTTTCTTCTAATAAACAGACCGACGCAATGGAACAAAATAATTATGACCAACCCTTTAATGACGAAGAAGAATCAGGATTTGATATCATGGAGTGGGTATCGTATTTCCTGCACCACTGGTATCTATTCGTAATTGGAATTATCTTATCATTGGGATTAGCCTACCTGAGTAACCGATCCTGGCTACCTACTTTTCAAACAGCCGGCACGGTAATGATCGAAGATAACAGAGCGTCACAAAACGGCTCGCAGGCCCTCATGCAGGGGTTCACTGTCCAGTCGGGGTATAAGAATGTGAATAATCAGGTGATCATGCTTGGTTCGTACGACCTTGTCTGTAAAGTGGTTGATAGTCTTCCGTATTTAAAAGTCGATTATATTTCAAAAGGAAGTTTTATTACCCGTAATTTATATAAAACATCCCCCATTGTAATTCAACCGGTCTATGTTTCACCCGAAGCGTATAATATGCTTTTTAAAATTAAGTTGCGCACAAATGGTACCTATACCATTACAGTAGCAGACAATAAGTTGTTTAGCAATTTTCATCTTGATGGAACTTTCGGTCAACCGGTACAACACAATTTGTTTTTCATTACGGTGAATAGTGTCAATAAATATATGGGAAATACAGAAATGTATTTTCAGTTCCGATCACGTGAGTCGTTGGTTTCCGACTTTTCATCCCGGTTAAACTTCGGGTATGTTGTAGAAGGGTCGTCGGTATTGCAAATTTCCTTAACAAGTGAGACCCCCGACCGCGATATTGATTTTATAAACAAATTATGTGAAACATTTTTGGCCGACAATCTGGACAGGAAAAATGATGCGGCCAATAAGACGATTAAATTTATTGATAACCAATTAGGAGTTGTTTCCAAATCATTGTCTGTTTCAGAAGGAGATATGACAAATTTCAGGCAAACCAATAAAATTGTGGATGTTCCAACCCATACCAGTGATTTGCTGGGGAAAGCTGCTAAATTTGACACTCAAAAGTCCGAACTGAAGTTACGCGAAACTTATTTGGATTATTTGACCAAATACCTGAAAACGAATATGGCGGATGGCGCTATCATTGCACCATCAAGTTTAGGCCTGAATGAACCGATGTTAATGACTTTTGTTCAGCAAATCAACGAATTGAATGCCCAACGGGCCGAGACATCGGAATTAAATCCGTATCACGCCAAATACACCAAGGAGATTGAATTAGCCAAGCAAACGGTTATGGAGGTTATCAGGAGTATGAGGGCATCGCTTGATATTGAAAAAAATGATTTCTACAAACGATTAGGGGTTGTGAATAAAGAGATTGATGAGCTTCCGAAGAAAGAACTGGAGATGATTGGTATAGAGCGGAAATACAAAATGGATGACAATTATTATACCTTCTTCCTGCAAAAAAGAGCGGAATCCGAAATTTTAAAAGCTTCGAATACTCCGGACAATAATATCCTGGACAAAGCGCGTATATTATCCATTACAAACTCGGGTAAAAAATCCAAAACTACGCTCATGTTCCTGCTATTTGGAATATTAATTCCTACTTTTATAGTGGTGATCATTGAACTTTTAAACAACTCGATACGTTCAACTAAAGATGTTGAGAAGAATTCATCTTTTCCATTAATCGGAGTCATCCGTCACACAAAGAGTTCAGATCCGTTACTGGTCATTAAGAATCCGCGTTCATCATTCACAGAAATGTTTCGCGTTATCCGGACTAGGATCGAGTTTATTGTTCAGCGTAAGACTAATATAGTGATAATGAATTCTTCAACAGAATCGGGCGATGGAAAAACCTATTTTTCAGTCAATTTGGCTTCGGTCTATTCAATGGCCAGCAAAAAAACGATATTGGTGGATATGGATATACGGAAGCCAAGTATAAACCAGCGATTCAATATTGTTCAGCCGAATGGAGTGACCAACTACCTAGTCGGACAATGTTCTTTGGATGAAATAATTCTTCAACTGCCTAAAGTTGATTTTGATATTTTACCTGCAGGTTCTATTCCTCCCAATCCGGGAGAATTGATTCGATCGGATAAACTGGCTGTAATGTTTAATGAACTGCGTAAAAGGTATGATTATATTATCGTGGATTCAAGTCCGATCGGTATGGTTACCGATGCATATTCACTGGCTCATCTTTCGGATGTAAATTTATTTGTAATCAGGAACGGCAAGACAAATAAAACGTTCTTTAAAAAATTATGTGCTCAATTGAAACTGGATAGCTTACCCAATTTATACTCGATACTAAATGATGTGGAAGATGATGGAAGCCGGTATTCAAAATATAAACTTTACAAATATGCTTACTTGTTCGGATATAGTTATGGCTATACTTCGAATAATAAAAAGGGAGAAGCCGAGAAGTATTTCCATTATTACGAAGATGACACCGAAATTTAAAGATAGATTCAAGAATGTCTTAACAATTTAAAAACTTCAATATTTATAGTTTAAGTAATTAATTAAAAATTAGAATATACATGAAAAAAGTAGCTCTTATCACCGGAATCACCGGCCAGGATGGTGCTTATTTAGCGGAATTACTCTTGAAAAAAGGGTATATTGTTCATGGGTTGAAACGTCGTTCCTCCTTATTCAATACCGAACGTATTGATCATTTGTATCAGGATCCGCATGTGGATGATCGCAACCTGCTGTTGCATTATGGTGATATGACGGATTCGATGAATCTGACCAGAATCATTCAGGAAACCCAGCCGGATGAGATTTATAATTTGGCCGCTATGAGCCATGTAAAAGTAAGTTTTGATACCCCCGAGTATACAGCTAATGCAGATGGTATAGGTACTTTGCGTTTGCTCGAGGCCGTGCGTTTACTCAACCTGTCCCATAAAACGAGGATTTATCAGGCATCAACGTCGGAGTTATACGGGTTGGTGCAAGAAGTCCCTCAAAAGGAAACTACCCCTTTTTATCCACGTTCGCCGTATGCTGTCGCCAAGATGTATGCCTACTGGATTACGGTTAATTATCGCGAGGCATACGGATTGCATGCCAGCAATGGAATCTTGTTTAATCATGAATCTCCCTTACGTGGCGAAACCTTTGTAACACGCAAAATCACCCGTGCAGCTTCCCGTATTGCCATGGGTATGCAAAACAAATTGTATTTGGGAAACCTATCTTCAAAACGTGACTGGGGACATGCAAAAGATTATGTACGGGCTATGTATTTGATTTTACAACAGGATACTCCCGATGATTATGTGATTGCAACAGGCATTACCACCGAAGTTCGCGAATTTGTCCGTATGTCGTTTGCTGAAATAGGGATCAACATGGTCTTTAAAGGAGAGGGAATTGATGAAAAGGGATTTATTGGTAGCATTGATGAAGTGAAATTTATTGAAACCGTGGGTGCTGAATTTTTAAATACAATCAAAGCAATTGAAGAACCGGTAGTAGAAGTTGATGCTAATTATTTCCGTCCGACAGAAGTTGAGTTGTTGATAGGTGATGCAACAAAATCGCGGACTAAACTGAATTGGACACCGAAATATGATTTGAAAGCCTTAGTGGAAGATATGATGCGGTCGGATGTGAAACTTATGAAAAAGGAAACATATCTTAAAGACGGTGGATTCAGGATCTTAAATAATTTCGAATAATCAGGGAATATAGTATCATGGATAAAAATACAAAAATATATATTGCCGGACATAAGGGTATGGTTGGTTCAGCAATAAAAAGAAATCTTGAAGCGAAAGGATTTACCAATTTTGTAACCCGAACGAAGGAAGAACTTGATCTGCTCAACGAACAAGAAGTTGCAACTTTCTTTGAAAAAGAAAAGCCTGAAATGGTAGTGCTTGCTGCGGCCAAAGTGGGTGGTATTGTGGCGAATATGACTTACAGGGCACAGTTTATTTACGAGAACCTGATGATTCAGAATCATGTGATCCATCAAAGTTATGTGCATGGGGTGAAAAAACTCTTGTTCTTAGGCTCCTCTTGTATTTACCCGCGAATGGCTGATCAGCCAATACGCGAGGATTCCCTGCTTACCGGACTCCTTGAGACAACAAATGAACCTTATGCCATTGCTAAAATTGCCGGCATAAAAATGTGTGAAGCATATCATGATCAGTATGGTTGTAATTTTATTTCCATAATGCCTACCAATTTATATGGACAAAACGACAATTACGATTTGGAGAAATCACATGTTCTGCCCGCTTTGATCAGAAAGATGTATTTGGGAAAATGTTTGATGGATGGTAACTGGACAAGTTTACGTACGGACTTAAACAAAAGGCCGGTAGAAGGAGTGAACGGTACGTTCAGTGATGATGCGATCCTGCAGGTACTTAATAAATACGGGATATCGGAATTCAAT
Source organism: Bacteroidota bacterium (assembly GCA_030706465.1). Taxonomy (GTDB): domain Bacteria; phylum Bacteroidota; class Bacteroidia; order Bacteroidales; family Paludibacteraceae; genus Paludibacter. Next base: position 6,736 of record JAUZOM010000088.1, on the reverse strand, counting down.
GACGAGGTATCCATTACCTTGTGGGGAACCGGTTCACCTATGCGTGAATTCCTGCATGTAGATGATATGGCCGATTCGAGCGTATTCCTGTTGTTGAATTATGATGCTCCCGATACAACGCCATCCCACGTGAATGCTGGATGTGGCGAGGATCTCAGTATTCGGGAATTATCTGAAATTGTAAGGAAAACGGTTGGTTACAATGGGAAGGTTATCTGGGACAGCAGTAAGCCTGATGGAACTCCCCGCAAACTCCTTGATGTATCCAGATTAAAGGAATTAGGCTGGAAGCCGTCCATTTCCTTGGAGGACGGGATTAAGAGTGTCGTTTCTTCTTATTTGAATGAATGAAAACCGTTGAATTGTAGAATCGTTGAAACGGAATGTGGCATTAAACATTAAACAAATTGCTGTTAACTGTTAACCGGGAACTGAATTCAATACCTTCCTTTCCACAATAGCCTCAACCATTCACCTAATTTACTTTCGGCAGGATTATTTTGTACTTTCCAGATACGTTCTTTCGTGAGGTCGTCGGGCATAAATTGTTGTTCTACGAAGTGATTCTGAAAATCGTGGGAGTATTTGTAATCCTTGCCATAATTTAGTTCCTTCATCAGTCGGGTAGGGGCATTCCGCAAATGCAGGGGAACCGGCAAGTTTCCCGTACGCTCCACCAATGCCAAGGCATCATCTATGGCCAGATAAGCCGAATTACTTTTGGGTGAAGCAGCCAAATAAACGGTTGCTTCGGCCAGAATAATCCGGCCTTCGGGCCAGCCTATTTTATGCAGTGCATCAAAACAGGCATTGGCAAGCAATAAAGCATTTGGATTGGCAAGCCCGATATCTTCAGACGCAGAAATAACCAATCGACGGGCAATAAATTTCGGGTCTTCACCACCGGCAACCATGCGGGCCAACCAATAAATGGCAGCATCGGGATCACTTCCCCGAATGGATTTGATAAAGGCCGATATAATATCGTAATGCATTTCACCATCCTTATCATAAGCCGAAGGGTTTTGTTGCAATCGCTCGGTAACAACTTTATTGGTAAAAACCACTTCTTCCGATTGATCCGAATTAACGACCAGCTCGATAATGTTAAGTAATTTCCGGGCGTCACCTCCCGAGAACCGTAGCATTGACTCGGTTTCTTCGAAAATGATTTTCCTGTTTTTTAATTCTATGTCCGTATGGATTGCTCGTTCGGCCAGTTCCATTAAATCTTCCTTGTTTAACGGTTTTAGCACGTATACCTGGCAACGGGAAAGCAATGGTGTGATAACTTCGAATGATGGATTTTCAGTGGTCGCTCCAATCAAGGTTACCGTGCCATTTTCTACAGCTCCTAACAGAGAATCCTGTTGAGATTTACTGAAACGGTGAATTTCGTCGATAAACAAGATGGGATTTGCCTGTGAAAAAAACCGATTGGCTTTGGCCTTTTCAATGACATCACGTACATCCTTTACTCCCGAACTGACAGCACTCAATGTATAAAAAGGTCGATCCAGCTTGTTGGCGATAATCCTTGCAAGGGTCGTTTTGCCCACACCCGGAGGCCCCCAAAGAATGAAGGAGGCAATATGACCCGATTCGATCATCTTTCGCAGGATGGCATTATCACCTACCAGATGTTGTTGTCCGATATAAGTATCGAGTGTTTGCGGGCGGAGTCGTTCGGCTAAAGGTGGCATGTCGGTTATGAGTTATTTATCCGACAAATGTACTCATAATGTGGCAATATGCCAAGATAGTAATCAATGAAAAAGTAAGGGGAAATTTAAAATACGGTCTTAAATTTTCAGTGCTAAAGCGAGTAATTCGGTCACAGTTTTGAGGTTTCTGGTTGTGGACGTCAGTTTAAGCTTATTCTCCAAAAAAGTGTTGGTGAGTTTGGTGTTTCCGTAGCCATTGGGGCAGTAGAGGTATATAATTTTGCCGGAACAGCAGAATTCATCGGGTAAATAGATTTCGGTTGGGATTTGATCAAGAAGACTCTTCTCCGGGATTTCGGATAGAAATGTGATATGAATGAAAGCCCGATCTTTCTTAATATCAGAGATGAAAGGATTGTTTTGTAATGCAGATCTAAGTTCATCGATTGTTAGCACCAACACCGGGACTTTACAGCCAAAAGTCTGAAAGATCTTTTCTGCAATAGTTCTTTCCAAAAGTTGTGTGTCACCAGAATCTGTACAGAAAATAATGTTTCCGCTTTGGATGTAAGTAAGAATACCCGAATAACCAAGCCCGGCATACAGTTGGCGCAGGGCATCCATTTTAATCTGATTATGTCCTCCAACATTAATACCCCGCAATATGGAAATGAAGGTTGTCAAAATAATTAATTATTGATTGGTTAATTAAGTTGATTGGTTATTGAGTTTTTCAATCCGATTTAGGATGTCGTTCATTAAGTCGATCTGGACTTTGTGAATTTCAAGGACTTCCTGTTGTTGGTTGATGATCAGATGGTCTATCTTTTCATGGAGCATACGCACTTCCAGTTCGGATTTAAGGTTGATCATGTAGTCATTTCTCCCTCTTTCGCGATCTTTATCTTCCTGGCGATTTTGGCTCATCATAATGACAGGCGCCTGGATAGCGGCCAAACTGGACAGAATGAGGTTCAACAAAATAAACGGATAGGGATCGAACCCCCTGTTGCCGAGCCAGTAAATGTTTACGCAAATCCATATTAAAAGAAATATAGCAAATGAAATTATGAATGTCCAGCTTCCACCGAATGATGCCACCTTATCCGCAATTCGCTGTCCATAGGTCATTGACTGGATCTCATCACCATCTAATTTATCCGTTAACGTTGTTTGATCTTTTAACGACTCTAATACGGTTTTTTCCAATGAAGTAAGCTCGCCAATTTGTTTAGAAAGGAAGACTTCAACATATTTTTCACGGTAAGCATTTAGTTCGCTTTCAGCTAAAGACATATCCTTCGTGAAGTCAGGTTTGTCATTTTTTATCTGATCGAACACCGATTTTCGGACCGATTTCCCGGAAATTTTTTCGGTAAGCGGAAATTTCTTACCGGATATATCGCTTATAAACGTTTCCATAAATGTATAAATGGGTGTATAAAGTGAAGTTTTATTTCTTGCAAAAGTAGGAAATATTTTGGGTTTAATTAGATGTCCGCCGATTAAGTAATTCAAAGAATTTAATGAACTATTTTGACGTATGACCCCCAAACCCCCAAATGGGGGTTTAAGACGCAGAATTTGAAAACTTCTTAATTTTAAATTACGTTTGATCTTCCACTCTTAAGCCCCATTTGGGGGGTTGGGGGTCAGGAATGAATAAATGCAAAAATGTTTGCAATTCATATTTAACAAATATATCAACATTTAATCCTGCTTACTAATAATTGGAAATATACAGTGCCCTCTGTTATTTTTACTTCTTACTGGAAGGGAATAATGGAAGATTCGTAGGGTGTTCAATTTTCCACGAAGGGGAAGCTACAAGAAAAATAAGGTTTTCTTTTTCAAAAGGGGGAGTCTTCTCAGTCTTGGCTCAGTCTTATTTCAGTTTAGGCATAGAGGAAGTTTAGTGAGGGTTGCCTGGGGGTTACCTAGGGGTTGGCTGGGGGTTCCGAGGGCTGGAACCCTCTTAGCCCCCAGCCAAATCCCTCGAAACTCCCTCTGAAATGTCTCTCTACCTAGTATGAGCTCCGACTGAACTAAGAGGATACTATCTGGAGATGACGGACCAGAAATGAAACAACATCCGTCAACGAGTTGGAATACGTATAAGGATCGACTTAAACACCCTTCCAACTTCGTCCGATGGCCGGGTGCCGGATCAATGGTCAACAGAGATTGTCCAGATGTATAAAACAGGACAGTCAGTTATTCCACCTGCTTAATTGAATCAGATCATTATCCTTAACAGGCTTCTAGTTAAATAAACTTATATTCAAAACAAGAAGCTTAACAATCTGTTTCCTTGAAAACAGATTAATTTTTCATCCTATTCGAGGACAACAATGAACCTGGATGATCATTTCTAACTGAATTTCAATTGAAAGATTAAACCTCTTTTTTGAAGAAAAAAGCATTTAGGTTAAAACAGTACGGATTATTCAGGATTTTTTACGACCTTTGTACCCCAAATACACATATAAAAATTTGAATGAAGACAAATAATGAAAAATGGCAAGGGAGTTCGAAGCAAAAATCGAATGCTGGTGCCGGCCGTGATGGTAAACCGTTTGAGAAACGCGATGTGAAATCGATATTAAAAGGCTCACGTGGGGCTTCCAAATTTGGCTCCGGAAGGCCTTCGGGAGATAATCGATTTGCAGGAAATACTGATTCAAAAAGAACAGATTCAAGTCGTCCATCATATGGAGACAAAAAACCTTACGAAAATCGCGGTACTTCATCTTACGATGATAAGAAACCTTACGAAAACCGTGAGAGTCGTCCTTCATTTGGAGAAAAAAGATCATTCAAAAGCAGTGGAGATAAACCATCGTATGGCGATCGTAAGCCCTATGAAAACCGTGAGAGTCGGCCTTCTTTTGCACCTAAAAAACCGTGGGAAAACAAAGACGCCAGACCTGCATACGGGGAACGGAAACCATACGAAAGCCGGGAAGGACGTCCTTCATTCGGACCTAAGAAACCATGGGAAAACAGGGACGAAAAAAAATCATCGTATGGAGAACGTAAACCCTGGGAAGATCGTACAGATAGTAATGGTGAGAAAACATATGGCAGGAATCTAAATCAGTTAGAGGATGAAGCTCGTCCGGATAAATTAAGTTTCAAGAAACCGGGAGAGAGACAAAGATCGGAGTTTATTGAAACCCGTTATGATAATAAGAAAGATGGAGTGGCATTTCGTAAACCTTACCGCAAGACGGATGATAGTTACGATCCGAACTCAAAATACAGTAATAAAAAGCAACTTGAATTTCAGAAAACGGTTGTTGACCTGACAAAACCTTTACGGTTGAACAAATTTTTGGCAAATGCGGGAATTTGTTCGCGTCGTGAAGCGGATGAATATATACAAGCTGGTGTGATTTCGGTTAACGGACAAATTGTTACCGAAATGGGAGTAAAAGTTTTGTTGACAGATAAAGTCATGTTCCATGACCAGACTGTTCATTCTGAACGTAAAGTTTATTTGTTGCTGAATAAGCCCAAAGATTGTGTTACAACTTCGGAAGATACACACGACCGTCTTACCGTTCTTGATTTAGTAAAGAATGCGTGCAGTGAACGTATCTATCCGGTTGGTCGCCTCGACAGAAATACTACCGGAGTTTTGCTATTGACGAATGACGGTGATTTGGCATCAAAGCTAACCCATCCGAAATACGAAAAGAAGAAAATATACCATGTAGCTTTGGATAAACCTCTTGAAAAATCAGATTATGAAACCATTATGGCTGGCATAACGCTGGATGAAGATGTTATAAAAGTGGATGCATTGGAATTTGTAAAAGAAGGAGACTTGAAACAGGTAGGCATTGAAATTCACTCCGGCCAAAACCGGGTTGTCCGTCGAATATTCGAGAAGCTTGGCTACAAAATAATTCGTCTGGATCGTGTTTTCTTTGCCGGATTGACAAAAAAGAATCTGCCACGAGGCAAATATCGTTTTCTGACTGAACGTGAAGTAAGCATGTTGAAAATGGGTGCTCACGAATAGAACTCATATATCCAATAAAAAAACTCCTCTGCATGAATGTGCAGAGGAGTTTTTTGTTGGATATAAATGCTTTGAAACTTTTGGTTTTGAATTGTTGTTATAATACCTTTGGTGATTAAATAGATTTTAAATGAAAAAAGTAGTTATTGCAGGTGGTACTGGATTTATCGGCACTTATCTTACAAAGCGTTTCAGAGAAACGGGGTATCAGGTACTGATAATATCCCGTGATCCGAAACATGTGTCCTGGGAGCCGATTGATCTTTCAGAATCTTTTGAAGGTGCTGAAATGGTTATTAATCTCGCCGGTAAATCAATTAATTGCCGGCATACCGAAGCCAATAAAAAGGCAATATTGGACTCCAGGACAAGTGCTACTATTCGGATTGGGAATGCAATAACAGCCTGTAAAAATCCTCCAAAGCTATGGATCAACAGCAGTGCCTGCGGAATTTATAGGGCATCTTTCGACCAGCCCATGACTGAAGATGAAACTGAGTTGGATAATGATTTTTTGGCAGAAGTTGTCAAGAAGTGGGAAAAATCGTTTTTTGGATTTCAGTTACGAGGAACACGAAAAGTTGCATTACGAACATCCGTCGTGTTGGGTAAACATGGTGGCGCTTTTCAATCGTTGATTTGGTTAAGCAAATTAGGGTTGGGAGGGAAACAGGCAGAAGGAACTCAGATCTTCAGCTGGATCCATATAGAAGATTATTTTCGAATTCTTCAGTTCCTAAATGAAAACGAGGCTATGCAAGGAGTCCTGAATTGTACTTCGCCAGATCCGGTAAATAACAAAGAATTTATGAATTTAATCAGAAAAGTACTTCGGATTCCAATAGGCATACCAGCTCCGAAGTTTGCAATAAAACTTGGCGCTAAACTGATAGGAACTGAGCCAGAATTAATTTTGAAAAGCTCATTTGTAATTCCTAAACGCTTATTGGATTCAGGCTTTAAATTTAATTTTAATAGTGCCTATAAAGCTCTTGATGATTTATTGACGTGATTTTAGTTCTTTAATTTCGAAAAGGAAGAAGAG
>JAUZOM010000087.1 GCA_030706465.1 Bacteroidota bacterium | reverse complement strand
CATACTGATGCTGGGTGCAAAGATACAAAAAAGGTAGAATGTGAAAAGAAGGAAGGGGAAGTTATAACCGGTTAATAAAAGCAAAGTGGTCGGATGACTTCAAATCACCCGACCACCAACTATTATTTTAAAAGTACTTGTCATCATTAAATACACCTCTTTTGGGTGGTTGTTTAATAACTTAAATAGTCTACCCGACTTATTCGTTATAGATCCCATTACTAGAGCCCCGCAAGATTTAAAAAGGAAGGAAATGAAAAAGTGAAGCAATCCTCAACCGATCTTTGTTTTCTATTAGAAGCTAATTGTATAGGAATAATCATCCATGAATAAAGTAGATTCCCAATAGGAGGACGAAAGATTCGATTTCCAATTGTTCGAATGATCCAGAAGGCAAGAATATTGGTTGCTGAAAGATTCAACCCGTCTCTATTTCTTGTTTTTTAAAACCACTTTCAAGATTAAAAAACAAACAAAGAATACAGCCAATCCAGCCAGAAAGCTTAGGGTGGCATCCGAGGAGTAGCTTTTAATAAAAAGCCGTTTCATAAGGAGGATCGTCAGAATAAGAACAATTCCGATAGTCAATGGCAAGGATGCCCGCGAGTACTTTTTCATGGAGTTGATTAAAAGAAACAGGAATTTGCTTAAATTTGAATCTGCTGCTATTGTCCGAAAGGCTTTTGATTTGAGCAGCTGATATTTTCACCGGGCGAGACGTGAAAATAAGTGCAAAAATAGCGGTAATATTTGTAACGGTAAGCTGTTTTTTCCAGATCGGTTCCGGCTCCACATTCCACACCGCCATTGATAACATTCACGGTGGCTCCAAATCCGGGTACACGGCCTTTCAACAGGTCGTTTGGAGTTGGGTTCCACTTCCCGGTCATGATATCGTGACATGATGGTTTCGGAAATTGTGGTGTCATCCAAAACCAGATAGCCGAAGCAAAGGATAATACCGGATCCTGTGCCAGTTTTTCGGGGTGCAATAACAACGAATCTTTGGTGCCATACCAGGCTTCGCTGAATTGCCCGTAATTGTAATTCCAGCTTAGTTGTTTTGGCCCCCTGCCATAGTAACTCTTACCGGGTACCGGCGGGTAATTCTTTTTGGTAAAGTTGGCATACCGATTGGTCGCACTACCCTCAGTCTCTTCTACAAAAAAGAGCCCCCAAGTAAAATATCCTCCCGGTGCATTTGCCCATCCTCCACTTGTTTCCTGGGCAATATTTGCTAAAAAAGCAGCCAGTTCACGTTTCTGGGAAGTCCTGCTCCCAGATAGAAATTCAGGGAAAAACCGTGCTGCGGCAACAAATGCCCGAAAGGAATAAAAATCCGGAGCATTCTTTTTCAGATTAAATTTACCATGTCCCGACCGATTGGGGAAGAGCTCATTCCACTTTGCTTCGTTCAGTAGTTTGGGTAATGAGCTTTTCCAAGAACGATTATCGGAGAATCCTAATGGCTCTAACGGAGGAAGTGTTGATTGTGAATAAGCATTCATAGAAATGAATACTAAAAGGATAAGAACGATATGTTTCATTAAAGTATCATCAGTTTAAAATTTCCTGTTATCCAGAATTTAGGTTTTGCATGGTCTCTTGTGCAAGTCACTACCCGAAATGTTTAAACCACAACAGACACTATGGAATATAAAAGAAAAAAGGGAGATTACAATTGTAAAAAAATAACTGTCGTACATTGATTCCCTACCGTCGTGTTTTAAAGTTCTAAGTGCCAATTGTTTGGGTAAAGCAAATGCGCCTGCCTGATTGTCTTTTATCAGATCTGATTCTAATCTCTTTATCGGTCGACCGGCTAAGGATTAATAAACCAATCGATAGTATGATTCTTTTGTTCTGCAAAGGTTGTAAAAAAGATTCATTTTAATAACATAAGCGATGAATATATTCATGAAAAATCATAGAAAGCCACCGGAATTTTAGGTGGCTTTCTATGCTTTTGGATATGGAATCTTATACCTCCAACTTTTCAAACTTCATGTTTTTCATGTTTTTCATACAATCGTCAATGCTGTTTGCAATGCCATTTGCATCCAATCCGAGCATGTTATACAGCTCTTCAGGTGTTCCGTGTTCGATAAAACTATCGGGAATTCCAAGTCGCTTGACCGGTGTTGTATAATGATTGTCGGACATAAATTCGAGCACTGCGCTTCCAAATCCACCTTGAATAACGCCATCTTCTATGGTGATGATTTGCCTGAATTTTTTGCCTATTTCATGCAGCATATTTTCATCCAACGGTTTTAGAAAGCGTATGTCGTAATGGGCAATGGAAACACTGTATTCTTTTTCGATTTGTTCAATGGCTTTATGGGCGGGAGTTGCCATGGTTCCAATGGTAATAACGGCCAGGTCTTTTCCTTCCTTCAAACATTCCCCTTTGCCAACAGTCAGCGACTTCATGGGTTGTCGCCATTCGCTGATCGTACCTTTCCCGCGGGGATAGCGGATGACAAATGGTCCCATATCAGGATACTGAGCCGTAAACATCAGGTTGCGGAGTTCAATTTCATTACGGGGTGCGGCAATGGTCAGATGAGGTATGCAGCGCATATAAGCCAGATCGAAGAGCCCGTGATGTGTTGCGCCATCTGAACCTACAATACCGGCACGATCGAGGCATAATACCACATTTAATTCCTGGAGGGCTACATCATGAATCACATTGTCGTAGGCCCGTTGCATAAATGAAGAATAAATATTGCAAAATGGTATCAGGCCCTCTTTGGCCATGCCAGCCGAAAATGTTACGGCATGTCCTTCTGCGATCCCTACATCGAATACCCGTTTTGGAAGCTCTTTTTGCATAATAATCATGGAGCAGCCCGATGGCATGGCCGGGGTTACTGCCACTATTTTTTCATTTTCCAGCGCCAAATCCAGCAATGTTTCACCAAATACTTCCTGAAAAAGCGGGGGAGTAGAAGCCGAATGAATTGTTGTACTGCGTTTCCCGGTTTCCACATCAAACTTTCCAGGGGCATGCCATACGGTAGCTGATTTTTCGGCAGGCTCGTATCCTTTCCCTTTTTTGGTAATCACATGCAGCACTTTCGGTCCTTTAAAATGCTTTATATCGCTCATGATACGAACTAATCCTTCCACATCGTGACCATCCACAGGACCAAAATACCGGATGTTTAATCCTTCAAAAAGATTGGTTTGCCGGGTTAATGTAGCTTTTACGCTATTATTGAATTGTGTAATCCTCCGAATATTATCATCAGTGATAATATTCATCCTTCTCAGGAGATTCGCTGCTTTGAAACGAATCTTGTTGTACGTGCGGGAAGTGGTTATGTCGACTAAATACTGTGTAAAGCCGCCCTGAACCGGATCAATGGCCATTTGGTTATCATTCAGGATAATTAACAGGTTATTTTTGTCGACGGAAGTATTATTCAGTCCCTCGAATGCCAACCCACCGGTCATGGCACCATCGCCGATCACGGCTACTACATTGCGATTATTCTCATCTTTAAGCAACGAAGCAACCGACATTCCCAATGCGGCAGAGATGGACGTTGAGGAATGGCCAACTCCGAAAGCATCATATTCGCTTTCCCTAGGAGTGGGAAAACCGCACAAGCCTTTAAACTGACGATTGGTATGAAAACGATCGCGTCGACCGGTAAGTATTTTATGCCCGTATGCCTGATGACCCACATCCCAAACAATGCGGTCGTAGGGTGTATTGAATACATAATGAAGAGCGACAGTGAGTTCAACAACACCTAAACTGGAGCCTAAATGACCGGGATTCTTAGACACTTCATCGATAATAAATTGACGTAATTCTTCGCAGACTGCTGGCAGGTCTATTTTATTAACAGCTTTTAAATCAATAGGTGAGTTGATATTATTGATATAGTGATAGGTTCTCTTTTCCATGATATTCTCCAAATTGGATACAAAAATAATATAAATTTGTCGTCATTATTCATTTTACACGGCATATCTTAGAAGGTAAGCTTATTTTTATATAACATTATTGCAGCAGGATTGCTTAAAATCTATTGATTTATGATTTTCTCGCATAAAATCACCCTGATTTCTTACAGTTTGAATAAAAAAAACAATTTTTTCTTGCAAACTATTTGCAGTTTCGAATTCTTGCCGTATCTTTGCAACCGAAATAATAACACTATGACTTCTCAACGCATTTATTCCATTCTCGTACTCGTCGTGCTTCTTTTGGTCAATTATCAGAGGTGAGATGGTTACGCATATAAATGTATTTGAAATACAAAAAACCTTTCTCACCATAACGGAGAAAGGTTTTTTATTTATAGTCCCAAAAACATAAAAAGAGCAAGGCGCTTTCCGTTGGTTATTTTAAGACGTAGAACAGGATATTGAAAAAATAGAATATATGAAAAAGGAATTACGAAGTACAACCACAACAGCAGGCAGGAAGATGGCAGGTGCCCGATCACTTTGGCGGGCAAATGGCCTGAAAGATAGTCAACTGGGAAAACCAATCATTGCCATTGCAAATTCGTTTACCCAGTTTGTTCCCGGACATGTCCACCTGCATGAAATAGGTCAGAAAGTAAAAGCCGAAATAGAAAAACTCGGTTGTTTTGCCGCTGAATTTAATACCATTGCCATCGATGACGGGATTGCCATGGGACATGATGGAATGCTTTATTCGTTGCCATCCCGTGATATAATAGCCGACAGTGTGGAATATATGGTCAATGCTCACCGGGCTGATGCTCTGGTCTGCATTAGTAATTGTGATAAGATTACTCCCGGAATGCTAATGGCAGCCATGCGTCTGAATATACCAACAGTATTTGTTTCGGGAGGACCGATGGAAGCCGGTGAACTGGATGGAACCCAGTTGGATTTGATTGATGCCATGGTACAATCGGCGGACGAGAATGTGTCGGATGCCCAGGTAAAAAGGATCGAAGACGCTGCTTGTCCGACATGCGGATCGTGTTCAGGTATGTTTACGGCGAACTCCATGAACTGTCTGAATGAAGCTATCGGATTGGCATTACCGGGCAATGGGACAATCGTTGCTACCCATGCCAACCGGGAGAAGCTCTTTATGGATGCAGCCAAACTGATTGTAGATAATGCCAACCGATATTATTTTGATGGGGATGAAACTGTTTTACCCCGTTCCATTGCAACTCGGGAAGCATTCTGCAATGCCATGACTTTGGATATTGCCATGGGAGGCTCAACCAATACTGTTCTCCATATTTTAGCTGTAGCCCATGAAGCAGAGGTGGATTTCACCATGGATGATATTGATGCATTGTCCCGTCGTACACCCTGTTTGTGCAAAGTGGCTCCAAACTCCCAGAAATACCATATACAGGATGTAAACCGGGCAGGAGGAATCCTCGGTATCCTGACCGAACTAAGCAAAGGCGGTTTGCTTGATACAAAGGTTTTTCGTGTTGATGGCATGACACTGGGACAAGCCATTGAAAAATTTGATATTACGAGTTCAACGGTTGCAGCCGAAGCGATTGAAAAATACAAAAGTGCCCCAGCCCACAAATTTAATCTGGTGATGGGTTCACAACATGCACAATACCAGGAATTGGACCATGATCGGACGAGTGGCTGTATACGTGATATTGAGCACGCATACACAAAAGATGGCGGCTTGGGAATACTAAAAGGAAACATTGCCCTCGATGGTTGTGTTATTAAAACCGCAGGTGTAGATGAGAGTATTTGGAAGTTTAGCGGTCCAGCTAAGGTTTTCACTTCACAGGATAGCGCCTGTCTTGGAATTCTAAGCGGTAAAGTGATTTCGGGTGATGTGGTGGTGATCACTCACGAAGGTCCTAAAGGAGGTCCCGGAATGCAAGAAATGTTATATCCTACTTCGTATATCAAATCAAAGCATCTTGGGAAAGAGTGTGCGTTGATTACTGATGGTCGTTTTTCCGGGGGCACTTCAGGCTTATCTATCGGACACATATCGCCTGAAGCAGCGGCCGGTGGTAATATTGGACTCATACAGGATGGAGATATCATTGAAATAGACATACCGAATCGTTCTATTGATGTAAAAGTAAGCGAAGTCGAGTTGCTGAAACGACGTCAAGCAGAAGAAGCCCGTGATAAGGATGCATTTATGCCGAAAGACCGAAACAGGGTCGTCTCCAAAGCACTGAAGGCGTACGCCAGTCTGGTTAGTTCAGCTGATAAAGGGGCTGTGAGACTGATTGATTAGTTTCTGGTCCAATAGATAGATTTAATAATTTTTACTCACTAAAATTCCTCCTTCGGGGATTGAGGGAGCTACATATGGAAACAAAAACTAAAATAACAGGAGCACAGGCATTGATGCATTCCATGGTGCTTGAAGGCGTTGACACCATATTCGGTTATCCGGGGGGTGCAATTATGCCCGTTTTCGATGCTTTATACGATTTTGATAAGCAGCTAAATCATATTTTAACCAGGCATGAGCAAGGTGCTATGCATGCAGCTCAGGGTTATGCTCGCGTCTCAGGTAAAGTAGGCGTATGCCTGGTAACCTCCGGGCCGGCAGCTACCAATACGATTACAGGGATTGGGGATGCTTTAATGGATAGTACGCCATTAGTGGTTATTACCGGCCAGGTTGGTTCAGCATTACTGGGAACAGATGCTTTTCAGGAGATCGATGTGGTGGGTATAACCCAGCCGATTACAAAATGGGCCTATCAGATCCGGCGTGCCGAAGATATTGCCTGGGCTGTAGCCCGTGCGTTTTATATTGCTCGCAGTGGTCGTCCGGGACCGGTAGTTCTGGATTTTGCAAAGAATGCACAATTGGCGGAGATTGATTTTGATTACAAGCCTTGTACTTTTATCCGGAGTTATATGCCTATACCGGAAGTGAATCCGGATCAGTTAGCATTGGCAGCCCAACTGATTAATCAGGCTCAAAAACCTTTTGCATTGGTGGGACAGGGTGTGGTCCTTGCAAATGCAGAAACAGAATTAAAAGAATTCCTAGAAAAAGCCAATATCCCGGCAGCCTGGACATTACTCGGGGCGTCGGCTATGGCAACTGATTTTCCGTTGAATAAAGGTTTCCTGGGTATGCATGGCAATGTCGGTCCTAACATGAAAACCAACGAATGTGATGTGCTGATTGCGATTGGTATGCGTTTTGATGATCGGGTGACCGGTGATTTGAATACCTACGCCAAACAAGCCAAAATTATTCATCTGGATATTGATCCTTCCGAGATAGGAAAGAATGTAAAACCGGATGCTCCGGTTTTAGGCAATGTCAAAGAAACATTGCCGGAGATTACCCAAATGCTTCATCATGCAACTCATCAAGCCTGGATTAATTCGTTCACTGAATTTGAAGTGCTTGAGTTTGATAAAGTAATTCAACGGGAAGTTCATCCAACTACGGGTGAGATAACCATGGGGGAAGTAATACGTAAAGTGTCAGAAGCCAGTGAAAATAAGGCCGTTTTAGTAACTGATGTCGGGCAAAATCAAATGATGGCTGCCCGCTACTTTAATTTTTCAGAGAAACGCAGCATGGTTACTTCGGGTGGATTGGGAACTATGGGATTCGGATTGCCGGCAGCTATCGGAGCAAAAATGGCTGCTCCACAACGTACCGTTTGCACTTTTTGTGGTGATGGCGGATTCCAGATGACTATTCAGGAATTGGGTACCATTATGCAAGAGCATATCGGCGTCAAAATGATAATTCTCAACAATCATTTTCTAGGTATGGTACGTCAGTGGCAGGAAATGTTCTTTGATGAACGCTATTCGTTTACAGAAATGCAAAATCCCGATTTTATAGCTATTGCCAAGGCCTATCGTATTGACGGTACTGAAGTCCGAAAACGTGAAGAACTGGACGCGGCTATTGCTGATATGTTGAAAGACGACAAACCTTATTTGTTGGTTGTAAATGTAGAGAAAAAAGGAATGGTATATCCGATGGTTCCGGCAGGAACCTGCGTAACTAACATATTATTAGGAGACTAATTCAATTCATAATTCATAATTCTCAATTCAAATTTTTTAGTTTATCAGGAAATAGATAATTTGGAATTGTTAAATTAAATAAGTCATGGAAAATACTTTATATACGATTACCGTTTTTTCAGAAAATACTGTTGGCCTGTTAAATCAAATCACTATTATATTCACCCGCCGGGGCTTGAATATTGAGACCCTTTCAGTTTCACCTTCTGCTATAAAGGGCATTCATAAGTTTACCATTACTCTTTTTGCTACTGAAGATGCTGTTAAGAAAGTGGTGCAACAAATTGATAAACGGGTGGATATTCTGAAAGCATATTATAATACCGATGAAGGGCTGGTATTCCAGGAAATTGCTTTGTATAAAGTGGCTACCGATAAGTTGTTGGCTCTTGGTTCTATAGAACAATTGATCAGGAATCATCATATACACATTCTGGAAATGAACGAAACTTGCGTAGTATTCGAAAAAACCGGTCACTACGAAGAAACACAGCAATTGTTCGACGAGCTCAGTGAGTCGGTAGGAGTTTTGCAGTTTATCAGGTCAGGACGCGTGGCAATTACTAAATCGAAAGTGGAGCGACTGAGTGATATGCTTGAAGGAATGCGTAAATTTGAAAAAAAAGAATAGATAATGATACTAAAAAAGAAGTCTTATAAATTTCAAATTCAGCCTCAATATGTCGATTTTCAATTTCGTGCAACGATGGCTTCATTGGGAGATATATTACTTACCGCTGCCGGTTTTAATGCCGATGACAACGGTTTCGGCTTACGAAGGTTACATGAGCAGGATTATGCCTGGGTGCTTTCTCGGATGGCTATTGAAATGAACCGGTTTCCGGAACAATATGAAAACATTCAGGTGGAGACTTGGATTGAAGATGTGGGACGTGTAACAACTACCCGTAATTTCTGTATCCGCGATGATCAGGATGAAATTATTGGGAATGCTTGTTCTAATTGGGTTATGCTCGATATGAAAACCCGTCGTGCTAAAGACTTGATGACCTTGGATGGCATTCAGGAGTATGCTTCCGGTGATCCAGGTTTGATAGATAAGCCAATTAAGCTGGGAACTGTCGAAGGCGATGAATACGACGGCTTTAAAGTGAAATACAGTGATATTGACATTAACGGACACGTTAACAGCATACGGTACATCCAATGGATCAGTGATTGCTTTTCTCTGGATTGTTATCGTAAATGTCAGGTAAAACGTTTCGAAATTAATTATGTAAACGAAATGCTTTATGATGACTTCGTAGAAATTGTCGGAAATGAGATAGTTTCGGGAGATTTCCGCTTTGAAATTCGAAAAGACAACAAAATAGCCTGCAAGGCGAGAGTCGTATTCTAATAAATAGAACTCTTCCAAAGTTCTAAACTAAGGAAAAGTCTAATAGCTATTAATTTACAGATATAAACCAAATAAATAGTGCTGAATAAGTAAGCGATATTGTTTATTCTTTAGTGCTTAAAAACTCAAAAAAATGGCAAATTATTTTAGTTCACTTCCACACCGTCTGAAAGTACAGGAACTTGGAAAGTGTGATTTTATGCAAAGCAGCGAATTCGCTGATGGTGTTAAAAAACTTATTGGAAAGAAAATTGTAGTTGTAGGATGCGGTGCACAAGGACTGGCACAAGGTCAAAATATGCGCGACAGTGGTCTTGATATTTCTTATGCATTACGTCAGGAAGCTATTGATCAAAAGAGAGCTTCCTATCAAAATGCGGTTAACAACAATTTTGTGGTTGGAACCTTCGAAGAATTAATTCCGACTGCCGATTTAGTAATGAACCTGGCACCGGACAAACAACACACTTCTGTCGTAAATCGTGTTATGCCGTTGATGAAAAAAGGAGCTTGTTTATCCTACTCCCATGGGTTCAATATTGTGGAAGAAGGTACTCAAATCCGAAAGGATATTACAGTTGTAATGGTAGCTCCGAAATCTCCTGCATCTGAGGTACGCGCAGAATATCTTCGTGGATTTGGTGTCCCTACACTGATTGCTGTTCATGCTGAAAATGATCCGAATGGTGATGGCATGGAAATAGCCAAAGCCTATTGTGTCGGAACCGGTGGCCATAAAGCCGGTGTGCTTCATTCATCTTTTGTTGCTGAGGTAAAATCGGACTTAATGGGAGAACAAACTATTCTTTGTGGTCTGCTACAAACAGGCTCTATTCTTAGCTTCAACAAAATGGTTGAAAAGGGCATTGACAAAGGATATGCGTCAAAATTGGTACAATACGGTTGGGAAACCATTACTGAGGCTTTAAAAATTGGGGGTATCACAAACATGATGGATCGCCTGTCTAATCCGGCTAAAATTGAAGCTTACAAATTGGCCGACGAATTAAAGAGGATTATGCGCCCGTTGTTCATTAAACATATGGATGATATATTGTCGGGTGAATTTTCTAAAACAATGATGGAAGATTGGGCTGATGGTGATAAAAAATTATTGACTTGGCGTGCGGAAACAGGAGAAACCGAATTTGAAAAAACTCCTGCGGCTGATGTGGAAATCTCTGAACAAGAATACTTCGACAACGCTACTTTGATGGTTGCTTTTATTAAAGCCGGCGTAGAATCTGCTTATGAAACCATGACATGCTCAGGAATTAAACCTGAATCGGCTTATTACGAATCATTGCACGAAACACCTCTTATTGCAAACACCATTGCCCGAAAAAAACTGTTCGAAATGAACCGTGTGATTTCCGATACGGCTGAATATGGCTGCTATTTGTTTGACCACGCCTGCAAACCGCTGTTGGCTGACTTTATGAAGAAAATAGATACCCGCGTAATCGGGAAAAACTTCAACGAAGGCAAAGGCGGACATGTTGATAACTTTGAACTTGTAAAAGTAAATGCAGCTATCCGTAATCACTCGATTGAAATTTGCGGGGCTGAATTACGTGCAGCAATGACAGCCATGAAGAAAGTGGTAGAATAAGCATTCTTATAGATATTTAACTAAATAAGAGCTACTTCTGGTTGGAGGTAGCTCTTGTTGCATATATTCCGTATGCTAAGCACTCGATAGAGTTTGTAAGTTTTCGTATAGAATCTTATTGATGCAATTGCTTTAAGACTTTCAAATATTCTCCCTTAAATTAACTTGTTACCTGATTACAATGAACTTTTTAGTCTCGATACATTCAGTAGTTCCTACTTTGAGGATGTACATTCCCGATTGAAGGCGCTGAATGTTAAGCTCTAAAAAAGAATCTGTTTGTTTTGTTGGAATCGTAATTTCAGGACATCCATTTAAATTGAATATTTGCAAATAATTGATAGATTCTGACTTGTACTGAATTTTAAGGAGTTTTCCGGAAGGATTTGGTGAAATTAATATCCTGTCTCCATACTCAATTTGATTCTGCGAAATATAATTCAGTGTAACCTCTGATTGATTGTATAATATTTTGTCTTCAGGATCAAACAATACACTGTCGATTCTGAAATCAAGTTTTGATTCAAAAGTTTGACCTGAATAGGTGTGGTCGAATAGAATAATGGTATCATTTTTTTCTCCCTTGAATTCTATTGGTAGCACCATGTCAAAGAAACTAACATTACTATTGTATTGTGTCTGATTTATAGTGACTAATGTGCTTAAATTTGGTTGTTGATCTATATGGACAACATAGCTTGGCACTCCTGTCCCATAAAACCAATCTGCAAAGAAACGAGTTAAATCTTTTCCTGATTGATTTTCTAAGTGTTTTTTTAAATCGGATGTGTGGGCAAATCCATTTTTTAATTCAGGATCATTTAAGTAATTTCGAATGCTTTGAAAAAAATCTATATCCCCAAGTAACCAACGTAGCATGTGAAGCAATAAAGCTCCTTTATAGTATGTGAGTTCATTGCTAAATATTCGGGAGATATCTGTGGTGTCAGGACAAAAAACGGAACCTTGTTGGTTTGAAACAACCTCTTTCCTGAGTGCATTTATCCAGTCTTTGAATTTATTTTCACCGGACAAGTATTCATTTGACAATCCTGAGCAATAGGTAGCAAATCCTTCGTTTAACCATATGTCTTGCCATGATCCACACGTTATCATATCACCAAACCATTGATGCGCCAACTCATGAGTTATTACATTGGGATTAAATTGGTTTTTCCCAAGGAATGTCATAGTTTGGTGTTCCATGCCACCTTGTAAATTGCATTGTGCATGACCGTATTTTTCTTTTGTAAATGGATAGGGTGAAAAAAGTTGTTCAAATAACGCCATACTTTTTACGGCATCAGCTGTGGAAGCTCTTAATTCTGCAGAATCTTCAGGATAGACGTAATTCAATATCTCTATAGAATCCGATCCGGCCCTGTAATAATCAGAATACCTGGCATAATTGGTCACTCCAATAGCAATAAGATAGGATGCAATTGGATACCGATGCTTCCAATGAGCAAATGTGGAATTAGCATTGTAGGGCGTTTCACTAACCAATATACCGTTGCTAGCTGCATGGTTTCCTTTTGGCATAACAACATATATATCAATTGAATCAATCTTATCGGTTAAATCATTCTTCGATGGCCACCAATCGGATGCTCCATAAGGCTCGGAAAGCGTCCACATGCTTGGTGCTCCATTGTGAACATAATTTTCAAATGAGCCGAAACCGCTTAACCCGGGTACCCCGTGATAAAATATAGTTATCGAATCTAACCTGCCTCCTATGATTGCCGTATTCAAAGGAATTGTTATAACATTTCCTGTATGGTTTATTGCTGTTGTTTTACTCTCAAATAGAGCTGAATCTGCAGTCAAACTCTCATCTAATTGAAACTGTATACTGTTCATTTGTTCTCGAGTCGCAACAAAGTATGAAGTCACTGATCCTGAAATATATCTTTGAGCAGGGTCAATTATCAAATAAAATCTGTGGTATTTTAAGTCGTAATTATTGGTGATTATTGTTTGCGATAGTTCATGCCGGCTTTTAATCAACTGATTTTTACTTTTCAAAAAGTCTATGTTGTCTTGAACTAACCAGTTCTCCTGCGCATAGAGTGAATGGCTATTATTGAACAATAATAGAATACTAACTATAAAGTAAGCAAAGGTTCTCATGGGTATAATGTGCATAAAAATATTGAGAAAGTTAATTTGCTAATTTTATAATTTCAGAAGATAACTTCAAATTCAACAAAATTAAAATTAACAATAAGTAAAAGTTTCCACCTTTTATTTATTAGAATGTATCTTGAAAATTTAACAGTAAATTGAAGATCAACTACTTTGAAACCTTGAAATCATTATTTTCCTTTTACTCTCAAAAAACGATTACAACAAAACGATAAACCTCTCTATTAAAACAATGCTTCTGCTTAAACGTTTATAGGTTAACTCAAATTACTGAAAATTAATATCGCTATTCGTAAGTTCTTCATTGATATTTGAGGAGATAAATAAAGAACCGCTATAGAAGGAATGAGGAAATTGCCGGAATCAGTAAATGCAACAAGAGTTGCCCCATTCAGAAGCATATCTTGTTATATAATTTTGCAATAATCTTTAGGAGCTTGCAGTACTACGAGTTTTTGGGTAATTACGAAGATTACACAAATTGCAGAAGGTTCAATGGCTATTTTTAGTTGTTTCCCCTTAAAATTAAGAAGTCGGCATTAGTTGAAGGATATTCTTTTGCTTTTAGTTATAAATGAATATTTTCGTTGTCATTTTTCCTTCATCCTCCATAAATATCCAATTACCACTAAAGCCATTACACCACTCATAATAAACAGTTTTTTGGCGCCAAGACTGTACCAGATAATCCCGGCCAGCGAACTTGCCACCATGGTGCAGATGCTTTGCAGCGCGGAGAATGTGCCGATAGCCGTTGCGGTATCTTTGGAATCGGAAATGTTACTGATCCATGCTTTGGATACACCTTCGGTTGCGGAAGCATAAAGTCCGTAAATAAAGAATAAAACAAGGAATACATAAAGATTGGTATTGATGGAAAATCCGAGATAGACCACTGAAAATAATCCAATACCAATCAGGAATATACGCTTTAGTCCTATTTTGTCTGCTAACGCGCCAACAGGAAAAGCAAAAAGTGCATAAATTATATTGTAGAAGATGTAGACTCCAATAACATGCGTATCGTTAAGCCCGGCAGCCTTTGCTTTCAACAACAGGAATACATCCGAACTGTTGAATAAAGTGAATAGGAGTAACCCAATCGATAACTGACGGTATGCAACCGGACTTTGTTTCCAGTATTTTAGAAAAGAAAAAAACGATACTTTTTGCCCGGTAGGAGCAAGGGCTGCTTTCTTTTCTTTGAGTAAAAGCGTGGTGATAATGGCCATCGCTCCGGGAACAAAGGCAATATAGAAGAGGGTAATATAATCTTTCGGATGAAAATACAAATATACCAATGCCACAGCAGGTCCAATGGCAGCACCAATTGTATCCATGGCCCGGTGAAATCCGAAAACTGTTCCTTTGGTTTCCGGTGTAGCTTCTTCTGATAAAATGGCATCGCGGGCTCCGGTGCGTATTCCTTTTGCAAAGCGGTCTGTGGTGCGAACAAAAAAAATCCACACGGGATGGGTGAAAATGGCAATCATTGGTTTGGCTATTGCGCTTAAAATATAGCCGGCTTTTACAAATGGCAACCGTTTGCCTTTAGCATCTGATAGTTTACCGAAATAACCTTTACTCAGCCCGGCTGTGGCTTCAGCCACGCCTTCCAGAATGCCGATAATCATAATTGAAAAACCGATGCTTTTCAGGTAAATAGGCATTACCGGATAGAGCATTTCGCTGGCAACATCAGTAAATAAACTTACAACCGATAATATCCAGACAACACGTGAAATTTTTTTGAACATAATCCTTTTATTTACAATTCATCATAAAATGTAAACCGGCAAAGAGGATGGGGCGCTACAAGGGACTTAGTATATTCAGAAAAGAGTTTGCCATTTAGCATTTTTTTCTGTGGTTGCAAGCAGTCCAAATCTCTCCACATTTTTACGAAACAAAAGTATGTAAACTATTCTGAATCTCAAAAAAGAGTTCGTTTTTTATGTTATTTCTTATTAGACTCTCTTAGAACTTGAGTTTAATTGTCTTATTTACAGTTATAAATATTGAACAATATCACTAATTCTGTAAAACCTTAGATAACCAATTACTTTAATTATGAATTATTTGCGGAGAATTAGTCTATTTCCAGTTGCAAGCCGTTTTTCAGAATGTCCAACGCCGGATTTTGTTCAGCCATAATCTTATACCGGTCTTCAGGTGAATTGGCACGTTGCACTTCGGTCTCTTCTGCAATTTTTATAGTCATTCTGATCTTGGAATTTTGAAGCCTCTGTTGCATGAACTCCGTTATATCAGGTTGGAGACGTATTAATTCTTTTTCCTGTAGTATATTGCTTACTGTTAACTCAAAAGTGTTGGCAGAAGTCAGCTCTGGTCTTGTGCTAAGGATAAAACTTGTCATACGGCCTTGTTCAGGAATTGTTTCGGCAAATTGTTGCCAAACTCTCTCCAACTCTTCCAATGTAAACGATCTGTTTTGAGAAACTTTTACTTCAATCTTTTTTTCTGAATAGGTTGCTTGAGGAGATGCTACGGTGTTGGTTGCGGAAATAGAAATGCTTCCCGGGCGTTTAAATGCAGGTTTTGAATCAACAACATTTTCTTTTGGCTTCAACTGAGATTGTGAAATCGGAGTTGAATGAACTGTTGGCGATTTGGATACTGAGGTTTTGTTTTCTATTGAGGCAGGAGATTCCACCGATACTTTTTGAATCGGTGCCGATTGTTCCTCAATTAGTAAAGATTTTTTTTTTTCATCCGCAAGCTGGCACATGCGAATCAAAGCCAGCTCAACCAGCAATCTTTTATTTTTGCTTTGTCGGTAATCTATGTCGCATCCGTTACTGATTTTTAGCGCTTGAAACAGAAATTCAGGAGAACACAATTGAGCTTGTTGTTTATAGCGTTCGCCTATATCGGCTCCAACTTCGAGTAGCGATATTGTTTGAGGATCTTTACTCACCAACACATCCCGTAAATGGGAACTGAGTCCGGTAATAAAATGATGTCCATCAAAACCATGGTTCAATATTTCATTAAAAATAAGTAATGATTGACTTACATCTCCTTTTAGGAATCCGTTTACAAGGCGAAAATAATATTCGTAGTCAAGTACGTTCAGATTATCGATGACCCCCTGGTAGGTTATGTTATTTCCACAGAAACTTACTAACTGGTCGAAGATGGACAAGGCATCCCGCATGCCTCCATCGCTTTTCTGAGCCACAATGTTCAATCCGTTTATATCTGCAGTGACACCTTCCTGTTCTGCAACATACTGTAAGTGTTTCACAGTATCGGCTACCGTAATACGGTTAAAATCATAAATCTGGCAGCGCGACAGAATGGTCGGAATGATTTTATGCTTTTCGGTAGTTGCCAGAATAAAGATAGCATGGGCTGGCGGCTCTTCAAGCGTCTTGAGAAATGCGTTGAAAGCACCCTGCGAGAGCATGTGCACTTCGTCGATAATGTATACGCTGTATTTCCCTATTTGAGGTGGAATCCGAACCTGGTCGGTCAGAGAACGAATATCATCGACCCCGTTATTGGAAGCGGCATCAAGTTCGTGGATGTTGTATGAACGTTGTTCGTTGAACGAAACGCAGGATTCACATTCGTTACAGGCTTCTGCTTCTGCGGTCAGATTCTGGCAGTTGATTGTTTTGGCAAAGATACGGGCACATGTCGTTTTTCCTACGCCCCGGGGTCCGCAAAATAAATAGGCGTGAGCCAAATGATTGCTTTTGATAGCGTTCTTAAGCGTTGTTGTCAACGCCGATTGACCGACAACCGAATTGAATGTAGAAGGACGATATTTGCGTGCCGACACAATGAAATTATCCATAAATTGTACCTTTTTTCTGCTTTTGCCTGCAAATATACTGAAAAATTCAGCTACACTTCCTCAAAAAAAAAGATTTATCAAAAAAAAGAATGAAGCTAAAAATTGTTTACCTTTGTCTCGAAAAAATGATTTGTTTTATGGATCATTTGCCCGATTACTCAT
>JAUZOM010000086.1 GCA_030706465.1 Bacteroidota bacterium | reverse complement strand
TAATGGGCCAACCCTTTTAATTGATAGATAAGCAGATCCTGTAAGCCTGCTACTTCCGGAGTTTTTCCACATACACCTCTTATCTCGCATCCGGTTCCTTTGGATGCTTCCTGACATTGATAACAAAACATGTTCATATTGTTTGAATTTAGTTGATTGGTTAATTAGTTGATTTAGTTGATTAGTTAATTGGTTAATTGGTTAGGTGATTTGGTGATCGGTGATCGGTGAAGTAAAATAATTGGTTGATTGGTCAACTTAATTAGGACTTATCAACCTATTAACTAACAAATTAACCAATCACCAATTAACCAATCACCTGATTATCTTTTTACACCCACTCCTCCCGTTGGATATCACCCTTCACTCCTACTACGACTAGTTTCACCGGAATTTTACGTCCGGCTTCGGCAACAGCTTTTTGCGCCAATCCAAGTAAACCACCACAGCATGGTACCTCCATAATAATGACTGTAAGCGTATTGATAGTTGACCGAAGTATCATGGCTTTAATCTTTTCGAAATACGATTCCTTGTTGCTATCGAGCTTTGGGCAGGCAATGGCCAGTATTTTACCGGCTAAAAAGCGGTTATGGAAGTCGGAAAAACTATAGGCTACACAGTCGGCAGCCAATACCACATCGGCATTCCGGAAATAACCTGCATCAGGATTCAATAAGTGCAATTGAACCGGCCATTGGCGGAGTTGAGAAGACGTTTCAGCAGTTACTTGAGGAGCCATTTTAAAGGCAGGTGTTGCAGCCGGAGCAAAAGACATTTCACGGCTTCCGGGACAACCACGGCCATGATGTTGTTGATAAACCGGAGCAGGCGCATTGTGTACGGAAGCAAAATCAACATTTACATTGTTTTGTTTCAACCAGGTAACACCCTGTTTCAGGTATTCAAACTCGCCATGGTCTTTCAGGTGTTTGAGATGAGCCAGAATGGTTTTCTCCCCTTTGGGTACCATGCGTTGAATGGTGGCTATTTCGTCGTAAGGCACTGCTTCCCGTTCTTCCAGTGTAATGGCCCCTACCGGACAATCGCCGATACAAGCACCCAGTCCGTCGCAAAACAACTCGCTCACCATACGAGCTTTTCCATCAATCAGTTGCAGTGCCCCTTCATGGCAACCGGTTACACAGGCTCCGCACCCGTTACACAGTCCTTCGTCTATCTTTATTATGGTTCGTTTCATTTGACCCTTAACCCCTAAAGGGGAATTTAGTTCGTTAATTAATTATATATCTCCTATTTCGCAGACACCACCTCTTTAATCCCCCTTTAGGGGTTAGGGGTCTTATCCTTTAATCATAATCAGCATCATTTTAAACCGATCTATTGCTGTCAGGGCATGAGTCAGGTTGGCCGGGATAATGATACTTTCCCCGGAAACCAGGATATGTGACTTGTGATCTATCATGACTTCCGCTGTTCCATCCAATACCTGAACAATGGCATCGAAAGGTGCTGTATGTTCACTAAGCATTTCACCTTTATCGAAGGCAAAAAGTGTAATGTTTCCTTTTTCATTGCGCAAGAGAATTTTACTGACGATAGAGCCATCGGCGTAAGTAACGCTATCGGTAAAATTAAACTTTTCTGCTTTTGGGAATTCTTTCTTTTCCATAATCTTTCGTTTGAGAGTTTCTAAATTTGATATGTCAGAAAGACTAACAATCTTTCTCTGATTTATGTTGCAAAAGTACAGGTACTACAACAATAAAAGTGTAACAATTGTTACACTCTCGTGTTTTGTTTGTATTTTTGTGGAAATTTAAAGCTAAACCACAACAGACACATAGAATACAATAGTAACCCATCAAATTGAATATTAATGCGTTGTATGTATCTATGGTGGTTAATAAGAATATGAAAACAGTAGATTTATCGGCTTGTCCGGTTTGCAGCAAATTAAAAATAGACGACGAAGGAGCTTTTTTGGAAGATTTGAAATGCTCGATAAAAACTTATGCAAAAAACGAACTGATCCTGAGACAAGGGGATGTTTGTGATGCCTTGTATATGCTGACCCTTGGATCGGTTAAAACAGAAATGATTACCGATAACGGGAATATATTGGGCATAGAAATCATTAAAGCTCCTCGCCCACTCGCTCCGGCCTTTGTATTTTCTGACAATAACCGGTTCCCTGTCGATGTAACAGCCCTGGAAGAAGTGGAAATCATGAAAATACCAAAGGCTGAAATCATGCGGTTAATGATGACAAACCCTGATTTCATGTCAAGTTTTATGACTCATAATGCCAACCGGACACAGTTTCTGACCAACCGGTTGCAATTGCTTTCCATTAAAACCATAAAAGGGAAAGTCGCTCATTTCCTGCTCGAAAACTCAGCAGTTGACAACAAAACTTTTATTATTAACCGCAACCAGACCGAACTGGCTGATTTCTTTGGAGTGGCCCGCCCTTCCCTGGCTCGCTGTTTATCCGAAATGGTGCAGGATGGTATCATCAGTATCAACAAGAAGGAATATAGGATACTGAATTCTAAAAAATTGAGAGAGTTATTGATATAGGAACCATTACAATCACTAAACAAAAAAGGGTAGCATGATGCTACCCTTTTTTGTTTTTATTCGCTTATTATTATCTCATTAAAGAAAATCATGACGAACCGGACTAAAGGTATCAATCAGGATACCTGCTTCCAGACATTTTACTCCATGAGAAACATTTGGCTCTATATAAAGCCCATCACCCGTCTTTACAAGTCTCTTTTCACCATCAATATTAAATTCAAAAACTCCGCTTACTATATACGAACATTGGCAGTGAGCATGAGAATGAACAGCACCTTCTCCACCCGACAGAAATTCAACCTTTACCATCATGATCTGGTCATCATATCCTAAAACCTGGCGGCGCATACCTTCATTTAGCTGCTCCCACTCTCTCTCATTATCAAAAATAAAATTCTTACTCTTAAGCATATGAATCTTAATTATAAATCAATTATGATCTCTTCCTTCGTAATAATTTATAAAAGCGTTGTTCACCAAACGATTCCCTCCCGGAGTTGGATAATGACCCGAGAAATACCAATCACCGGAGTGATTCGGACATGCGATATGAAGTCCTTCGATAGTTTGATACACCAACTCAACCGGACAAGAGACATCTGCCGGAGTAAGCATCTCCGCTATTTTTAGGGAAACTTCATCCTGCGTAAACGGTTTATATATTTCAGTCACATAATTAACAACCTGTTCTTTCGGTAAATTTTCCTGTGCCTTCGATTTACGATAAACCTCATCAATAATATGTTGTCTTCCTGATTCTTTCAATAATGCAGTGGCCGCTCTGAATGCACAGAATTCATTCATACGGGGCATATCAATACCATAATAATCCGGGAAACGAACCTGAGGGGACGAAGAAACGATAACAATCTTCTTTGGCTCAAGCCGGTTTAGTATTTTTAGAATACTTTGTTTCAACGTTGTCCCGCGGACAATGGAATCGTCGATAACAACCAGATTATCCTTTTTTCCACGACGGATAGAACCGTAAGTAACATCATATACGTGTGTTGCCAGATCGTTCCGTTCGTCATTGGCAGAAATAAAAGTACGCAACTTTATATCCTTAATCAGCACCTTTTCAACCCGGATAGGTTTATTGGTAGCAGTCTTGATACCTTCTTCCATACCATAAAAAGCGACTTCGGCTGTATTGGGAATAAAAGAAAATACCGTATTTTCCACATCATTATCAATGGCTTTCAAAATGGGTTGTGCCAGGGATCTTCCCAATTGTTTCCGCTCACGATATATATCGATATCACTACCGCGGGAAAAATAAATGCGTTCAAACGAACATTTAGCCAATTCGGAAGCAGCCGGACGAATCGTTTCAAATTTAATGGTACCATCTTTCTTGATAATCATGGCTTCACCCGGATTCAATTCCTTGATATTTTCCTCTTTCACATTCATGGCTGTTTGAATGACCGGGCGCTCGGAAGCAGTAACAACTATTTCATCATCGGCATAATAAAAAGCAGGGCGAATACCTTTCGGGTCACGAAAGACAAAAGAATCTCCATGTCCCAACATACCACAAATAACATAACCACCATCCCAGGTTTTTTCAGATTTCCGGATAAAAGAAGCAATATCAAGGTTTTCTTCAATCTTGTGTGTAATGACCAGGTCGTTTGAGTAACGTTGCTTAATTATATCGTACTCCTTCTGAACCTCCTGATCTAATTGGAAGCCAAGTGATTCCAACATTAGAAAAGTATCGCCTTTATCTCGTGGATGCTGTCCTTTCATCGTTAACTGTTCGAACAACTCATCTACATTGGTCAGATTAAAGTTACCAGCTAGAACCATGGTTCTGTTTTTCCAGTTGTGACGGCGTAAGAACGGATGGACATAGGACAAACCACTCCTACCCGTTGTACTGTAGCGTAAATGACCCAAATATAATTCTCCGGCAAAAGGCAATTCCGTTTTGGAACGTGCTACATCATTGTAAACCTCATCCGAAACGGTTGCCATCTTTTTGTTGATATCGGCAAAAATATCCTGAATAGCATTCTTCCCTTCCATGCGTTCACGCCAGATATATTCTTCCCCCGATGGCATATCGAGCTTAACAGTAGCCAGGCCGGCACCTTCCTGGCCACGGTTATGTTGTTTCTCCATGAGTAAATACATTTTCTGCAGACCATACTGCCATGTACCATATTTCTCCTGATAGTAATCCAATGGCTTTAAAAGCCTGATCATTGCTATACCGCACATATCTTTTTAAATGTATAAAGAAAAAATTAAAAATTAGTCAATCATTTTCAATTTGTTGACCTCGTAATACTTGTAATTACTTACTAAAAAGCAAGTCTAAATTTATCATAATAACAACAAAAGAAAAACCCCAACGATTACGCAGGGGCTATTCTTTATATTATTCAACAGTTACTGATTTAGCCAGATTCCGCGGTTGATCGACATCGCACCCCTTGACTACCGCTATATGATAAGCCAGCAGTTGTAATGGAATAGCTGCCAAAAGAGGTACCAGGCACTCTACGGTATCCGGTATGCAGATACTGTAATCCGACAAATTACGGACTACTACATCGCCTTCCGTTACAATTGAAATAATCTTCCCCTTACGGGCTTTTATTTCCTGGATATTGCTCACCACTTTTTCGTACATACCTGCACTCGGAGCGATGACTACAACCGGCATTTCCTGACTGATCAAAGCAATCGGGCCATGTTTCATTTCTGCCGCCGGATAACCCTCAGCGTGAATATAGGATATTTCCTTCAATTTCAGAGCCCCTTCGAGTGCAACCGGATAGTTATAACCCCGACCTAAATAGATAAAGTTTTGAGCATAAGTAAAGGTTTTAGAGAATTCGGCTATCACAGCATCCTGCTTCAGGATCACATTAATCTTTTCAGGAATACGTGCCAGTTCATAAACCGTTTTCAGGTAATCCTCCTGGCTTATAGTGCCTTTCTCTTTTCCTATAATCAATGCCAACATGGTCAACACCGTTACCTGAGCCGTAAAGGCTTTGGTAGAAGCAACCCCGATTTCAGGTCCCGCATGGGTATAACATCCTGAGTACGTGTTTCGTGGTATGGAAGAACCAACCACATTGCAAATACCAAAAATAAAAGCCCCGTTTGATTTTGCTAATTCAATAGCAGCTAATGTATCAGCCGTTTCACCAGATTGTGAAATGGCAATAACTATATCGTCCTTATTAATCACTGGCTTGCGATAGCGAAATTCAGATGAATATTCAACTTCAACCGGTATGCGTGCAAATTCTTCAATAGCATATTTTCCAATTAAACCGGCATGCCAGGAAGTACCACAGGCTGTGATAATTATTCGTTTTGCTTTCAAAAACTTTTCCTTATTGTCTATGAATCCTGCCAGCGTGATATTATTCTCTTCAATATTGATTCGGCCTCTCATGCTATCACTTAAGGTCTTAGGCTGTTCGAAAATCTCTTTAAGCATAAAATGCGGATAACCGCCTTTCTCTAACTGACTCAAAGTCATCTCTAGCTTTTTTATTTCCGGGGTTTTCTCAACATTTCCAATTGTTTTTATCTTTATTTGTTTCCCCCGTTTCAGCGTTACAACTTCTTCCTCGCCAATATATACCACTTGGTCGGTATACTCTATAATGGGGGTTGCGTCTGAAGCTAAAAAGTATTCATCTTCTCCGATTCCAACCACTAAAGGGCTTCCTTTTCGGGCAGCTACTATAACATCCGGATGACCTTTTTCAATCACAGCAATGGCATAGGCACCAACACATTGGTTAAGCGCTAATTGAACTGCTGTGGTTAAATCAACATTATTTGATTTTTTGACATACTCTATCAGTTGAACTAAAACTTCCGTATCTGTTTGACTACAGAACGAAAAGCCATGTTCAATCAACCCTTGTTTAAGGACGGCATAATTCTCAATGATTCCGTTGTGAATCAGTGCGAGCTCTTCCGATTGGGAGAAATGAGGATGTGCATTTATTTGATTTGGTTCACCATGAGTTGCCCAACGGGTATGTGCAATGCCAATAGTTCCTTCAATATCCTGTTGTTCGGCAAAATGAACTAAATCAGACACCTTTCCTTTTGCTTTGTATACATTCAACTTATCATCATGTATTAATGCGATTCCCGCACTGTCATATCCTCTGTATTCGAGCCTGCGAAGACCTTTTATAAGAATAGGATAAGCCTGTTTGTTTCCAATATAACCTACAATTCCACACATAGTCTGTTTTAGTTTTTATATTAATTATATTATTTTTCTAAGTTTTTCTAACGAAATAAGTGTATTTTCCCGGCTTCCAAAGCCTGTAAAGCGCATATATCCTTCACCAGAAGATCCAAAAACAATGCCAGGAGTTCCAACTATATGGCATTCGTATAGTAATTGATCAAAAAATTTCCACGATGAGAGATGCTCAGGCGTTTTGAACCATACATAAGGGGAACTGATTCCTCCGTACACTTCGAATCCAAGGCTTAGTAACTCATTCCGGATCAGGGAAGCATTAGTCAGATAATAATTCACCAACTCTTTTGTTTCTACTTTACCCTTGCGGGAGTAAATTGCTTCGGCTCCCCGTTGGACAATATAGGAAACACCGTTCGTATAATTAGCATTCCGCCGACTCCAAAGTTTAATTAGCGGCACACCTTCTCCTAACTTCGTATAGACCTGTAGTTCTTGCGGAAAAACCGAGTATCCGCAACGAAGCCCGGTGAAGCCGGCAGTCTTGGAATAACTTCTTATTTCAATCGCAACCTTTTTAGCACCTTTAATCTCATAAATACTGCGCGGTACATTTGGTTCATTTACATAAGCCTGATAGGCTCCATCGTAAATAATAATACTCTGATGTTCAATAGCATAATCAACCCAATGCTTTAACTCCGTTTTCGTCATGACCGTACCGGTAGGATTATTCGGATTGCACAAATAAATCACGTCCACCTTTTCTGTGGGTAATTCAGGCACAAAACCAGTTTCTTCGGTACAACGAAGATAAACGACATTGCTCCATTTCTGTTCATCAGTCAATTCCCCGGCCCGGCCACTCATGATCGTCGCATTTTCATAGACCGGATAAACCGGATCGGAAATGGCTATGATATTATCACGCCCTAAAACATGCCCAATATTTCCGATATCCGATTTGGCCCCATCATTGACAAAAACACTTTCCTTGTCAAGAGAAACTCCGATGGAACGATACTCTTTTAGAATTTTATCGATCAGAAAATCGTAACCCTGTGGAGGACTGTATCCTTTAAAAGTTTCAACCTGCCCCATCTCGTCAAGAGCTTTGTGCATGGACAGAATAACTTCAGGAGGTAAAGGGCGGGTAACGTCACCTACGCCTAAACGGATAATTTTTGCGTCGGGATGTAGTACTTTAAAAGCGTTAACGCGCTTCTCTATTTCGTCAAAACAATAGATTTCGGGAGTTTTTAAATAGTTCTCGTTTGCTAATGCCATTCGGAGAAGGGTTATAAAAGAGGTTGAAATACGTCCAATAATAAAGCACAAAATTGCACTTTTTTTTTCATTAATAAAAGAGTTTCGCTCAAAAAGATTTAAACATTGACAGTTTTTGATTCAGTTTTTGTTAAATCACAACCAAATTAACCTACTATACAGATTCATCCACTTTTTTAATCTCAATTGGCAATCAATAATTTACCTGTACTCCGATAGGAAATGTCGATTACAAACAAAACCTTCAGTCCATCATATTCACGATAGTCCGGCCTTTTAGTTTTCCGGCCAATATCAAATCGATATGACGCTTCACTTCATTTAGCTTTATTTCAGTATAAAGTTCAAGCAAATTATCTGGTTTCCAGTTTGTTGCCAGTTTGTCCCACAAACTCTTTCGAGCAGTGGAAGGATAATTTTGAGCGGATATGCCTATCAACGTAATTCCCCGTAAAATAAACGGGAATACCGAGGTATTCAGCTGTGTGGCAGAAACGCTGCCACAAGTGGTAACAGCCCCCAACGGCATCAACATTTTCAGTATATTCTCTAAAATCGGTCCTCCAACCGTATCAATTGCTCCCGCATATTGAGCTGAAAGCATTGGACGTTTATCGAGCGATTGGAATTCATCCCGTGAAATTATTTCTGCAGTTCCAAGACTTTGTAAAAAATCATGTTCAGATTCTTTCCCGGTTATGGCAACCGTCCTGTAACCTAATTTTGCCAGTAAAGCCAATGAAACGGATCCTACCCCGCCAGTTGCTCCCGACACAATTACCTTTCCATCCGCCGGTTTTACTAATTCACTCATGCGTAAAACTGAAATGCCTGCTGTAAAACCGGCAGTGCCGATAATCATGGATTCTTTCATCGACAAGCCTTGAGGTAGTTTTACAACCCATTCAGCGGGGACATGAATATATTGACCAAAGCCTCCTGCAGTATTCATTCCCAAGTCATAACCGGTCACAATCACTTGATCGCCTGTCCGAAACAATTCACTATCCGAATATTCTACTATTCCAGCTGCATCAATGCCCGGCGTATGTGGATACTTTTTCGTAACACCCTTGTTTCCGGTTGCAGAAAGTGCATCTTTATAATTCAATGATGAATAATGAACCCGGACAAGGACATCCCCGGCCGCTAAATCTCCGGTCGATCTGGATTGGATAGTTTGTATAAATTCACCATTTTGTTCTTCAACTACAAAGGCCTTATATTGGATATCTTCCATACTAAATTCATTAATGGGTGAAATAAAAACGTTGAAGCAAAAATTACTTCAACGTTGTGTATTAATCTTATAAAACAGCAAATTTGCTATATTGTTTTAATTTTTATCTAAATTTATTCAGTCGGCGAAGATAGTGAATCCTTCATGGAACATGTTCCATTGAAGACCGCATTGGGTTCCACCATGAGCAATTTAGTCCTGACATCGCCATGAATGACAGCTGTACTCCGCAATGACAAGGTTTCGGAAACAACAATATCCCCTTCCACCGTTCCGATTATTTCTGCATTAGCACATGAAATTGAACCTTTTAAATATCCTTTTTGACCAATTACTACTTTTCCGTTGCAGGTTATAGTTCCTTCAACATCACCATCAATACGAAAATCACTGTCAGCAAAAATTTTTCCAATAATCTTACTCCCGTTCGTCAGTGCATTATACATTGCACCTGGGTTAGTCACTACTTCTTTAGCCATATTTATTAAGTTAACTCTTTTGAACGTTCAAAAATACAGCTTTCTTTCTAAATAAAAAAATAATCCCCTTAAAAACATTTCATAACCCCATAATGATATGGGTTATCTATGGGACATCTAAGTTAAATCTGTATCATCGTGGCAATAGAATAAAAAAAGGACAGACAGTAGAAAAAACAATCCTGAATGCGAAGAATTGGGCAGGGGGATTGAGCAAAAATGCATTCGGTCCTTAGCAAGTTTGTATGATGAAAGGCTTTTTACCATTAATTTGCAAGGGATTATTCCCATTCATTCACATTTTGAAAAAGAATCAGTGACTCAGGTTAGTATTCATAAAACCTTTCATCCTTCTTCACTTAACACCTTGATGTATTTTAACTATACGTCTAAATTAACACCTCTTTCATGTTGTTTTGCAGCAAAAATCTATTACTTTTGTTTTGATTTTTGTTAAACCAGTCCTATGCAGATCATACATCTACGAAACAAAACAATTGACTACAATCGTTGGGATAACTGTATCGCCCAATCATACAATCACTTGACCTATGCTTATTCGTGGTATCTTGACATTGTATCTCCTGACTGGGAAGCATTGGTCAGCGAAAATTATGAGTACATAATGCCCTTACCGGTTAAAAGCCGATATGGATTGCCCTATCTGGTTCAACCGGTACTCACCCAGCAGCTTGGAATTTTTTCCAAAAACAATATCGATGAAAGCGTTGTGGACGAATTTATTAAACAAATTCCCTATTTCAGCTACGAGCTAAATTTAAACGAAAATAATTTTTCCGCTAAAGCGCTTATTTTTCCAAACTTTATCCTGAATCTATCGAGTCCTTATGACCAACTAAATGCAGGTTTTTCGAAAAACACGCGACGTAATATCGACAAAGCATCCAAGCTAAACCTAAGTATTCATCCCGATTTGACGGTTCAAACCTTTATATCCTTCTATTTCTCGGTTGATAAGCATTTCTTATCACCGCAGCAACCTCTGTTGGAAAAGCTTATTGAAAAAGGCATTTCGGAAAAAGCACTAACTCTATATGGGGTGGCTTCCGAAAAAGGTAAACTGATGGCCGGGCTCTGCATTCTTCATTCTGCACATCGAATAACTTATTTACTTCCTGTATCTAATCAGGAGGGAAAAGTATCTTCAGCCATGTTTCTGCTAATCGATTATTTAATTCGCAAAAACGCCGGCAAAGATAAATTACTCGATTTTGAAGGCTCCCGGATAGAAGGGGTTGCCCGCTTATACCGCGGTTTTGGAGCAAAGTATCATCCCTACTATATACTAAAAAGGTTTAGACCGTCGTTTTTAATCCGCAAATGATAAAAGTACTTTTCATATCCCAATGGTATCCGCATCGATACGATCCAATGCTCGGCCTGTTTGTTCAAAAACATGCTGAAGCTGTGAGTTTATATTGCAAAGTAAAAGTGCTTTATGTACATGCTGATGAAAATATCAGGACTTTTGAAATGGAAGAAAAAGTTCATTTTAATATGTCTGAGCTAATCGTATATTACCCTTACCTCGGAAAAAATATCCTATATAAGGTTGCCAAACCCATTAATTATATTAGAGCATATTGGATCGGTTACAAACACATTTCACAACAAGGATTTACTCCCGACATAGTACATGCAAACATTCTTACCCGAACAGCTTTCATTGCTTACCTGCTAAAATTATGGAAAGGGATTCCTTATATAATTTCTGAACATTGGTCCCGGTATCTTCTGAATCGTAACACTTTCAATGGAACTCTTCGAAAAATTTTAACTCGTCTGGTTGTAAGAAATGCAAAAGCGATTTTACCTGTTTCTGAAAGCTTAAAAGAGGCGATGCTTACACACAAATTAACGAATGAAAATTATATCGTTATTTATAATGTAGTTGATAACTTCTTTTTTCATGAAAATCCCATTATTGTACATCACCTAAAAAAACGTATTATTAATGTTTCATGCTTTGATGAACAAGCAAAAAATATAAAAGGAATCATTCGAGCTTGTCATGAATTATCAAAACTCCGTCAAGATTTTGAGGTTATATTAATTGGTACAGGAGCAGACTTTGAGGATGTAAAAGAATATTCAGATTCACTTAATTTTCCAACAGGTATTATCAATTTCTTGGGTGAAAAGACATCCAAAGAAGTAGCAAACTGGATGCATAACAGTGATTTTTTTGTCCTTTTCTCGAATTTTGAAACTGCGGGAGTTGTTATCTCAGAGAGTTTGGCTTGTGGCAAACCGGTCTTATGTACCAGAGTTGGCATTGCTCCTGAATGTATCAATGATAAAAACGGAATTTTAATCTCAACTAATGACGAAAATGAGCTTTTAAAGAAAATGAATTATTTACTCGACCATTTCCAAGATTATGACTCAACTATGATTAAAAAAGAATCAATGGATAAATTCAATTATTCGCATATTGGAGCTAAAATAACAAAAATATATGAGAATTCTATTTTATAGTTCTTTACTAATTTCATAACAGTACGCAGCAACGGTCCTCCTTTGAACGAATGAAAAAGATAAATATAAAAAAGATGCTCGTCAGAAACCTAAAAGTAATTGAGAATTACTTCTTCATGACAGCACTTCAAATTATCAGTTCATTATTTGGAATTCTGATTTATCCTTATCTAATTCGGGTACTCGGTGCTGAAAGTTATGGGTTATATGTTTTTTCTCTTTCTATAACAACCTATTTTATCGGATTTATTTCATTTGGATTCAATTTCCCAGCCGTAAAGGCTATTGCAGAGAATAAGAACAATAAACAAGTTAAATCCGATGTTCTTTCAAGCATTCTTACTGCAAAAATTTATCTGGCTGTTCTATCAACTATTATTTTTCTGATTTTACTCTTTTCGATTCCGTTTATGCATGAAAATAAACTAATTATAATCATTAGTTATTCTCAAATTATCGGAGAGATTCTGTTTCCACAATGGTATTTTCAAGGAATTCAAAAGATGAAAATTGTTACATATATACAATTAGCCATCAGGTTATTATCATTACCTTTTATCTTTATTTTCATCAAAACTCCTAATGATTGTTGGATTTATGCATTAACAACAGCACTTTCGGTTATTTTTGGGGGTATATTATCCATTATTTATATTCAGAGACTTGAAAATGTTACAATTCGTTTTGTTTCAACAAGTTCTTTAAAAAGCCTTTTTAGAGATGCAATGCCTTTTTTCTGGTCATCGGCTGTCGGAACAATTAAACAAGAGAGTGTGACAATGATAATAGGTTCTTTTTTTGGAATGCGTGATGTAGCTTTTTACGATTTAGCGAACAAATTAATTATTATTCCCCGAATGCTGACAACGAGTATTAATGGAGCACTTTTCCCAAAAATAATAGAGAATGTCCATAAATCCGTTGTAAAAAGAATAATTCAATACGAGACTTTAATTGGTTTTGGAGTAATTGCTTGCATTATTCTTTTAGGCCGCTTTGCAATCTTGTTGCTGGGAGGAACAGCAATGTTAGATTCTTATCCAATGGCAATCATACTGAGTGTTACAATTTTAACATGGTTGGTAGTGGGAAGTTATATTAGTTTTATATTTGTACCCAGCAATCATTATTATTTAGTCACTCAAAATCAACTTGTTGCTTTTTTTTCATTCTTCTTATTCTGCATATCTGGTGCCTTTTTTTTTCATAATATTCTGACTATCGTAGTTGCTCTAACACTATCAGGATTATGCGAAATCGCCTTTTGCAATTATCAAATAAAAAAGCACCATTTATTATGAATCCAAAAGTATCCATACTGGTTCCAGTTTACAACGTTTCACCATTCATTGAAAAATGTGCTAATAGTCTGTTTGAACAGACCTTTAAGGATATCGAATATATATTTGTAAACGATGCGACACCGGATGATAGCATGGAGAAGCTTCAAAAAGTAATCTTCAAATACCCCGAGCGGAAAGATAGCATAAAAATAATCCATCACGCTACAAATCGAGGATTGGCGGCTACCCGAAATACAGCATTGGATGCATCGACCGGAGACTTCATCGCTGTGGTAGACAGTGATGATTTCATTGAGCCTAAAATGATCGAAGTTCTTTATAATAATGCTTTGATTGAAAATGCCGACATTGTCGTTAGCGACCTCCTAATAGAATATCCAGAAAAAATTAAAACTGTAATCGAATATATAGCCGACAATAAAGAAGAAAACTTTAAAAACATTATTCAACACGAACTAATTTCTTCTTCATTATGTAACAAATTAATTAACAGAGATTTGTACATGAAAGCAGATTGTCGCGTCCCTGAAAATTTAAATTATTGCGAAGATTGGCATGTTATGACGCGGCTATTTTATTTTGCCAATAAAATTGTCAAAGTCGATCGGGCGTTTTATCATTATATTGTTTACAATTCAAATTCTATTACAAGAAGTAAAGGTCGCATGCATTTCGAGAATGTTGTTCTTTTCTGGAGTTTGCTTGACTCTTTTCTCAAAGAACATAATGAATTTGAAAAATACAAAGCAGCAATAGAACGTCCAAAAGTTCAAAGTAAAGTCAATCTAATGATCGACACCAACTCATCCCGATTAAGAAAAGAGTTTGCCGGCATTTTCAAGGAAGAAGAAAAGCATTGTTTAAAGTATTTTAAACGTGGTGAAAAACTCATGTTGTTACTTGTACGTTATCACCTGTTCTTTTTAGCACAGCTCTTTCACACTTATCTTGTTACAAAAAACACTCTTAAACGGAAACTTTCTATCTCATGATTTTGAGTAATATCTGATTTGACAGATAACCCCGTATATTTTCACCTCCTTTTTATTGAAATTGAAAAATCTTCTTTCGTTTATAGCCCAAATTATTCTTAATTCAGTCCGTTTTAAATTTCATTTATCAAAAAAATATAGTAATTTTGTATCTTCTTATCGACTCGCGATAATATCCCGGTGCGTTCCTCTAATGGTTAGGAGATCGGTTCCTCAATCCGAAGATAGCAGTTCGATTCTGCTACGCACTACTCTTTTCGGGAATTATATACCCAACAGGCCTTAACCGTTTTTATTCCTATTCGCCTGAATGGTTCAAGACTGCTTACTGAACCAATTCTGGTAAAGTGAAAAAATCTGGTTATCAACAACAAAAGAAACTTCTTCCAACCCATCTTATAGCTTTACCGAACCTTTCTGTGCCAGCAGAACAAAATCAGTAAACATCTTTTAGTACGTGCATTATCTAGACAGGGAGTAATGAAGCTTCGAAGTAATGGATTCGGGAAAATCTTTGTCTAGTTGACTCCGGTCTGTGAATCCTGACTTAAGGGCTTTTTTAAGCATTGAAAGGGTGGCCACACTGTTTCCTTTCCAATAATAAGGAAAAGAGGAAAAATAAAACATATCCGGATTCTCCGGTTCCAGCATGAGATAAACGGACAGAACCCTGTTCAACGCTTCCGCATTCTGTTCCTTTACGGCTTGTTTACAAAGCGTGTAACTGGCAATCCCCCAAAAACCTTTTATCCTCTTGTACATATTCCGGGCAAAGGAATCTCTTTCCTTTTTAATTTTTTCGTCCGTTGTCCTTATCTCATTTTTCCACCACAATGAATCTTTTGTTTGGAAATCATCCAGATAAGGTTGGCGCAAACTCATTTCAAGCTGAAGGCACTTTTCCACCCGGTTCAACTGATTGATATAATCAGGGTGGTTCTTTAATGCAGCGTAAGTTTCGGCAAAAGTCTTATCTCGATTGAATGGTTCTGTCAGGGCCATATTTCGGGCAACCAACTCTGCGTTGAGGTAATTCTCCTGTTGCTTCAATGAATTGATTCCGGAAAGCTGATTTTGACAATACGCCTTAAGTTGTGACACTGGCAGGGATACAATACCAACATCATTACACGAGAAACGAAGCAAGCCCAAAGCATTGGCCAACATCAGGCTGTCCGGCCAGTTATGGGAAGCATTTGTCAATTCAATCTTCAGGTTACCCGGGATGGATTGCTCCTGAAACAAGTATTGAGCGGTCTCCACAAAATTAAAATCGTCCATCCCTGAGATGGATATAACGGGACAATGAAGCGCAGTAATCTGATCCGCATTGGCTAATGCCCCGCACAGGATCAAACCGTTTACCGGATGAAAGAGTGCATATCCCGACGCCATCCGTGCCCCTCCTGAAAAGCCGGTCATGAAAACCGTTTTTCCTACCGGATATTTTTGGCGCACATCTTCTATCAAAACACTAATAGCTCTTTCATAATCCTCAAAGCCGTTTTTAATGAGATTGGAAGCAATGAGTACTGCCGGATATTGATTGGCTCCCTGTTTAAATTTATCCAGCGCAAATTTACCACTCCCATGTGAGTCGATGATCACAAGCAACGGTAATTTATCAGCTGGGGCGCTTCTTTTAGGGATATAAACCTCATACGTATTTTTCGGATCTAATTGGCAACTGTCTGTTTTTT
This sequence comes from Bacteroidota bacterium, assembly GCA_030706465.1. Lineage (GTDB taxonomy): Bacteria > Bacteroidota > Bacteroidia > Bacteroidales > Paludibacteraceae > Paludibacter. The sequence continues at coordinate 904 of JAUZOM010000086.1, read as the reverse complement.
CAACAGGCGGAACCGTTCCGGTAGACTTGCCTGTACTGTTGCAGGAAAACAGTCCGTAGAACAGCATGGAAAACAGAAGCAGAAATAATCTATTCATTTGTTTTATGTTTCAGAATGCATCGTTATAAACGAAACATTAATTAACCCCTCATAATAAACGTGGTGGAGGTCATTTTTTCTTTAATTCCAGAACCGCAATTTCAGGTCTGCAAAAGAAACGGAAATGCGGAGACCGTGTACCAATTCCGGAAGTGATATAGGACTGCATATTGGGTCTGGGATGGATGAGTCCGTAGCGATATTTTTGACTTTCTCCTGAAAGGGATATACCGGCCCAGATTCCATTATCGGTAGGAAGAACAGGAGCCCATAAGCCAAAAAATGTCACCTGTCCTCCATGTGTGTGACCCGAAAGAGTTAAGTCAACTAAATCAGTGTTTAGTTGCGCTATATAATCAGGTCGGTGCGAAATTAGAATACAAAAATCTTTCTTATGGACATCGTAAACGGTACTGTCTAATTCCGGCTTATGACCATCCGGGTCATCAACTCCTCCTATTTTTATGCTATCCCGGTTTATCTTGACCCAATACGACTTGTTATCACACAGTTTGATTCCGTTTCGTACCATCATTTCTTTTGTCAGCCTACCATTTACAAAATAATCATGATTACCCATAGCTCCAAAAACACCCAGCTTACTTTTTAGGTTTCGCAATTCGTCGAATACCGGTTTAATGTATTTCTCTTTCCTGGAAATGTAATCCCCACCCAGTACAATGATGTCCGGATGCAAGTCATTGATGCGTTGTACAAGTTTTTTCACCCGTTCCCGGGATAACGCTGCACCATGATGAATATCGGATACAAATACGATTCTTATCCCATCAAAAGATGTTGGTAT
>JAUZOM010000085.1 GCA_030706465.1 Bacteroidota bacterium | reverse complement strand
CCATAGAATATCCGGCAAGTTTTATGTTAGTCGCTTCGATGAATCCCTGTCCATGCGGGTATTACAACCATCCGGACCGTAAATGCGTATGTGGTCCCGGAGTGGTTCAAAAGTATTTAAGCCGCATTTCGGGACCGTTGCTCGACCGAATAGATATTCATATTGAAATTGTACCGGTTCCTTTTGAGAAGCTTTCCGAAATGAAAGAATCGGAAAGCAGCCAAGTCGTCCGGGATCGGGTCATAAAAGCCCGTCAGATTCAGGAATTGCGATTTAAAGATATTGTTGGAGTGTATTGCAATGCACAAATGTCCACCAAACAACAACGAACATTTGCTTTGCCGGATAAAGAAGGATCGGAATTGCTCAAGAATGCGATGCAGCGTCTTAATTTATCGGCAAGAGCCTATGACCGGATTATAAAAGTATCACGTACCATTGCCGATTTAGAGGATTCAGAAAATATTCTTCCCAGTCATTTGGCAGAAGCCATTAATTACCGGAACCTGGACCGGGAAGGGTGGGCGGGGTAACTAACTGGTTAACCGTGCAGCCGGTTATTCTGATTTTATAAGATTGAATAAATTAATTTACAAAAAAAAACTTTTTCTCAAAATTTCTGTTTATTAATTACAACTCAATGTATGCTGATCAATTTTCTTAACTTAAGATGATTCTTAGAGTTTGGTCCTATTGTGTTAGAAGATTATTTTTTAAATAACTTTTAAAGGAGATCAATATGAAAACAATCAATCCCTATCTAAGTTTCAACGGAAAATGCGAAGAAGCTTTTAATTTTTACAAATCTGTATTTGGCGGTAAATTTCTTGTCGTAAAAAGATTCAAGGAAATGCCTGAAAATCCTAATTGCCCGATATCAGCATCCGAAAAAGAAAAAATAATGCATATCTCATTGCCGATCAGTAAAGAAACCGTTTTATTTGGGTGTGATTCATTACAAGCTTTTGAGGATACGACTGTTTTAGGTGATAACATTTCTTTATCTATTGATACCGATTCGACGGATGAAGCTACCCGGATCTTTAACGAGCTTTCATCAGGCGGAAATGTTACTATGCCTATGGAAAAAACATTCTGGAATGCTTATTACGGTATGGTTACCGATAAGTTTGGCATTAGTTGGATGGTGAATTATGATTTATCAGAAGCGAAGAACTAAGATTGAACTAAATTATTTTAGAATGAAGGCTTTAAAATATTTTGCGAGTGGGCTGTTAGTATTAATAATTATAGTGCTTTTTGTGGCATTATTTGTTCCAAAGGAATTTGATTTTGAAAAATCGATTACAATCAATGCACCTATCGACACCGTATGGGAACATGTAAACAGTTTGAGTGCTTTGGATAAATGGAGTCCCTGGAATGATTACGATCCTGAAATGAAAAAAAGCCTTACCGGGAGAGATGGTACTGTAGGAGCTATGCAAAATTGGGAAAGCAATATTGTCGGTTCAGGTTCTCAATCCATTACCAATATTGATAAGCCTTCTCTGTTTGAAACAGAACTTAAATTCTATAAACCTCATAAGAGCCAAGGAAAAGCCTACATAAAATTAGTGTACGAAGGCCGGCTAACAAAAGTGACATGGGGAATGACTACCCGTATGCCTTATCCTATGAATATCATGATTCTATTTATAAATGTTGAAAAAAGTATGGGGAAAGATTGGAATAAAGGACTTCTGAAGTTAAAGGAACAGAGCGAAAAGTAATCAATTGGTATCTCTATTTTAAAAAATGAACTCCACCTGAAAGGAGTTTATTTTTTTACAGACTAAAGAGAAACAATAAATTCAAAAGCCCCCGTCCCTGGGAGTAACCTATATATTTAATTCTCAAAACAGTTAATTCGAATCCCCTTAATTAATTACTAAATAATTCGCAAAGATACAATTGTAATATATGTTAAATGTTGGGTGTTTTGTAAAATATATACACTAATTATATTGTTTTTTAAAAAAATATATTTACATTCGTCCAATCAAACTTATTGTATTTTTTACACTTTAGTTTGAAAATAACCTTAATTTCATACTTGTAATACGCATCAAATCTCTGTAATACTCTGATTTAAATTAATCTTAGGGTTGGCTCAGTTTCATAAGTTCGAGAACTTAACTAAGTCTGTTACTTAAAATTTGAAAAATTATATTCATGAAAAAAATCTCACCTCTACTATTGTTATTGTCGTGTTTAAATATAAATGGGCAAAAAAGCAACGATTCAGGACTAAAATCCGATTCATTACTTAACTTATTGAGTGAGGATGAAAAACTAAGGTATATCCGTATCACTTATAAATGGATGTACTTGCAGAAAGGCTTCCTGAAAGCTACAGAAAAGACAAAACTCTCCCCGATTCATTCAACAACCAGACTTAATAAAACAGGAAAACTAAAAACATTGGTACTTCCATCACGGTTAAAATTAACTATGATTTTTGTCCGGTACGCATTAACTGGTTTACTCCCAATGACTCCTGTCTCATTTTCCGGCAATTCATCATTATTTCCGTGCCATCAACAATTACATATACTTAGTTATCAAAATATTAAAGCAACAATCATAGAGGAGTTGTTCATCGCTCTAACCTTGACCTTCTTTGAGTATAATCATGCCAATCAATACACGTATTGAAGCATAGGGAGCATTTTTATCTTTGGTATACAGATAGATTCATCGATACGCATTACGACCTGTTTTCTAAACTGGTTATGCCAAGATCCATTTTTTAGATAATAATTCATCGTAGAGTCTTCTTAAATACTCCGCAGACGATGAAAATGCATCTAATTGCTTATGATCAACGGACCTTTTGTACATTTATAGATGCTTTTAACTAATAAGATGTTAAATAATAATGATATACGTAAATATTTCAAAGATTTTCCCCGGGGGAATAATACCCATTTTATGATTTTATTATAAAAACAACATTAATCAAAAATGTCTACACTGACTTTTCGGAGAGGACTCAATTAGACATTCTAAAAACAATCCTAAAATTTAAAACATTATGATTAATTCTACATGACCAAAAATCACTTCGTTAACGTTGGAATTCTTTAATTTGTAAAAAACACAATCTAATTATTAAATTAAATCTATGAGCAAAAACACAATTCAACGATGTAAAAACAGTAGTTTACATCAAAACAAACTATTTATTAGTTTGATTAGTTCTGCTATTTTTCTAATGATAGGAACTATGTCGGTTTCAGCACAAAATCAGCTTGTAAAGGGAAATGTTACAGATGATAAAACAAAAAGCGCATTAATTGGGGTGAGTGTATTGGTAGAAGGTACTACTAATGGAACAATTACTGATGCATACGGTAATTTCGCAATTAGTATTTCAACTTCTAATCCGGTTCTTGTATTATCCTATATTGGATATAATTCACAAAAGATACAAGTGAATGGACAAAGTATTTTGAATGTTGTTATGACTGAAGATACTAAAAACTTAGAAGAAGTAATAGTAGTAGGTTATGGTGTTCAGAAAAAAAGCCTGGTTACCGGTGCAATTTCAAGCGTAAAATCTGATGATTTTTCAAAGACCAATATCTCGAGAGCAGAAGAAGCACTTCAGGGTACTGTCTCCGGTGTACAGGTTGTTCCGGTATCAGGTGCTCCAGGAGCCGGTATGAATATTCGGGTCAGGGGGGTAAGTTCTAATTCAGGTTCAAATCCATTGTATATTGTTGATGGAGTTAAAACAGGAGATATTAATTACCTCGACCCATCCGATATTTCGAATATGGAAATATTGAAAGATGCAGCTTCTTGTGCTATCTATGGTGCCGAAGGTGGAAATGGTGTTATCATTATCACGACAAAAAAAGGGGTAGCAGGTAAAATAGTTATCAGTTATGATTTCCAACATTCATTCACCAGTGCTGCCAATCTGCCTAAATTAATGAATACCAAACAGTATGCCCAATACATGACAGAAAAGAATACAGATGGCAATTCAATTCTCACCGCTCCGGTTGATCAGAATTACAATACAGATTGGTTAGGTGCACTTTTTGAAGGTGGTTATACAACTAAACATCATATTGCTTTTTCCGGTGGAAACGAAAAATCAACTTATATCGTTGGGTTGAATTACTTTAAGAATGATGGTATTATTGTAGGGAATAAAGATGTTTTTGAACGATATTCTGCCATGTTTAATTCCGACCATCAGTTAAAAAAATGGTTGAAAATAGGACACAATCTGGATTATTCTCATTTTACTACAAAAGGGATTAATGAAAATAGCGGTGAATTTGGAGGTACAATCGGTAGTGCATTGCAATTGGATCCTACCACTCCTGTAGAATATACTGATGCTACAAAAATTCCATCTTTCATCAAAGGTGAGATCAATGATCCTAAACACATTAATCGTATTGTTAAGGCTCCAAACGGAAATTACTATGGAATCTCACAATATGTAGCCGGTGAAATTATGAATCCTTTCGTTTCATTAGCGAATACAAATGGTGTGACTACCAATGATAAATTATTAGGCAACGTTTATATGGATATCTCACCATTTGAAGGATTTAAATTCACTTCAAGAATTGGTCTAGAGTTTGCCTTGACTAATAATCATTACTGGAATGTGCCATTTTACTATGATGCAACAAATCAAAGCGAATCAGGCATAACTCATGATAACAACGATGTTTACAGCAAATGGACCTGGGAAAATTTTGCCACATATTCACATAAATTCGGAGATCACAACATGACTGTACTTGCTGGTATGTCGGCCGAAGATTATACCCACAAAACCATCAACGGTACAGGAAGTCCGATGCAAAATCCAACAGACAATTTCGCTCAGCTTGAATTTTCTTCCCACAAAAGTGATGTTGTAACCGGTTACACCCGTGAAATCAAAAAGGAATCCTATTTTGGACGTTTATCGTATGACTATAAAGGCAAATATTTGTTAGGTGCTTCCTTACGTGAAGACGGCGCAGGGTTATCACAGGTTCCTGCTTCAGGACGTTGGGGTACATTTCCTTCCGCCTCTGCCGGTTGGGTTATTTCCAATGAAGATTTTTTCAGAAGAGGGATTATCACGCAGGCAAAAATCAGAGGTAGCTGGGGTCAGAACGGAAGTTTGAATTCGCTGGATGACAACAATTTGTTTAAATACAACTCTGTAATTACAGGACTCTCCGGTGGACAGCCAATTACATATACTTTATCTGATGGGACGGTGGTAAATGCCTATGAACCTAATGTGCTTTCAAACAATAAACTTACATGGGAAACCAGTGAACAATTGGATTTGGGTCTCGATTTACGCGCATTCGACGATAAAGTAACATTCATAGCCGACTATTTTGTAAAAACAACCAAAGATTTGATTATCCAGGGTATTCCTTCGTATTCAAGCGGTAACACAGCTCCACAAACTAATGGAGGTGAAATCAGGAATAGGGGATTTGAATTTGACCTGGGTTTGAGAGATAAAATTGGTGAATTACACTACTCAATCAATGCAAATATATCGCCTATTTCTAATGAAGTGACCAAACTGGAACCTGTATTTGGTGCAAGAATTGGTGGTGCAAGTGTCGGAACGGGTTGGCCTAATGTGACCATGTTCGAACCGGGTTATTCTGTATGGCATTTTTATGGATACAAAACTCATGGTATTGACCCCGCAACCGGAAATCCGATCTTCGTAACAAAGGCCGGTAAAGATGTATCAGCATCAGTAATCACGGAAGCAGACAAACAGGATTTAGGAAGTGCCATTCCAAATTTCACTTACGGTGGTAACATTCAACTCGAATATAAGAACTTTGATTTCGGATTAACATTAAGCGGTTCTTCTGGCAACAAAGTAGCCTTGGGTTGGATCAGGACAGACAAAACAGCTGCCAACAGACCTACCTATTTCTTTGATGGTCGTTGGACAAAACCAGGAGACATTACGAACAAACCGGGAGCCAATCCAGATTCTAAAACCTATCAAAGTGATCAATACATTTTTGATGGTTCATTCCTGAGAATTCAAACCATTCAGTTAGGATATTCCATTCCACAAAGCTTATTAAGAGCTGTGTATATCAAATCACTTCGACTCTATGTATCGATGGACAACTTCTTCACGTTTACATCATACCCGGGAATGGATCCTCAGCCAACGATTGCAAACAATGCTGCGAATAACAGTGGTGTTGACCGTGGCACCTATCCAAAGGCAAAAGACATTATGCTTGGAGCATCAATCAATTTTTAATAAAACTAATATTAATAATTATGAAGACAAAATATTATAAACAATTTGCAGTTGCATTGGTATCCCTTTTATTTCTTGCCGGATGTTCTTCGAATTTTCTCGATATTCAGCAAAAAGGGGTTACAAAAGTTATAGATTATTACAAAACTGATGCTGATGCAACCGGTGCTATCATGGGGTGCTACAACATGATGAGGGCTATGAACGCCAGCGTTTGGACCAGCTTTTGGATGACGAAAGAATCTCTATCCGACGACATCTATACAGGAGGCGAGAATGCTGGTGACAGACCTGAATATCAGGAACTCAATACGTTCACTTTCGGATCAACCAATAGTCCGATCACCAATATCTACAAATATTCCTATATGGTGATTTATAGAACCAATATGATTGTCGATAATTTTAAGACTCCGACACCTTATCAAAAAGTAGTGATTGCTGAGGCTAAAGCTATTCGTGCATACATGTATTTTGAACTCGCTACACTTTATGGTAACGTTCCGTTAGTATTGCATGAGTTGTTGCCCACTGAATATGCGCAACCCAATTCGGCATCAGTTACCAATCCGGATGGCACAGTTACACCAACAGGGTTATATGCACAAATCGAAAAAGATCTCACCGAAGCAATGACCGATCTACCATTGAAAAGTCAGTTAAAGGCCGCCGGTTCTGATATTGCAAGGTTTAGTAAAGGTACTGCTCAGGCATTTTTAGGGAAAACGCAGCTTTTTGAAAAGAAATATACCGAAGCTGCAAAAACCCTAAATGCACTTATTTCAACAGGAGAATACGGACTTTATCAATTGTCTGAAATTAACAATGACTATACTCAATTATTACGCAAAAGCACTGAATTTGGGAAAGAATCAATTTTCGAAATCAGTTATTCGAGTGATCGCGTTAATGACTGGAATAATGCCTTTGGTGACCTTTGGAATGATCCATCAAGAACCAACCCTGCCAATCTGGTATGGCAACTTTGTGGACCACGTGGTGATCAGGGATTTAACGGACCTCAGGATTCTGTTATCGTTGCCGGTAAAAAAACTCCAAATTTAAGTTCGAGAATAAATGGAGGATGGGGCTTCGGGTATCCAACCCTCGACCTTTATAACGCTTACGTTGCAGCGGGTGACGCGGTGCGTGCTAATGGCGCAATTCTAACAGAAACACAGTTATTGGAAAAAGGCGGCACAATGGGTAAAGACGGCAATTTCATGTGGGGATGTCCTGGCCTGGTTCGTTTAAAATATACTACCTGGGCTACTGAAACGTCTTCAGCTCCTGGTGCAGTACCTGATTTATGCTATGGATCTAATCTGAGAATCATACGTTATGCGGACGTATTATTAATGGCTGCCGAAGCAAATTTATTGGCAACACCCGCAGATGTTACAACAGCACTAGGTCAAATCAACCAAGTTAGAAACCGGGTAAATCTACCATCTCTAACATCGTTGAACTTAGACGACATCAAACTTGAAAGACGACTTGAGCTTTCTTTTGAAGGATGCCGTTACCAGGACTTAGTACGTTGGGGAGATGCAAAGACTGTATTGGCAAACCAGGGAAAACAAGTCCCGACAGGAAAACGTATTAATGGAGTATTACAATACAATACAAATTCATCAGCCGGATTCCATGCACCTAAAAACAATATGTTCCCGATTCCATTCAATGAAATGTCATCGAATCCAAATGTAAAACAAAATCCTGGTTATAATTAAATTACAAATCATTTCTGTTTTAATTTGAATCATCTTCTATTTTAAAACGAGAATGGTTTTGATTGTATGAAAACTTGATAGTCAGGAATCATTAATAAAATGATTCCTGACTATTCTTTTCATTTAACGTAGAAACTAATTACGGGCACAATGCGGAATTAACTCAGGGTTTAGATGCAATGGGGTTATTTTATGTTTTGGATGCACATAAGGATGAGTTGTTTTATTTGGAGAAACCTGTTTTTTCAATACCTTAAAAAAAGGCAATAAAGGGAGAACTCTCACGAATTTAAAAACAGATAAAGTTACTTTTCGGGTAGATAATTATTTTGGAAACCTGACTGAAGAACAATTGAAAAGAGTCAAAGTTAGAAAGACTACTAACGGGTGGAAATGTGTTTTTGTTCACATTATGGCAGTATGGCACTGGGATGAAAAAGAGAATAATGCCCGAGCACGAATCCTGATTATTACTCGTGCCGAAGAGAAAAATCCAAAGATAAAATACAGTTTTAGCAAGGGTGTTATTGATAAGTACACCAAAGAGGAATATGCTTATTCTCAGTGAAGTCGATATTGGGTTGAGCGTTCATTTGCTGATGCAAAAAACGAGCTTGGATTATCAGGTTATCAGGTGCAAAAATGGAATGCTTGGCAACGCCACCAATCACTTACGATGATGGCTTGTTTATACATGCACACTCTTAAAATTGCAAGGAAACCCGAATATGAATTAATGTGTCTACACGACATACGAATTATGATTATTGCTCAGTTGTTTTCAGATCAAGAAACAGTTTCAAAACATCACTAACAAATGCTCATTAGACGCAAAAACAGGAAGCGGGATATTGACCGTTATTATAAAAATGAAAACGACTCTTAGAGTCTAAAAGTAGAAATAACTAAGAAAAAGAGCATTAACCCGTTATTCAACTATACTTTAAACGATTTACAAAGTACTGGATTAGTATTAAAGTATTTAAAACAAAAAGTATAAAAATGAAAAATCACCTAAGTAATAGGAATGATACTATGCCTCATTTGTTTGGCAATATGGGATAAGATTAGTATATTTGTGTCAATATGTGATGTATAAAACTGATAACAGAGGATATTGAGTTATTAGAATTGTTTGTCAAAACTAGTGCCAACAATACCATTAGAAAGCAATGACTAATTTACAAACAATAAAATAAAAGGATTTTTAAACAATAAAACAAATCTCTCACAATGAATAAATTACAAATAATCATGTTTTGCCAACTGATAGTAGGTTTTCAATCTACTGCACAAAACACAGGACCGGTTTATCTGGATAGTTCACAGCCTATAGAAAAACGTGTAGAAAGTGCGCTCTCTTTGATGACCTTAAAAGAAAAAGTGGACATGTGCCATGCCCAATCTAAATTCAGTTCCAAAGGTGTTCCCCGGCTGGGCATTCCAGAAATATGGACAGATGATGGCCCTCACGGTATACGTGAAGAAGTTTTTTGGGATGACTGGAGTGGAGCCCAATGGACTAACGATTCATGTACTGCTTTTCCTGCTTTGACTTGCCTGGCTGCGACTTTTAACCCCGATATGGCTTTGCTCTATGGCAAATCGATTGGTGAAGAGGCTCGTTACCGCAACAAGACTGTTTTGTTGGGTCCCGGGGTAAATATTTACCGTACTCCCATGAATGGACGTAATTTCGAATATATGGGAGAAGATCCTTATCTCTCTTCCCGTATCGTGGTGCCCTATATTCAGGGAGTCCAACAGAATGGTGTATCAGCATGTGTGAAGCATTTCGCATTGAACAATCAGGAACTTTGGCGCGATCATATCAATGTAGTCCTTAGTGATAGGGCATTGAATGAAATTTATCTACCCGCTTTCAAGGCTGCGGTGGAAGAAGGAAAAGTGGGGGCAATTATGGGTTCATACAATCAGTTCAACGGGGTGCATTGCTGCACCAACGATTTATTATTGAATCAGATTCTCAAAAAAGACTGGAAATTCGAAGGAGTGGTTATAAGCGATTGGGGCGGTGTGCATGAAACGGACAAGGCTGTTAGGAATGGCCTTGATCTTGAAATGGGCACCTCAATCGATGGATTGACAAATAACGGAGGTATTCCTTACTCGGAATACTATCTAGCTAACCCGTTCCTGAAAGGAATTGAATCAGGTAAATATATGGAGGCACTGCTTAACGACAAAGTTTCCCGTATATTACGGTTGATTTTTCGTTTTACGATGAGCCAAAATCGTCCGTATGGAAAATTTATAAGTCCCGAACATTCAGAGGCAGCCAGAAAGATAGCCGAGGAAGGAATCGTTTTGTTGAAAAATGACAAGCAATCTCTACCCGTTCCGGTAGGAAAATATAAAAGAATTGCCGTTATCGGAGAGAATGCAACCCGAAGTGTGACTCTTGGAGGAGGGTCATCTTCTCTTAAAGTAGCATACGAAGTGACACCCCTGGCCGGACTAGTTGCCCTTTACGGGAAAAAAAGTGTGGTGTATAGTCAAGGATATGCTTCCGGTTCTGTATCATATGACCGCGAAGAACAATCTCACGCCAATACAGATTCTTTAGTTCATGCAGCAGTGGAAACCGCCAGAGGAGCAGAAATTGTTTTCTATATCGGAGGATTGAATAAAAACCGTTTTCAGGATTGTGAAGGGGGTGACCGGAAAACATACAATTTGCCTTTTGGGCAAGATAAGTTGATTGAAGCTTTATTAAAAGTAAATAGAAACTTGACAGTGATACTGTTAAGTGGTAATGCTGTAGCCATGCCATGGATAGATAAAGTTCCAGCAATTGTTCAAAGCTGGTATTTAGGTTCCGAAGCAGGAAATGCAATTGCCGATGTGCTTACAGGTGCTGTGAACCCTTCAGGTAAGTTACCATTCTCTTTTCCTAAGAAACTGGAAGATAATGCAGCCATCTCATTTGGTAAACTTTCGTATCCGGGTGATAGTATCAATGAGTGTTATAAAGAAGACATTCTGGTAGGATACCGTTGGTTCGATACAAAGCATATTGCGCCACTTTTTGCTTTCGGGTTCGGACTTTCGTACACTAATTTTGAATATGGGAAGATTACAACCGATAAGAAAACTTATAATAAGGATGAAACAATCAAAGTCTCGTTTACATTGAAAAATATTGGGAAAGTAGACGGTGCCGAAGCAGTACAAGTTTATGTATCCCAACCAAAAGCATCGGTGTTGCGTCCTGCTAAGGAGTTGAAGGCATTTAAAAAAGTGTTCCTGAAAGCAGGAGAATCTCAATCCGTAGAGTTAGAAGTAAAAGTAAAAGACTTGGCCTTTTATAACGAAAAAACTCATGGTTGGTCTGTTGAACCGGGACAATTTGTACTTCACAATGCAGCTTCATCTGCTGAAGTAAAAAGCAGTGTAAGTATTCAAGTGAAAAAAGAATAGGTATAGGAGTTTTGACTGCAGGATTATTTATCTGCATTTAATCATTTTGGCTTATACTCAACTATTCTTTTTAAGTAAGTCATATAGGATTCTGTCCATATTATTGCTAAATCAATAGGTTGAAACTCTTCGAAACTGATTTAAACTTTTATAAACCTCATAAGAGACATGGGAAAGCTTATATAAAACTTGTAGCGAGGGTTCAAGGTAAAGTCCACCTGAGGAAATGACGGGTAATGTATCCTATCCCATGAATGTCATGATCCTGTTTATGAATATGGCAAAAACCATGGGTAAAGATTGGAATAAGGGACTTCTGAAGTTAAAGGAACAGAGCGAAAAGTAATCAATTGGTTCCTCTATGTAAAAAAAATGGACTCCACCTGAAAGGAGTTTATTTTTTTACATACTAAAGAGAAACAATAAATTCAAAAGCCCCCGTCCCTTTGAGTAACCTATATATTTAATTTTCAGAGCAGTTAATCCAAACTTACTTAATTATTATTTTATTTAATTAATGGAAAAACCATTTGTAATATTTAAAATAACGAAAGAATTTGTTGATAATATCCGAGCAAAACAAGAGGGTGCTCATTTTCATGATTTTGAGGAATTAATTATTGTTACCGAAGGCAGTTTAGAACACTTTATTGACTTTCAGGAGGAGGTTATTAAGGCTCCTGCAGTGAGTTATGTTTCAATGGGCAAGATGCATAAGGTTGTAGAACACGATGATTTACGTGGTTGGGTTATCAATTATCAAAATGAATTTATCCCCGACTCAAAATTGAGTTTCTATTCTAATTTTATTACTTCTACCAGTATTCCCCTATCTCCTAATGCATGTACAAGCAGGTTTGTTGGCCTCTGTGAAATCATTCATGCTGAATATGAACATGAGAATCCGGATCTTTCCACGATTCGCTATTTAACCACGGGACTAATTTCAATGATCGAAGCAGAACGAAAAAGGAATATTTCGGCAGAGAATGCAGTAAAAGGGTCACAAATAGCTACGTTTAATAATTTTCTGAGAATTTTGGAAGAAAACTTTCGTAGGGACGAAGGAGTATCTTTTTATGCCGATAAAATGAATATGTCAGAAAGAAATCTGAATATCATTTGTAAAAACAATTTTCAAAAAAGTGTTTCGGAGATCATAGAAACCCGTAAACTTATTGAAGCGAAAAACCTGTTGATTCATTCAGCCAAATCTGTCTCTGAAATTGGTTATGAGCTGGGTTATAACGAGAAATCATACTTTACTCGTGTTTTCCGTAATAAATTGTCAGTTACTCCAACTGAATTTAGAGAGATGATTAGAGAGATGTTTTCCTAAAAGTACCACTCTTTTTCCGAAAACTGTTACCGCTTGCTATTCTGATGTGTATATCTTTGTATCATAATAATCAATACAAATTTATATTCATTTTAGAAGTTTAATGACAATGAAAAAAATAATTTATGTTGCTTTCGTAGCAATGCTTTTCATCTCAACAATAGCAAGTGCAGCTAATGGCATTAATGCACAGAAAGAGTCAAAAACTCAAAAAGAGATAGCAACTTTACGTGCTCAAATTAAGACTCTGACAGCCGGAAATGTTGAGATTGCTAAAAATCTCCAAACATTCGATACCCTTGATTATACAGTTTTCAGTAATCAACAATGGGTACGTTTACATGAAAGCCATGCAAAAAATATTAAGGTAAATTGGCCTGACGGACATTTTACGCTGGGCATTGATCGACATATTGCAGATCTTAAAGCAATGTTTGTCTATGCACCCGATACTAAAATTAAAATTCACCCGGTACGCTTTGGTTCCGGAAACATGACCTGTGTGACAGGAGTTATGACAGGTACGTTCTCCCAACCGATGCCTATTGGAGAAGGAAAATTCATTCAACCAACCGGAAAATCATTCACTCTTCCTATGTGTACGGTGGGAATTTGGAAAGATGGAGTCATGATAGAAGAATATCTGTTTTGGGATAATCAAACTTATATGAATCAAATAGGTTTAGGCAAATAACATATTTATTAAATTAAAAAAAATACAACATTATGAGTGCAACCGAATCAAAATTATTGCAAGGTGTCATTGACCCGGCGCATAGCAGAATTCAATTTAAGGTTAAACACCTTATGATATCCAATGTATTGGGGAGTTTTAAAGAATTTGAAGGAAAGGCGAGTATGATAGAAAATGATTTTTCGTCCACTTCAGTTACCTTTACCCTAAAAACAGCATCTATCGATACAGAAGCTCCCGACAGGGATGCACATTTAAAGAGTGCCGATTTCTTTGATGCAGAAAAATATCCAACCATTGAATTTGAAGGAAAAGGAATGGTTCAGAAAGATGAAGAAAATTATGAACTTACAGGAAACCTGACAATTAAAGGAATTTCAAAACCTGTAACATTAGCGGTCGAATTTGGGGGTTTTATGACTGACCCATGGGGCAATAAGAAAGCCGGATTTTCAGTCACGGGTGAAATAAAACGTAAAGACTGGGGGATGGAATGGAATGCAGCACTGGAAACCGGCGGTGTGCTGGTTGGTGATAAAGTAAAAATACTTTGTGATGTGGAATTTGCAATTAGTTAATGGGCAGCAAAAATGAAAAGCTAATTTGGCTGTCGGATTAGTCGATTGTTTCATAAAATAATAGATATGAATCGCAATAATCTGAACAATTTAGATCAATTATCAAGCAGCACAGGGCGTATGCCCGTGTTGTTTGTTGGACACGGCAGTCCAATGTATGCAGTTGAGGAAAACGAATTTACAAGAAATTGGCTGCACCTTGGTGAAACATTGCCAAGACCAAAGACGATTATTTGTGTTTCCGCTCATTGGGAAACCCGGGGAACACATGTAACAGCCATGTCAAAACCTCCAACTATTCATGATTTCGGGGGATTTCCCCGGGAACTGTACGAAATACAATATCCGGTATCCGGAAATCCTGTGTTAGCGCAAGAAACCATTCGGACAATTACCGGAACAACCGTTCAGGCAGATGATAAATGGGGACTCGATCACGGAGCCTGGAGTGTGATTCGGCATATGTATCCAAATGCCGATATACCTGTTATTGAACTTAGCCTGGACTATAATAAATCACCTAAGGAACATTATGAACTAGCAAAAGAACTGGCTTCATTCAGGGATAAAGGTGTTTTGATTATCGGGAGTGGTAACTTGGTTCACAACCTGCGTAGAGTAGCCTGGGATAAAGGTGGCGAAGAAGACTTCGGATTTGACTGGGCATTGGAAGCCAATGAGATAATCAAAAAGCTAATTATCGAGAATAAGCATAAAGAACTGATTGATTACAATTCATTGGGTAAAGAGGTACAAATGGCTGTACCAACAACGGATCATTATCTACCTTTACTCTATGCATTGGCTCTGAAAACGGAAAAGGAAGAAATATCATTTTTTAATGATAAAGCGGTCATGGGCTCACTAACTATGACTTCTGTAAAAATAGGCTAAATTAATTGTTCGCTCCTTAATAAATTAGATCCAATAGCTGAAATGTCTGTAGTCACTTGTTTTTTGATGATTTAAAATTATTTTGACTTAACACTTTGCAGATTAAAAATAAAATTGTATTTTTGCACCTCGTTTCGGATAAGGTAAACAAGAAGCAATGTCTTTGGCATCTCACCTTCCCGATGTAATCAGAAAAGTCGTTAAAATAATGTACGCAATCGTAGAAATTTTAGGGCAACAGTTCAAGGTGGAAGCCGGTAAAAGACTGTTTATCCATCGTATGGAAGAGGCCGAAAGGGGTTCTCAGGTTGAATTTGACAAAGTGTTACTGATTGACAATGAAGGCGCTATAACTGTCGGTGCTCCGGTAGTTGAAGGTGCAAAAGTTGTCTGTGAAGTATTATCACACGTTCGTGGTGAAAAAGTAATCATTTTCCACAAGAAACGTCGTAAGGGATACCGCAAACGCAACGGTCACCGTCAGAATTTCACAGAGTTATTTATTAAAGAAATTGTAGCTTAACCGATAAAATTAGAAGAAAATGGCACATAAGAAAGGGGTTGGTAGCTCAAAGAACGGTCGTGAATCAGAAAGCAAGCGACTTGGCGTAAAAATTTTTGGTGGTCAATTTGCAAAAGCAGGTAACATCATAGTTCGTCAACGCGGAACAGTTCACCACATTGGTCAAAACATTGGTATGGGTAAAGATCATACGTTGTTTGCATTAATCGATGGAGTTGTAGAATTCAGAAAAAAGAAAGACAACAAGTCATTTGTTTCTGTAAAACCTATCGAAGCTAACTAATAATTAGTCGATACTCAACACACATAAATCTCCTGTTGTTTTACATCCCTGTAAAATTACGGGAGATTTTTTTTATTGACAGTTACCATTGAACAACTAAAGGTTCGACGATTCAAAGATTAAATAACAAAAAAATGCTTACACTCAAATACATTACAGAAAATACGGACGAAGTAATAGCCCGGTTGGCAATAAAAAATTACGATGGAGCAGCCATCATTGCTCAGGTAGTGGAACTGGATAACTTGCGTAAAGCTACCCAGGTTCAGGTGGATACTGCTGCTGCAGAGCTGAACAATTTATCGAAGGAAATAGGTTTGCTCTTCAAACAAGGCAAACAAACAGAAGCTGATCAGGCGAAAGAAAAAACGGTTGAATTGAAAGAAACCATTAAAACGTTAGGCGATCAACAAACCTCTGCGGAACAAAAACTTAACGAATTGTTGGTGCAAATTCCAAACTTACCTCATTCAAGCGTCCCTGCCGGAAAGCATGCCGAAGATAACCTAATCGAACGTACCGGTGGTGAAATGCCAAACTTGCCTGCTGATGCTGTCCCACACTGGGATTTAGCCAAAAAATATGATCTGATTGATTTTGAATTGGGAGTTAAAATATCCGGTGCAGGATTTCCGGTTTATAAAGGTAAAGGTGCCCGTTTGCAGCGTGCTTTAATCAACTTTTTCCTGGATAATGCCCGTGAAGCAGGTTATCTGGAAGTACAACCTCCTTATGTTGTTAATGCAGCTTCAGGTTATGGAACCGGTCAATTACCCGATAAGGAAGGACAAATGTATCATTGTGATCTAGATGACTTATATCTAATTCCAACAGCCGAAGTCCCGGTAACAAATATTTACCGTGATGTTATATTGAATGAGTACGAATTACCGATCAAAAACACGGCTTATTCAGCTTGTTTCCGTCGCGAAGCAGGTTCGTATGGCAAAGATGTCCGCGGATTGAATCGTCTACATCAATTTGACAAGGTGGAAGTTGTACAAATACAACATCCCGACAAATCGTATGAGACGTTGGACCAGATGGTCAACTATGTTCAAACGTTGGTTGAAAAGCTTGAACTTCCATGGCGTATACTTCGCCTTTGTGGTGGAGATATGAGTTTTACCTCAGCATTGACATTCGACTTTGAAGTCTATTCTGCTGCACAACAACGCTGGCTTGAAGTGAGCTCGGTATCCAATTTCGAAAGTTATCAGGCAAATCGGTTGAAATGTCGTTTTAGAACAGCCGATAAAAAGACTCAACTTTGTCACACCTTAAATGGTAGTGCGCTGGCATTGCCTCGTATTGTAGCCGCATTGCTCGAAAATAATCAAACACCCGAAGGTATTCGGATTCCCGAGGCATTAGTGCCTTATATCGGCTTTGAAATGATTAATTAGCTAGGTGTTTGATTCGCTGATTAGCTAATTGGTTAAATCGCAAATTAAGATTCCTGAGTAGGCTAAGTTTAAAATCCAATTAGTATAAATAGAAGAGGCTGTCTCAAAAGCGAGATAGCCTCTTTTTTCATAATATCCAAGAAAAAACTTACGTGAAAGTTTGTATATTACTTATTATTTTTGTATCTTTATGACTGTATATCAAAGATGTAAGATATGAAAAAGCCAGTTTTCAAGTCATACAATCAGGGCCAAATAACCCTTTTTCCTACCAGCCTGGATGAGAAGATTCCACAAAACTCACCCGTTAGACTTATTAATCAAATAGTTGATAATCTTGATATTACTAAGGT
>JAUZOM010000084.1 GCA_030706465.1 Bacteroidota bacterium | reverse complement strand
TTATTAATATCTAAATATCCTTATTCTCCTTTTTTTAATAATAGCCAATAACTTTCACTGTGAATATCATTTTAAAACGAATACACACTAATTTAATCTGATTTGGCACTCAAATAATAAAAATAAAACCAATTCGTAATTAAAAACTAAAAATAAAAAAACGATTAAAATCTTTTTAGTATTATATCTGACTTAAATACTAATTTTGTAGTATCCTTAATAAGGATACTACAATTCAAACAAATTAAAAGAAATGAAATTTACAAAAATGCACGGAACCGGAAACGATTATATATACGTGAACGGTTTTGAAGAAAAGATAGAGAACCCGGCTGAATTTGCAATTCGTTGGAGCGACCGGCACAAGGGGATCGGTTCGGATGGATTAGTCCTGATCTTACCTTCCACCTATTGCGATTTTCGCATGCAAATGCTCAATGCCGATGGATCGGAAGCGGAAATGTGCGGAAATGCATCCCGCTGTATCGGAAAATATGTATACGACAAAGGATTGACTGATAAAACAGCCCTGACTCTAGAAACATTATCGGGTATCAAGAAGTTAAATTTATTTTTAGGAAAAGACAAACAGGTTGAAAGCGTAACGGTGGATATGGGTGAACCAATTCTGGAATCAAGCCGGATACCCATAACCTTTAACAAACCCAGCGTGAAGAACGAAATGGTTTATTTTAATTCGTCAACCCAGTACCGGATTACCTGCGTATCCATGGGTAATCCGCATGCTGTTATTTTTACAAAGAATATAGGCAAACTGAATCTGCCGAAAGTAGGATCACTCATTGAGAATGCTCCCATTTTTCCAAAAAAGACAAATGTGGAATTTGTTGAAATCCTGTCTTCAGACAGACTGAAGATGCGGGTATGGGAACGGGGGTCCGGTGAAACATTAGCCTGCGGTACCGGAGCCTGTGCCACTGTGGTGGCCGGTGCCTTAAACGGTTTTTGCGATCGTAAAACGACCGTCGAACTACTGGGGGGTGAATTGGTTATCGAATGGAATGCCTTTGACAATCACGTTTATTTAACAGGAAGTGCAACTACTGTTTTTGAAGGAGAAATTTAAACAGTGAACAGTTAGCAATTAACAATTATCCGTAAATAATTTGCAGATGACAACTGTCAACTATCAATTTTCAACTACCAACTACCAACTATCAAACTAAATAATGGCACAGATTAACGAGAATTTTATAAAGATCCCGGCAACCTATTTATTTTCAGAAATTGCAAAACGGGTTGCCCAACATAAAGAAGAAAATCCAACCGCACCGATTATTCGTATGGGAATTGGCGATGTCAGCCTTCCCCTACCCGATGCATCGGTTGATGCGATGATAAAGGCGGCAAACGAACAGCGACAGGAAAGCACTTTCAGAGGATACGGACCTGAACAGGGATATCCTTTCCTGCGGGAAGCCATTGTTCAAAACGATTACATTTCAAAAGGAATACAAATTGAAATTGATGAAGTTTTTGTAAGTGATGGAGCTAAGAGTGACACCGGAAATATCGGCGACCTATTCGACATCAATAACCGTGTAGCCATCACCGATCCAAGCTATCCCGTTTATGTAGATACAAATGCCATGGCAGGAAGAGCAGGCGAGCCAACACCTAGCGGTGAATGGACCAATCTGGTTTATTTGCCCTGTAATGCTAAAAACGGTTTTGTACCTGAATTACCTTCTGAAATAGTCGATTTGGTATACCTCTGTTACCCGAACAACCCGACCGGAACCACCCTGACCAAGGAACAATTGACAGTATGGGTAGATTATGCCCGGGAAAATCAGGTAATTATTTTATTTGATGCCGCTTATGAAGCATTCATAACGGAAGAAAATGTTCCACACAGCATTTATGAAATCGAAGGAGCCAGGGAAGTGGCCATTGAATTCCGTAGTTTTTCCAAGACAGCCGGTTTTACCGGTACCCGTTGCGGATATACCGTTGTACCCAAAGAATTGATGGGTTTTTCCGAAGATGGAGATAAAGTATCTATCAATAAGCTATGGAACCGCCGCCAATGCACCAAGTTCAACGGGACTTCCTATGTCGTACAACGGGCCGCAGAAGCAACATACAGTCCGGAAGGCAAGAAACAGGTGAAAGCACTTATTGATTTTTATACTGAAAATGCACGGATCATACGGGAAGGACTCGTTAAAGCCGGTTACACTATATTTGGAGGTATAAATGCCCCTTATGTCTGGGCCAAGGCACCGGAAGGAATGAGCAGCTGGGAGTATTTCGATTACCTGCTGAAAGAAAAGAATATAGTTACCACCCCTGGTGCAGGGTTCGGGGCAAGCGGCGAAGGCTATGTACGGTTTTCAGCTTTTGGAAGTCGTGAAAATACAATCGAAGCCATGAAGAGAATGGATAATTAAAACCATTTCAATTGTATATTTCAATGTAAGCAACGCCCGGGATTACCCGGGCGTTGCTTGTTTAAGAAGGACTGAGATAACCGGGAACTCTTATAGTGCGATTTTTCCGGCGATTCAAATCGCACCTTGAACCATAAAAAATCAGTCATAAGCCTATCTTTTCCCATATCCATCCGGACATTCCAAGCCAAATTTCAGTTTTCCACCACCAACCAACTTCATATCACCCCTGCTTTGGAATAAATTTCCGTTATCCACTAAGCCGTTAAAGAAACGACCAAAAAGAGGTTCGGGATATCCCAATTCCGGAATTGCAGAAAGACAGGTGCACGTTTACAGACAAAGCACGAAAAACTTCCAACATTATTTCATAATACACGAACGTCCTTTTGTCATTCAACTGGCACTTTCCAATCATTTTGCTGCGAAACCATCTCAAAAAAAAAACTTTATGCCATTCAAAAGCACTTAAAAAATCAATAAATCACAAAAAAGATCAGTTTCTAATTCAAAAAAAATTATTAATTCTTTTGTTTTAGTATCAATCCGTAATTATTTATACCAGATAAAGTAATATTTGTAAGCAAACAAAGTACTATATTGTCATATTGCAATCTAATCAAAATTATTTCTATCTTTTTGGTAGTTATTGTTGTCAGTAACTGACATTATGATTATTTTTGCAACGTATTACAAACATAATGATAAACAAAACAAATAATTTAAAACCATAAAGTAAAAAAATAAGCATTTCGCTTAACTTGGAATTTACATTTTAAAGAGAATCATTCAATTATTTATTATCTATAATTTTTAAATTTTGTAAGGTATGAGAAAAATGAAAGTTTTAGCAATCTGCGCGATTGCAGTATTTGCAACAACAAGTGTCAAAGCTCAATTTGCCACCGGAGCCGATGTTGTCAGTTCGTATGTTTGGCGTGGTGTTCCGCAGGATCGCTCTGTAACTGGCAATCCAACACTGGGAAGTCCTAACATCCAGCCTTATGTATCATTCACAACCGGAAAATTAACAATTGGTTCATGGGCATCCAGCAGCTTTTTGGGAAATGTCAAAGAAGTTGATTTAAATGCGACCTATGCATTTTCAAGCGCACTGGCATTGACCGTAACCGATTACAACTGGGGATTTTCTAAAAGCTACTTCAGTTACGGGACAGGAACCGACCACATTTATGAAGCAAGTTTAGCTTATACAGGTGCCGCCCTTAGTGCTTCAGTAAATACCATGTTTGCAGGAGCCGATAAATTAGAGAACGGCAATAATGCATTCTCAACCTATGCGGAAGTAGGGTACCAAATTTCCCCTGTGGCCAAAGTGTTTTTAGGAGCATCATTAACTGAAAGTCCGTTAGTTTATTACACAAAAGGGTTTGGCGTAACAAACGTAGGTATAAAAGTAAGCAAATCAATTGCCATTACCGATAAATTCAGTCTACCGGTTTATGGTATTGTTGGAGCCAATCCTTATTCTGGAGGCGCTTTTTTTGTAGCAGGAATTACATTATAACAGGTTAGTTTTTTGATAAAAAAGATACACAATAATTTAACAAATATATTATGAGTAAAACAGTAGAACTTCCCGTAAAGGGACGATATTTCTCGAGAATCATAGAGAACATATCAAAGCCAAAAGATTGGAAACTTTTTGCAACACTCTTTGTTGGAAAAATGTTAGGTTTAGCCGCAGTTATTGCCGCCATGGTATTGCTACCCAGTTTACTTTCCGGGACATCAGCTCAGGCAGCCGAAACTTATACCGCACACGAGACAGCCGTCATAAATTCATTAAACACAGTATGGACTCTTGTAGCAGCCGCTTTAGTGTTTGGAATGCAAGCCGGATTCGTTATGTTGGAAGCCGGATTCGCCAGAAGACGTGAAACCGTGAATATCTTAGTAGAATGTACATTGGATACTGCCATTTGCGGAGTCTCATTCTGGGCCATCGGATATGCCTTTATGTTCGGAGCAGGTAACGCATTTATCGGTACACAATACTTCTTCTTACAAGGAGCTCCGGCAACCTACGGCACCACCGGAGTAGCCTTATTGGCACACTGGATTTTCCAATTCGCATTTGCCGATACCGCTTCGACCATTACCTCAGGCGCCATGATCGGGCGTACCAGTTTCCGTGGTGATATTATCTACAGCGTTTTTGTCACAGCTTTTATTTATCCGATTATCGGCCACTGGGCTTGGGGACCTGATGGATTCTTAGCTTTAATGGGAACTCCGGGACACTTCTTACCATCGTTAGGCCAACCTTTCCGCGACTTTGCCGGATCAACCGTTGTACACACCATTGGAGGTATGGTATCCTTAGCCGGAGCAATTGTATTAGGGCCGCGCCTTGGACGGATTTTCTTACGTGACAATAAAGAAAAAGGTGGACTTCCTGCAGCTCACAGTTTACCGTTGGCTACTATTGGAGCTTTCCTGTTGTGGTTCGGTTGGTATGGATTTAACCCGGGAAGTACTCTTTCAGCTATGGATTTCGAAGGAATCGGACGCGTTGCAGCCAACACCACACTTGCAGCCTGTACAGGTTCATTAACAGCACTGCTTTGTGCTCTTTGGATTGGCCCATTTAAAGGAAAATTCGATACCGGTTTTGCATTGAACGGTATGTTAGCCGGTCTGGTAGCAATCACTTGCCCTTGTTACTGGGTATCTCCTTTCGGTTCTGTAATTATTGGAGTTGTTGCCGGTCTGGTTGTATTTGGTGGAGTTTACTTATTGGAATACCTAAGGATTGATGATCCTGTCGGTGCAGTTCCAGTACATGGTTTGAATGGTATTTGGGGAACCTTATCACTTGGATTATTTGCCAGCGGCCAATACGGTGCAACAGGACCTACAGGTGCAGACAACACAGCACCGGTAACCGGTTTGTTCTACGGTGGGGGCTTTGATGTTTTGAAAGCTCAGGCAGTCGGCAGCCTTACTATTACCGTAGCGACCTTAATTGCTTCTTTTATCGTAATGTATGCCGTAAGCAAATTACCTTATCCATTTAAATTACGTGTTGAGCCAGAAGGTGAAACCGGTCCTGGTGGACTTGATATTTTTGAACACGGCGCAGAAGCTTATAACAATTAAAAATAGCAATTTGATTATACTGAGAAGTATTATTGTAAACTTTATTGGTAAATGACTCGTTAAATATTTATAAAGACGTAATACTTCTCCATCAAATAAAATATTTTTGTAAGCAAGTTATCATCCAAAGTTATTAAACATCTAATTTAAATTTATTATGAAGAAAATAGAAGCAATTATCAGACGCTCCAAATTTGAAGAAGTTAAAGCTGCATTGCATGCAATTGATATTGATTTTTTTACGTATTCCGAAACCTTTGGAGTAGGTAATGAAAAAAAGAGAAAAGATGTATTGCGCGGTTCATCCGACACTGAATTTATTTCTCGACTGACATTATCTATCGTGGTTCGCGACATAAATGTACAGAAGACGATAGATTGTATTCTTGAAAAGGCTTATACCGGCGTGGTCGGTGATGGAAAGATTTTTGTATCCCCCATTGAAGAGTCATACCGGATTCGCACAAAAGAAAGTGGAGATGAGTCTCTCTATATAAAATAGCAATGATCTTACAGATAAAAAGGGAAACCATATTTCAGGGGAAATATGGTTTCTCCCGAAAATCTATTTCTGAGGGTCAGTATTCGTGGAACTTTTTGTGATGGTAAATTATCTAGCTCACGCCGTTATTTACAGTAGTAAGGTTCCACTCTTTACATTTCATCATCAGTCAAATTTTATATAAAAACTTTCTTAACCCAGACACGGTTAAACTGCTTACAACTAATCGTGTGTTTTTTAGTTTTATTGTTTCGGACAGGCTATTTCGTGAGAAATGGCCTGTTTTATTTTTATATAAAGAGATCAATATCTACATTAATAGACCGAAAAAGCAATTTAAGAGTGACAAGCTCATTTTTTCTTCCGTTTATTCAAAACACCCCAACAATACAATATTATTTTGTCATATATTGCCACAATTAGCTACATTTATGTCGCTTTTTTTACACATTTCATACCTAAATGTAGATTTTTACAATATTTTATTGACTTTTTGTTTTGGAGTTCAATAATAATAACATACTTTTGCACCCGAAACAAAGGAAAAAGATCATTCAAGTCACCTCCAGATCAAAAGAAAGCTTCAGTTAATCAGTAGAAGCCGTAAAGTAAAAGTTTATTATTCTCTAACAAAACAATAAAAATTTAAACAAAAAAATCATGAAAAAAATTGAAGCAATCATTCGTACTTCAAAATTTCAAGAAGTGAAACAAGCACTTCATGATGTAGGCATTGAATTTTTCTCCTACTGGGACGCAACGGGCGTAGGAAATGAAATTGAGAAAGCCGAACACGCATACAGAGGGACTGTATATGACACCAGTTACATTCCCCGCCAGCTGCTTACCATTGTGGTACGGGATGTGAATCTACAAATAACGATTGATGCTATTCTCAAAGCAGCAAGAACGGGTGTGATTGGCGATGGAAAAATTTTCGTATCAGACCTCATTGAGTCTTATCGGATCCGAAATGGAGAAAAAGGGGATACTTCATTATACAACACTGAAGCATAAAAATAAAGAATTCAAGATTAAAAAAAAATGAAAAAATATTTAGCAATTATACTGCTCGTTTTATTAACAGCATCAACTTCAAGTTATCTTCACGCAGAAAAAGCCACCGATCCAAGTGGAGCCAAAACTGGTACAATAACAAATGTGACGGCAAAAACAGCCGGACAACCAACTCTATCCGAACTTGGAGATGAAGTTGGACATAGCAAGATAGCTATTAATATGGTTTGGCTTTTACTTTGCGGATTTTTAGTTTTCTTCATGCAAGCAGGATTTGCATTGGTTGAAACCGGTTTCACCCGAGCCAAAAACGTTTCACATACTATGGCAATGAACCTCTTCGTATATCCGGCGGGTATGTTAGCCTTTTATGTTTGTGGATTTGCCATTATGTTCGGTGGAGTTGGAGCATTGGGTACTTTAGGTGGCTTTGATGGCTTAAATCAAGAAGTTAACATATCATTCTGGGGGCACACCTTGGGATTATTTGGCACTAAAGGATTCTTTATGAACGGAATGACTGATGTTGCAGTTCTTGGTTTTTTTGTTTTTCAAGTAGTGTTTATGGATGCTGCAGCAACCATTCCTACCGGCGCAATGGCTGAACGTTGGAAATTTGCGTCATTTGCGGTATTTGGTTTTATAATAGGAGGTTTTATCTACCCTTTATTCGGGAACTGGGTATGGGGAGGTGGCTGGTTAGCTACTTTGGGTACCAATTTTGGATTAGGACATGGTCATGTCGATTTTGCCGGTTCATCTGTGGTACACCTAACAGGTGGCGTTCTAGCATTCGTAGGCGCAAAGATGATTGGTCCCCGTATCGGAAAATACAACCGAGATGGCTCCCCAAATGCCATACCGGGACACAATATCCCTATGGCTGTACTTGGAACATTAATTCTCGCCTTTGGTTGGTTCGGATTTAACTCAGGCTCAACACTGGCAGGAACAGACTTGCGTTTCTCGGTGGTAGCTTTCAATACAATGATAGCGTCTTGTGGCGGAGCACTTACTGCTACTTTATGGATGTGGTTTGTTAGAGGAAATAAACCGGATCTCAGTATGATGTGTAATGGTTTATTGGCCGGACTGGTTGCCATCACGGCACCTTGTGCATTCGTTTCACCTTTTGGGGGGCTAATGATTGGATTAATTTCCGGTATCCTGGTGGTTGAAATTGCTTTTTTTGTAGAAAGAAAATTAAAGATAGATGATCCTGTAGGTGCAATTGCTGTACATGGCGCTAACGGCATCTGGGGCTGTTTAGCACTGGGGTTGTTTGCAGATGGAACTTATGGCGATGGATTGAATGGCGTATCCGGTACAGTTACCGGTCTTTTTTATGGAGGCGGAACCGGGCAATTCACAGCCGAGGTTATTGGAGTCGGGACCAATCTGATTTTTGTAGGTCTTTCCGGTTGGGTTATATTTAAACTACTTGACATTTTTATTGGGAACCGAGTAAAACCGGATGTTGAACTTGCCGGACTGGATGTACCGGAAATGGGCACAGAAGGATATTCAGGCATTAAATTGGACAAAAACGCCGAAACACCTCAATCAAGATAAGTGATCCCAGACACGGTTAAACTGCTTACAACTAATCGTGTGTTTTTTAGTTTTATTGTTTCGGACAGGCTATTTCGTGAGAAATGGCCTGTTTATTTTTATACCAGAATTACGGAAGACACATAATGCGACTGCATTTATCGAAACTCTTTGATGAAACCTAAGATATTTAAACATGCCTGGAGTCACCTTTACACAATTATCATTAATCAATAATTAAGCAAATTATATATACTAATGCACAATAAAACAAGAATAATATATCTTTATGTAATATTTTTTGAATTTTATATATCATTTTGTTTTGTCATATGAAAAGAAAAACGTATCTTTGTAGTGTAATAAATCTATTGGCGTTGACGTTCCGAAAGGATTAGTTATTCCACGAACTCATCTGAACCAAAATAGAGTAATACGACCCCTAATGACAAAACTTATAAAAGTCATTTATTGTCTTACATTATTCGTTTAAAATTTTACAGCATGAGATACATCATCACTTTTTGTCTATTAGTTGTTACTCTTTTTGCAGGAGCAGCCACTACATCGATCTCAAAAAGTGAAATCTCAGTTCCAAAACACCTGCTCACTTCTTTGCCGCGAAATTCGTCACCTGATCATCACCATACCCGATTCAATTCGGGCAATTTGTTTTTTGATAGTGTCGGAAACGAACAAATCCGACTCACAAATTCCTTACAACATCTTTCGTTTAGAATTTTACCATCCTTTTCGAAGGCCTCTCGTGTCAGGTATTCCAACAGACTCGACCAACAAAAATTCATTACCGGCCATGCTCAGTTTTTATTAAAAGCGGCCTTCAACCAGACCACAGGGTACTATTTGTACCACTTACATAAGCTGCTGATTTAATTCTTATCTTTTCGCGTCTTCCCAGTCAAAGGAATAATACCCTTTCGCATCCAACAAACAGGCGTTCGGAACAGGAGCCACACTTTTAATTGTAATACAACTATACGATTTACATTAAGAGATCTCTATCCATAAATCCTACAATTTCGAAGGATCGTAAAGTTCCAAAATAGCTAACCGTTAATTACCAACCTGCGTTGATTAATTTGTTGTTGGATGAGGTCGACTCCCTACTGGATACCAATCCGAACAATCTGCGACTTCCATTAATGTCGGAAATCCAACATAGCAATACTTACAGCCTATTTTCACTAACTTAATTCTCTAAGAATCATCATCGTTTATTGAGATAGACGGGCAATGTCGTCTTTGGCCCTTATTGGTTTAAAATTTAGCCGTATGAAACATTTTCTAACCTCTTGCTTATTAGTAATTACTGTTTTTGCAGGAGTGACCACCATATCCAGCTCCAAGAGTGAAATTGTAGAGACTAAATACAGAGTCATCACCATTCAAAAAAGGTCGTTACCCGATCAGCACCGTGGAGGTTTTAGTATCAGCAACCTACTAATGGTAAACGGGCAGATCCGGCATACAAATTCGTTTCAACATCTTTTTCCAAAGGCTTCATCATCATCGAAAACCTCTCGTATCAGACATTCTAATAAAACAGAACATCTAAAAATCATTACCGGCTACAGGCAATTCTTATTAAAATCAGCCTTCAGTCAAAGAACAGGGTATTATCTGTACCATTTGCAAAAATTATTGATTTAACCCACATCTGCTTCTGTTGCATCCCTACAAAAGGAATAACATCCTTTCTTATCCAATTAACGGATGCACAAACACACAAGGACATATTTAATTGGAAACAAACCAACAAACAGCTCCTGTACGAAATTTATATCAATGAAACTGGAAGTTTCCAACAATCAATTTACCATCAGGGGCAAACTGTCCAAATGGCTTTGCATGATGACCCGGGAATATCTGTAATTTACACTGATATATAATTTCCAACGGATCAACTGTTATGTTTAGCTCTTGAAGATATTTAAATTCAGTAATTATCAATGTAAGAAATTTCAAAAATTAACGATTCGGTCAAAACCATTAAGCAAAAAATAAATATGAAAAAAATTGAAGCAATTATACGCAAATCCAAATTTGAAGATGTAAAACAGGCGCTCTACGATGCCGGTATTGAATGGTTCTCCTATTGGGATATCACCGGACTTGGAAAATCGACCGAAGAACAGGTTGTCCGTGGTCAGGTCTTTAAATCGGGCTATATTCAACGCAGGATGGTCTCAATTGTGGTCCGTGATTTAAATCTTGATAAAACAATAAAAGCGATCCTCGAATCAGCCTGGACCGGTGAAACCGGGGATGGAAAATTATTTATTTACGATATTGAAGACACTTATCGCATTCGGACTAAAGAATCGGGACCGGAAGCACTTTACAACAAGGAAGAACCAACAAAGAAATAAAAAGACAAACAGTTTAAAACAAGGAAATATGAAGAAATATATAATGAGCCTTATCGCTTTATTTAGCGCAACAGTTTCAGCGCAAACAGTCACCGGTGCAACACCAAAAATCGATAGTGGAGACACCGCATGGATAATCGTTGCCACTGCTTTAGTTTTACTAATGTCAATCCCAGGCTTGGCATTATTCTATGGCGGGTTAGTACGTCGCAAAAATGTTTTGAATATATTTATGCAAGTATTCATACTGGTTGCTGTTATTAGCATCGAATGGGTAGTATTCGGCTATAGCAATGCATTTAGTTCTAATTCCATTGAATTTTTAAAACCATATATAGGAGGATTCGATTGGGCATTTCTGAAGAATATAGGAGTTAACGATTTAAGCCCCTACTTTATATCTCATTCACAGACTGCTGCTAACGGTTCCGCCATTGGAACAATCCCTCACATTGTGTTTATCATGTTCCAATGTATGTTTGCCGTTATTACTCCGGCCCTGATTATCGGTGCTTTCGCCGAGCGTATTAACTTCAAAGGTTTTTTGGTATTCTCCTTACTCTGGTCAATATTTGTCTACAACCCTGTTGCTCACTGGGTCTGGTCCGGAGATGGATGGTTGCTTAAACTTGGAGCGCTCGACTTTGCCGGGGGAACAGTAGTTCACATTAACGCAGGTATTGCAGCAATTGTTACAGCTATCATGCTTGGCAAACGTCGCGACTACAAAGGACACGCCATACCAGCACACAACATCACGTATGTGGTTATGGGAGCAAGTTTACTTTGGGTAGGCTGGTTTGGATTCAATGCCGGCAGTGGACTTGCAGCCGATGGGTTAGCCGCCAATGCATTTATGGTTACCCATATAGCAGCAGCTGCTGCTGCACTCACATGGGCCTTACTTGACTGGTTCCTGGATAAACGCCCAACCATAGTAGGCATAAGCACTGGTGCAGTAGCCGGATTAGTCGCCATTACCCCGGCTGCAGGGTTCGTTGGCGTAGTGGGGGCCCTGATTATCGGAGTGGCCGTTTCATTGATCTGTTTCTTTATGGTAGCCTATGTAAAGCCCAAACTTGGGTACGACGATTCATTAGATGCATTCGGAGTACATGGTATTGGTGGAATTATCGGAGCAATTCTGACCGGTATTTTGGCTACCCCTGCCATACAAGCGTACAGTGGAGCCGCTTACGGCAATTTACACCAACTCCTGGTACAGCTGATTGCCGTTGGTGTAACAATCCTCTTTTCTGGAGTCGGAACATTCATGCTGTTCATAATCGTTGACAAATTGGTTGGCCTTCGTGTTTCAGACAAACAGGAAGCTATCGGATTGGATGAGACTCAACACGGAGAAACAGCTTACACAAACTTCGATTAAATTCAGCAGAATACATATGTAATTTCCGACTAAGCATCGCTTAAAACACAACCCTTTGAATGGTTATGCCTTCAAAGAGTAATATAATAAACATTTAAAACAAATTGTGTATCCTTTAGTTTTACTGTTTCGAGCAGGCTACTTCGTGAGAAATGGCCTGCTCTTTAAAATAACGGTTTATTTATCGAAGAGAAGAAAGACAATAAAGAAAGCTTAAGCCTCTTCAAATCACGATTAATGGAATTAATGACTTACATGAAGAATTATAGCCGTTATTGTGTATCTTTGGCCATCTTAGAAACAGTCACAATCTGTTATTTAAAATAGAATTAAACAAATGAATGATAGTGCAAATATTCCTCTTTGGTGTTCAACCCCTTTTGGACTAATGCTTCTGGCAATTGCCGTCGGCCCGCTTATTTTCGAAAAATGGTGGGGACTGAACCGGAATAAGCTGATTATCTCGCTTTTTCTGAGTATCCCGGTAATCATTTATATGCTCGCAAACAGACTTTCCGTGAATCTGATTGACACGATTGCCTGGGACTACATTCCATTTATTATTTTGCTGGGATCCTTATTTGTCATAACGGGAGGCATTCATGTATCCGGTGATATTAAAGCCACTCCGTTAAACAATACATTATTCCTAGGAATCGGCTATACGTTGGCCTCCATCATGGGAACCACCGGAGCCGCCATGCTACTTATCCGCCCGGTTATCTCAACCAATTCGGAACGGACATACACCACACATACGATATTGTTTTTCATTGCGACAGTAGCCAATTGCGGGGGACTGCTGACGCCACTCGGCGATCCGCCCCTGTTCATGTTATACCTGCGAGGAGTTGAGTTTAGCTGGTTCTTAAACCTCTTCCCCGAATGGATCTTTACCGGTGCGTTGTTATTGTTAGTCTATTACTTCGTAGACCGGCATTATTACGAAAAAGAAAATTGGGTAAACAGGGCGGAAGATTCCATTCAAATAAAACCGATTCGCATAACCGGTAACATTAACTTTTTATTCCTGACGGGTGTCATCATCTCGGTTACCCTAATCAACAAGGGAACAATTCCTCTGATGGGAAGCGAAGATGCTCCGATCTGGCTAAAATACCTTCGTGAGATTGTATTGGTAGTCCTTACGGCCATGTCCTTATTCTTCACAAAGTCGGAAGTTCGCAGCAACAACAAGTTTTCATGGGATCCCATTGTTGAAGTCGCTTATCTTTTCCTGGGTATATTTATAACTATGGTTCCCACCTTAATTTGGTTGACAAGGAATGCATCTAGCTTTGGAGTGACAGAGCCCTGGCAATTTCTATACGCATCCGGTTTCTTAAGCTCTTTCTTGGACAATACGCCTACAGCGGTCGCTTTCTACAATTTAGCTCATGGACTGGTTGTCAGTGGACTCCCCGATACTTTATCCAAATCGACCCTAATTGCCGGAATTCCCGAAATCCTGCTAAAAGCCGTCTGCGTCGGATCCGTATTCTTCGGATCGATGACCTATATTGGCAACGGGCCTAACTTCATGGTGAAATCCATTGCCGAAGAAAGCGGCATAAAAATGCCGGCATTCTTCGCTTACCTGTTGAAATTTTCTTTCCTTGTCTTGTTGCCTATCTACATTTTAGTACAATTAATATTCATATAGAGCCTTACCCGAAGACAAAACAACGAATGAGCATCCAACACACTATAGTATAAATTCATTGGAACTATTAAACCAATAACAGGACGAAACGAATCCGACAAGCCTTTCATAACGAGAGGCTTGTCTTTTTTATCTACCTCACAACCGGAAACGATCAACGGTTGAATGGAACCTAAAAATCCTTAATTTTAAAAATATCATTTGTCAATTACAATTGCCTATTTCATACATTTATGTAGTCTTTTCGATGCATTTATACATATATGTAATCATTTTATCTAATTTTATTGTCATTTTGTTTTGGTATTTGAATTAATTCCTATATTTTTGCACGTGATTAAAGAGGATAGATTTGCAACTGAATCCAAGTCCTGTTTTTTTTCACTCGCAGTAAGCAGCGACGACTAAAATTCAATCAACACATTATAAACAATAAAACTAAAGAACTGCAATCATGAAAAAAATTGAAGCGGTTATCCGCAAATCAAAATTTGAAGATGTAAAACAAGCATTATATGATGTTGGCATAGAATGGTTCTCCTATTGGGATATAACCGGACTTGGAAAATCCACGGAAGAACAATCCGTCAGGGGTCAGGTTTTCCAATCGAACTATATTCATCGTAGGATGCTATCCATTGTTGTCCGGGATATCAATCTCGAAAAGACATTGAATGCGATTCTTGATGCTGCCTGGACCGGTGAAGCCGGTGATGGAAAAATTTTTATTTATGACATTCAGGATTCGGTTCGGATACGAACAAGAGAATCCGGTCCGGAAGCTTTATTTAATAAAGAATGAGAAAAGAAACAATTTATTAAATGATCAAGAATAAATAAAAATGAAAAAATATATCATCTCCTGACGTTCCTTTTTTGCGTTATCTATGTCAATGCTATCGGCCCAGACCCCCGCACCTGCAGTGGCGCTAGGTGTCAATACAGGTGACACGGCCTGGATGATTGTGGCAACTGCTTTCGTCTTATTAATGACCATTCCCGGATTAGCCCTGTTTTATGGAGGGTTAGTCAGACGTAAAAACGTCTTGAATGTTTTTATGCAATGTTTTATTCTCGTGGCTGTCATCAGCATTGAATGGGTAGTCTGTGGTTACAGCTTATCATTCGGGAGTTCAAAAGGAATTCTCTCCCCTTTCATTGGTGGTTTTGACTGGGCTTTTTTAAACAACATCAAGATCAGCGACCTGAGTCCCTACTTTATTTCTCATTCGCAAATAGGCCTGGACGGGAAAGCCACCGGCACTATACCGCATATTGTTTTCATCATGTACCAATGTATGTTTGCCGTCATTACTCCGGCATTGATTATCGGAGCATTTGCCGAACGGATCAACTTTAAAGGATTCTTTGTCTTCTCCATCCTTTGGTCTTTATTCATCTACAATCCTGTAGCACATTGGGTATGGGCAAGTGACGGCTGGTTGTTGAAATTAGGCGCATTGGATTTTGCCGGCGGTACAGTGGTTCATATCAATGCGGGTGTTGCCGCCATTGTAACAGCCATTATGCTGGGGAGACGCCGTGACTATAAAGATCATGCCATACCACCTCATAACATTACGTATGTGGTCATGGGTGCCGGCTTGTTGTGGGTCGGTTGGTTCGGATTTAACGCCGGAAGCGGATTGGCCGCCGATGGACTTGCCGGAAATGCATTGATGGTCACCCATATTTGTGCCGCTACAGCAGCAATAACCTGGGTTTTGCTTGATTGGTTCATCGACAAAAAGCCAACCGTTGTCGGGATCAGTACCGGGGCGGTAGCCGGACTGGTTGCTATAACACCTGCTGCAGGATTTGTCGGCATACCGGGTGCACTGGCAATCGGAGTACTTGTATCATTAGTCTGTTTCTGCATGGTAGCCTATGTAAAACCGAAATTAGGATATGACGATTCGTTGGATGCGTTTGGAGTTCATGGTATTGGAGGAATTCTAGGGGCTATCCTGACAGGCGTTTTCGCTTCACCACTTGTTCAATCTGCCTACAGCGGAGCAATTTACGGAAACTTCAAACAACTTTTAATACAGGTTGTCGCTGTATTGGTTACGATTGTTTTTTCAGGAATCGGAACATTTATATTATTCAAAATAACCGACAAACTAATTGGGCTGCGTGTTCCGGATAAACAGGAAGCAAGAGGCCTGGATGAAACTCAACATGGCGAAACGGCCTATAACAATTTCGATTAATTGTTCGTATTTCTAAAAGAAAATGGTTTTCAATTTTTAAAACCCCACATTCAAAACAGCACGATACCATAAAACTGATAGTTGGTATAAATGGTTGGAAAAACCGGGATAACAAATGTTGTTTACCGAAAGCATTTTGTTTTCCGACTGACATCCAGTAGTGTTTATTTAGTTTCATTTCACCTGCAGGCTATTTCTTACCGGAATAGCCTGCTTATTTTTCCGCCCCGCCAATCACTAAAAGCCTGATCCCCTACCCGATCGCCTCCAGACGAATCCATCTAATTTTATTTTATACCTGCTGTGATTACACAAGAGTCCAACCGGTTTCCTTCAATGAATTTTACACCACAAAAGTCTGATAGTTGAACTTCCTATTCAATTCTACTTTCCTAACCTGGACAATTCAGAACCAAAAAGGCAGAACGCAACTAACGCAAACGACGCAAATTTACACAAATCGAAGATGCCGATCTTTCGGTATAAAGTCTGATATTTCTTCGGTTTTTGTATCAATTTAAATAGCTGATGTTTTAATAGACAATTAAATATTGTGCCAATAAACACATGAATTAAAGCTTCGCAGTAAAATAACTTGTTGAAAATAAAGAACCTAAAATTATCAAAAAAAACGGAGCTTGCGATTAGTTTACTATTTATGAGATAGTTAGTAATAAATTCATAAGATTACCAAAACTCTACTTTTTATGGAAACAAAATTTTCGGTTCATGTTGAGTTGTTTTAATAATTACCATCCTACCAGAACCGATATTTACATCGTACGATTATGAACGTGAGGGAGGCCTGAATTTCTTTCCTATCTGCCACTCGAAGCACGATAAAGCTATATACCGGGAACTATACAGGCTATCTACCTCCGGAGAACCTCCTATGAACCTACCGAAAAAGGTCTTATAAAAGAGTTCCTAAAAAGATTGGAAATACATAAACAATACATAGTTAATATATATCTATATAGATATGTTTTAACTATGTATTGTTTATGTATTATATATGTTTTATATATGTATTATATCAGGCCCCTTCCAATAGTTTCCCGGGAGGTTCTGCTCAGTCTGGTAGGAGAAAGAGTCCCGGTCAAACCACGGGAGAGCGGTGTAAGTAAACTCCTGCGAAACTTTAGTACCTGAATTTGAGAGATAAGTCCCTATCTATAAAAAAACCAAAGGAGGACAGGACATTCTAGAAAAATATCGATCGGTACTGTAAGATAAAAAAATTGGGAAAATATCTTGATAGG